>JAHQWC010000063.1 GCA_019634025.1 Vampirovibrio sp.
GGGTCCATTGATACAGCTCGCGGTCGGTACCGTTCAAATCGTCATACTGAACCACGGGCCGATTGAGTTGGATGGCGGCTTTTTTCTCAGTGACCGTGCGCCAAACCTTGTTTAAGAATTTGTAGCAGCCTTCCACTGCAGATTCTTTCCAGTCAAAGTCCGTCTGCGGGGGCGAGTCGCTTAGAATAAAGAACCGGGCAGTATCGGCCCCGTATTCTTTCATAATTTCATCCGGGTCGACTACGTTGCCCTTGGATTTACTCATTTTGGCGCCGTCTTTCAGCACCATGCCTTGGGTCAGCAACCGGCCAAAGGGTTCGTCCCCGCCGGTCCAGTCGCCGTCGTGCAGCGCCATCATAAAGAATCGGGAGTACATTAAGTGTAAGATGGCATGCTCAATGCCGCCGACGTATTGATCCACCGGCAGCCAGTTTTTGACCAACGCCGGATCAAAGGGCTTTTCCGTATTGAGAGGGTCTACAAACCGCAGGTAGTACCAGGAGCTGCACACAAAGGTGTCCATGGTGTCGGTTTCGCGCCGGGCAGGTTTGCTGCAGGTTGGGCATGAAGTTTCGGCAAACGTCGGAGACGTCGATAACGGCGACCGGCCTTTCACCTGAAAGTCAACATCTGTCGGTAGCACCACCGGTAAATCTTTTTGCGGCACCGGCACTGTGCCGCAATCCTCGCAATAAATCATGGGAATGGGTGAGCCCCAATAGCGCTGCCTGGAAACCAGCCAATCTCTTAATCTGTATTGGACCCGCCCCTGACCTAGTTCTTTTGCTTCGGCATATTCAATAATTTTTTGTTTCCCAGCCTCGTTCTCCAGCCCTGAAAATTCGCCGGAGTTGATCATGACTCCCGGCTCTGTGTAGGCTTCGTTTAAGGGGAGGCCAACCGTACCGGGGTTCTCAATGACTCGGACAATGGGTAGATCATATTTTGTGGCGTAAGCAAAATCCCGCTCGTCATGGGCAGGTACTCCCATGACGGCACCGGTTCCGTATTCCAGCAAAACATAGTCTGCAACCCACACCGGAATTTTTTCGTTATTGAATGGGTTGATGGCGTAAGACCCAGTAGGAACACCGGTTTTATCTTTGTCTGTTGAGGTCCGTTCAATTTCGGTTTTTTGTTGAGAAGCCTTTCGGTAGGCCGCTACGGCTTCCTGATGGTCTGGTGTTACCAATCGATCTACCAAGGGGTGCTCCGGCGCCAGCACCATATACGTCACCCCAAACACTGTGTCGGGGCGGGTGGTAAAAATGGGGATTTTGATGTTGGCACCATCCACCGGGAACTCAAGCTCGGCCCCGTAAGATTTGTTAATCCAGTTTTTCTGCATCAACGTCACTCGCTCCGGCCAGCCATCCAAGTTGGGCAGGTTTTCCAGCAAACGATCGGCAAAGGCGGTAATCTTAAAAAACCATTGAGACAAATACTTGCGGACCACCGTCGAGTCATCTCGCCAGCAGCGACCATCAATCACCTGCTCATTGGCCAGCACCGTCTGGCACTCATCGCACCAGTTTACCGGCGCTTCTTTTTTGTAAGCCAGGTTCTTTTCATACAGGTACAAAAAGAGCCATTGGGTCCACTTGTAATAGTCTTCTCGGCAGGTATACACCTCACGGTCCCAGTCATAGGCAAAGCCCAGACGCTTTAATTGGCTGCGCATATAGTCAATGTTGCTAAAAGTCCACTCTGCTGGAGGAATACCGTTTTGGATGGCGGCGTTTTCAGCCGGCAACCCAAAACTGTCCCAACCCATGGGGTGTAGCACGTTGTGTCCCTGCATTTTTTTAAACCGGGCAATGACATCGGTAATGGTATAGTTGCGCACATGCCCCATGTGAAGTCTGCCTGACGGATAAGGAAACATGGACAACGCATAAAACTTTGGTTTACTTGTATCAACCGTATCAGTAGCAAACTGCCCTGCGCTTTCCCATTGTTGCTGCCACACAGGCTCTATTTGCTGTGGCTGATACCCATCAATTTGTAAAATAGATTTAGAGGCAGCGGTACTAGAAGTATCCAAGAGTGATGACTTTCTATTAATCAGATGTAAAACAAGGTGTTTATAGAGAATTACGACATTTATATTAGGTTGGTAAGAAGTAACAGAAACTAAAAAAGCCTAGTGGGACAGAAATACACCCTATTTACTGCAGAGACAAAGCCTCTAAATAAATACGAATATGCGTATTACCACCAGAAGAGATTCAGATTATTATATAGCAAGGACACGCTTTCGCCGAAAGAGATCGGGCACTAAAAAGAGAGCAGGCACCAACAAGGAGGCTTCCATCTCAAAAATCTCAAGGTTAAAGGCATTTCCTACATCAGTTACAATAAGCATTAAATAATCAATCTGCCTGCTATAGATACTACTCAAACTTATGTATAAGCGCTTAAGACAATATACTCCTGACCCAAACCGAGATCCTATCTCGGATAAAGCATTTCTGCTGAGCGATCAGCTTATTTCCACCCTAATGATGTCGGAGATCATCCCGCTTATATGGGTATCGTTCCGATTTCAAGCAACCGCCCTCTCCCTTACAGATACCGGCGCATCAGGAATGGACCCGGACTTAAAAGACAAGGAGATTACCCACAATATATATGACCGGCTGCTCTTTGAGCTGAGTTGCTTTGCCGGGTTCCTTATTTCCACCGAGGAAGTTGAGCACTATCTCATCCAAAAGCAGCTGCTACTGTTCCAACGAGCCGATATGGACAAGGTCCTTCACTTTAATGACAAATTTTTGTATGCACTGTACCTGGACTTAAAAGAACAGGTCATTGGCGCTACGGAGGTGGTAAAAATTGAAAATGAAGACACAACTATAGGTATTGGAAGCATTTCATGTCCGCTTAATGCCCCCTCTCGTTTAGCTTCATACTCCAAGGCAGATCATTCTATGGAAGTTTTTGAAATGTTTACCGATTATCTGGCCTTGGCTGTGATGGAAGGCTTGGCAGATAACCGCCATTATGTCCACGGTAAGCTGGTAGCAGCCAAAATACTGCCCACCATCCGGGATATTGCTAAAGTAGTAACCCGAGGGGGCTTCCAAGAAAAGTCTTTGCGTCATACTGTAGGCATGGTGCAAAAGTTGCTGGATCGCCCTCAATTGCAACGTGCTTTAAACACAATCCCAACATAATTTCATTTCATTTTTTCATCTTCTGGTTCGGGGTATAATCCGCCGGAACCCATGTTGTAACGCTCTAACCAATAAAGCATCCAGTGAAACATAACAATAGAAACACATGATGAACATGCCGCATCAAAAGAATCTCCTTCTAGCACTTTTTCTGACGATGTTTTGCGCTGTTTACACCGTCCCACCGAGTAACGCCCAACAGGCACCCAAGAACCCTCAACCCCTTAAGAGCCTCCAGACCATGGTCCAGGAAGCCAATCAGTTGGCGGGTGAGGAGTCTTACCCGGAGGCTATTGGCTTGTATGAGCAAATCGTCAAGCGCAGTCCACTGAATGACACCTTGAAAAAAAACCTAGCTGTTCTGTACTTTAATTATGGTGTAAACCTGCAAACCCAAAAACAGTACGATGCAGCCGATAAACAGTTTGATAATTCCTTGGCACTTCTACCTCAACGGACCCAAGTCGTCAGCCAAGCCAAAGCAGCCAACCAGTTTTACCGGGCCATGGATTTAAAAGACCAAGAAGCAAGAGACTATTCTGAAATCCGCCACCTGATTGAAGATGCCATTCGCCTAGATCCCAATGAACCGGCCTTCAAAAAAGGTTTGGCCAACGCGCTGTTGGCTCAGGCCAATGATCTGGCCTATGAACAACGCTTTCAAGAAGCCATTCCCCTTATGGAAGAGGCGCACGGCATTGAACCCAACAATACCGTGATTCAAAAATCGTTAGCTAACGTCTATTTAGGCGCAGCGATGCAGACACCTGATATGCCTGACAAAAAAGTCTTTACGGATAAAGCGATTTCGATTCAAAACACACCAGATATAGCTGCTAAGGCGGATAAAATTTTGCAGGGAGGTCAGCCTGGTAAACCTGGAGAAGAAGTGGCAGCAAACCAATTTTTACAAGGAACAAACGGACCTTCTTCGTTTACGGTTCAGCAAACACAGCCGCCTCAATCTGCACCTCTGTCTTTGACTGAAAAAATTGCACAAATGGAAACCCAGATGGCGGTTGATAGTCAGCCAGAACAGCCTATGGTAGAGCGTCTTTCTGAGCTTGAAGCCGGCGTTTATGGTGCTGCCAAAGAAGGACCTGTTAATGAGCGGGTGAACTTACTATATGCGGAGGTTATGGGTGCTGGTGTTACTGAAAGTGCTGACACATCTATCTCTCAAACTCTGGCAGATATTAGTCAAGCTGGTCCTACGAATTACATTGACGCCGTTTTCAAAGTTACCGGCGGTAAGGTGGTTCGCTGGGCGAGTTTTCCGTTGCGGGTCTATATTGATGTGCCGGAGGATTTTGAGGATGAAGAAGCGGAAGCTCTGAACACGCTTTATAAAACTGAGTATGGTGAGGCGGTGCTGGCTGGGTTGAATCGTTGGAAAGATGCGACCCAGGGTTTTGTTCAGTTTTCAGAAGTGAAGAATCCAGAGGCTGCTGATATTCGAATTCATTGGGCTGTAGATGCAGCCGACCGCTATGCAACCCCTGAAACCCTTGGTGAATTGAGCCAACACTATGCCGATTACACCCCGCCAAAAAGAACCAAGCTTAGCCGGGCTATTGGTATGGCTGCTGCGTTTACGCCGGGGTATTTTGCCTTGGCGCCTCAGGCTGTGAATGCTGCGATGCAATATCGTCAGTATCAGAAGGTGAAGTTTGTGGCGGACGAGTCCAAGATTTATTTGGGATTAGGAGTACTTGGACACCTGAGAGATGGCGCCTTAACCGACGCTGAAACCCAAACCTTGCTCACAAATCTAACGGCACATCACATGGGTCATGCATTGGGCCTGAAAGCTGAAAGCTTGGACAAACAGGATATAATGCATCCGGAAAACGCATTGCGGACAGACGCCATGCTTTCCCCATCTCCACGAGACCTGGAAACCCTTCGCCTCCTCTATACGCGTCCGGCGAATATTGTGTTGAATATTCGCTAGGTTGATTTTTAGAAAACTCTGATTACAATAGGGTGACTGTATTCAGGCTTACTTACCGGGCAAGGTAATAGACAATATTCATGAAAAAACGGTTGATGGTTCCTCTCGTCATCTTCATGGTGATTTTGGCATTTCCCCTGTCTAATTTTTTGCATTTTGATTCGTCAAAGGACTTTGATGCATTGGTTAATGCCTTGCCCAACAAGCGTTTGCAAAAAGTGGCGCCGGTATTTCGTCAAAAATGTATGGACTGTCACTCTGCCTATACCCGTAAGCCCTTTTACGCCAGTCTGCCCATTGCCAACCAAATTATTAAAGCCGATGTCATGAAGGGGAATAGTCGCCTGGATTTTGTTCAGGACGTCTTCCGTAAAAATGGTATTCCCGATGAAATTGTTTTGGCTCGGCTGGAAGGGGTCATCCGCAGCGGCGCCATGCCACCACTGCGCTATAGACAATTACACTGGGACGCCAACCTGACCCAGGAAGAACAAGCCGATATTTTGGCCTGGATCACCGACGTGCGGGGGCAGTTCTATTCCACCGCCGATAGCAGTACGCAGCACAACGGTGAAATCGTCCAGCCCATCTCCACCATTTCCCCCAATATTTCAGAGGCCAAAGCCACCTTAGGCGATAAACTGTTTCATGAGCCTCGGTTATCAGCCATTAATACCATGAGTTGTGCCAGTTGCCATGATTTACAAAAAGGTGGCGCCGATCAAACCCAGTTCGGCAGTGGTATTGGTGGAAGAACAGCCCCTATTAACGCTCCCACCGTCTTTAACGCAACCTACAGCATTGCTCAGTTTTGGGATGGGCGTGCTAAAGATCTGGTGACCCAGGCGAAGGATCCGATTCACACCGGCATCAAGATGGGCGCGAATTGGGATGAGGTTGTCCTGAAGCTCAGTAAGGATCCCGAGTATGTCCAGGCCTTTCAGGTGATTTATGAGGGAGAGATGACGGGGGATAACATTCGGGATGCCCTGGCTGGCTTTGAACAAACTTTAGTTACCCCCAATTCACCTTTTGACCGGTATCTCGCCGGAGACGCCAGCGCCTTGACCAAAATTGAGCGTAAAGGGTATGCGCTTTTTAAGGCCAATAACTGCACCGCCTGCCATGCAGGAAAAACCTTGGGAGGCCTGTCCTTTGAAAAAATGGGACGAAAGCACAACTACTTTAGGGAACGCGGTGGCAAGCTTACCAAAGCAGATATGGGACGGTTTAACGTTACTCAAAACGAGGATGATCGTCATGTTTTTAAGGTTCCTACCCTTCGCAACGTTGCCCTGACCGCTCCTTACTTTCACGATGGTTCTGCCAAGACTTTGAAGGAGGCTGTTAGAACCATGGCGCGGGTTCAAACCGGTAAGACCCTGACCGATGAGGAAACCGCCCAACTTATTGCCTTCCTGAAAACCCTTACCGGCGAATATAAAGGCGAGAAACTAAAATAATTTTAATAAGGGCTAGAGGAATAGAAATAGACTATGATGAGCAGGAAGATGAGCATGAAACGGTTTTTTACACCGGTGTTATGTGTACTTGCGATGACCATTGTTCCGTGGTCTTTAGCTTGTGAGGGCAGTGGTCTGGAAGATGCTGAGGTAAAGGCGGATCCTATGGCAGTGATTCCTGGGCAGCAGGTGGGGGAAATAAAGCCCGATAGTTCAGAGGCCTCTTTACTGGCTGCGTATGGTGCAGAAAATGTAGAGCCTGGCGGGTTTTCTGTTGGTGAGGGTTATTGTGAACCCGGCACGGTTTTGTTTGCAGACGACCCCACCAAAACCCTGGAAGTGATGTGGGGGGATGTTCAAAACAAGCAGTTCCCTGTACGGGTCCAATGGTTTGATACCGCATCGGCCTGGCATACCGAGCAAGGCATCAACATAGGCACCACGGCGGAGAAGCTGGTTGCCCTGAATGAAGGTCCCTTTGACTTTACTGGGTTGGGCTGGGATTACGGTGGTTATGTAGCTTCTTGGTTGGAAGGGAATCTAACCAAACCCCTTCCGATAGAGGCTGTGAGAATTCGCCTGGCCGGAGTAGCCGACATGCCTGAAAAAGGACAACAGTTAGATATCTACGGCGAAGACTCCTTTAACACAGGTGTTTTGACAAAGACAGGTGTTCTAGAGCATTTTGTGATCAGCCAGATGTCGGTGGTGTTTCCGCAGAACCTGCAGAAGTATCCCAGCACCGGTGAGCATCAAAAGTCGTGCGAGCAATTCAAGTAAGCGTCTGGTTTTAGGTAAAATATTCTCACCAGATCCCTTTTCCTGATCAGGAGCGCTTTCATGGTTCTGAATACACTTGCGGCGCCCTCCAGCACCGCCACCGCCCAAAATGTGAATCACTCTCCTCTGGATGCTTCCTTGGACACCTTTGAGGCGCTTCTTCAGCAGACCGTTCAGCTGGTTCTTCAGCGTTATAAAACTCTTCCCACGGATAATGCCTATGCCGGCGTTTCACCCCCAGAAATTCGTCAATGGTTTGACGAAGCGTTGCCGGAATCCGGCATGGATCCAGAAATACTTCTCCAACAGGTGAAAGCTCAGGTCCTGGATACGGCTACCCTGAATATCGGCCCCCATATGTATGCCTATGTGATGACCTGTGGCAACCAAATTTCTATTCTGGCTGAGCTGATGGCTGCCGCTATCAACCAGAATGGTGGTAAATGGCATTTAGCCCCGGCTCTTAGTGAGTTAGAACAGCGTGTCGTCCAATGGGGCGCCGATTTTATTGGTTATTCTCAAGAAGGTGAGCAAGACATTGGCGGTGTGTTGGTGAGTGGCGGGTCTGCCGCCAACCTGACCTGCCTGACCATTGCCCGGAATTTAATGGCGCCTGAAGCTGTTAACGAGCAGGGCCTGTTTGGCCTGCCGCCGATGGTGGTATATACCTCGGATCAGGTGCATGGCTGTATGGATAAAAGTGTTCAGCAGTTGGGGATTGGGACGAATCACCTCCGAAAAATTCCCAGCTTACCAAACTGCACCATCGACATAGTGGCCTTGGAAGCGGCTATTCAACAAGACTTGAAAGACGGCTTACGACCCTTCTGCATTGTGGGCAATGCCGGTACGGTGAATACTGGGGCCATTGATCCGCTTAACCCCCTGGCAGATCTGTGTGAAAAGTATGACCTTTGGTTCCATGTGGACGGCGCCTACGGCGGTTTGGCGGCAGCGGTGCCGGAAAAGAAGGCCTTGTACAACGGGATGGATCGGGCCGATTCAGTCGCCATTGATTTCCATAAATGGTTGTATCAGCCTTATGAAGCCGGATGCGCCATGGTGAAAAACTGGCGGCAGATGCGGCAGACCTATTACAAAGCCGCCGACTACCTGAGTACCGATGCCAGCCAGTTTGAGCGCCTGGACCTGAATGAATACAGCTTTCAGCTCTCCCGGAACTTCAAGGCCCTGAAGGTTTGGATGACGTTTAAGACTTACGGTGCGGATCTGCTCCGCCAGTCTATTGCCCGGGACATTGGTCATGCGGAATATTTGGCGGAAAAACTGGACGCTTCTCCGGAGTTCGCTCGAATGTCAGA
>JAHQWC010000064.1 GCA_019634025.1 Vampirovibrio sp.
CTATTCACAGTTACACCGGTGATCAACGCCTGTTAGACGCCCCACACTCCGACCTGCGTCGCGCCCGCGCCGCCGCCATGAATATTGTCCCTACATCCACTGGTGCGGCCAAAGCTATTGGTTTGGTGTTACCCCAGTTGGTGGGTAAGCTTAACGGCTTTGCAGTTAGAGTGCCTACCGTTGATGTTAGCTTGGTAGACCTCACCCTCACCACCAAAAAACCGGTGACGGTGGAAGCAGTGAACGCCGCATTTAAACAAGCTGCTCACGGAGAACTCAAAGGTATTTTGGAATACTGCGAAGTCCCTCTCGTCAGCTCCGATTTCATTGGTAATCCCCACAGCAGCATCTTTGATCCGGAACTCACCCAGGTCATGGGTGACAATCTATTGAAGGTGGTGGGTTGGTACGACAACGAATGGGGCTACAGCAACCGCCTGGCCGAACTCGCCCAAATGGTAGCCAGCAAACTCCCCGTCACCGCATAACATTTAAGTTTATCAAGGCGTCCCTTCAATGGGACGCCCTTTATACTTTGAGAGAGAGGATATAAACCCCATGACCTCATCCCCTAGCCGCGTCCCCCTAATTGCCGGTAACTGGAAGATGTTCAAAACCACCGGTGAAACCCGGGACTTTTTGGCAACACTCCATACCAGTCTCAGCGGGTTTCCTAATGCCAATCAACTCCCTCAAATCGCTCTTTTCCCACCTTTTACGGCACTTTCCACCGCTATGCAGGTAGTCGATGAACTGGGTGCTTCCCAGCAAATTCGCATCGGCGCCCAAAACATGGAAAGCCGAGAGAATGGCGCCTTCACCGGAGAAGTCTCTGCCCGGATGCTCACCGATTTGTCGGTTCCCCTGATCTTGGTAGGACACAGCGAGCGGCGTCAGTACTACAGTGAAACTGACGAGTCCGTCAATCAAAAGACGCAAGCAGCGCTCCGACACAATCTTACCCCGGTGGTTTGCGTCGGAGAAACCCTGGAACAACGGGAATCCGGTCAAACCGATGAGGTCATCAAGACTCAGGTGATTACCGCTGTCCAAGGGCTGGCGCCTACAGATTTTCCCCTCATCGTTCTGGCATATGAGCCTGTCTGGGCTATCGGTACGGGGAAGGTCTGCGAAGCTGATGAGGCCAATCGGGTCTGTGCCCTTATCCGGCAAACCCTTAACACTCAAGCCAATGCGGACAACACCCGGGTATTGTATGGTGGCAGCGTCAAACCAGACAATATTGAAGAACTGATGAAAAAACCCGACATTGACGGCGCATTAGTAGGCGGCGCCAGCTTGGATCCCGCCAGCTTCTACCAGCTTATTGAAAAAACGGCCCAAACTGTCCATGCGACGGTACCCGCTTAAACTCCCCGTCGTCCTGAACGAAGTGAAGGACCTCCTGCGGGATCGTGATGATATTCATAGCAATAGCCAATGAGAGTTAAAACAAAAAATATACCAGAGAGAGGAGTCCCCAAATACTATGGATAAGCCTGTTTTCGTCAAAGTTCACCGTTTGCCTCACGCACCAAAAGAGTTACCGGCCTACGCTACCCCTGGCTCCGCCGGAATGGATGTGAGAGCAGCTCTGGAAGCGCCTATAACCTTACAACCCATGGAACGGACCCTGGTGCCCACCGGCATAATTATGCTATTACCAGAAGGGTATGAATGCCAAATTCGTTCCCGTAGCGGCCTGTCCATCAAACACGGCATCACGCTTATTAATGCCGTCGGCACCATCGACAGTGACTACCGACATGAAGTGAAAGTCCCGTTGGTCAACCTGTCCCAACAAGCCTTTACCATCGAACCCGGCGAGCGTGTCGCTCAACTCATCATCGCCCCCGTCACCCAAGTGCGGTGGGATGAAGTTGCCGCAGAAGCCGTAGAACAGGATCAAAAAGAATTGGTCCGTGCGGGGGGCTTTGGTTCCACCGGCACTAAATAAGCATCTATGAAAGCTGTTTTACAACGCGTCTCTCGCGCTAAAGTTACTGTGGACGACAAGATTACCGGCGAGATTGGTCCAGGGCTCCTCGTGCTGTTTGGTGTGGAGAAAACCGACTCTCCGGATCAGCTGGACTACTTCGTCAAAAAACTTCTCAATCTACGTATCTTCGCCGATGAGGCGGGCAAAATGAATCGCTCGGTCAAAGATATTAACGGTGGCATTCTGGTGGTTTCCCAATTCACTTTAGCGGGCGACTGCCGCAAAGGCAACCGCCCTGGGTTTGACAACGCCATGCCCCCCACTGCAGCCCGACACCTCTACCAATCCTTGGTAGAACGCCTCCAAAGCAGCTCTGGCCTTAAGATCCAAACCGGTGAGTTTGGCGCCATGATGCAGGTCGATCTCGTCAATGATGGCCCGGTAACATTTCTGCTGGAAAATTAGCCCTTAAGGCGTCGCTTGCAATACGCGATCTAATATTGCTTGTCCCCCCTCAGACAAGAGGGTTTGAGCCAATGCTTTGCCTGAACCGTTAGCACTTGAGGCTTCAAACGTTAAAGACGCCTCAGCGACATCTGCCCCATCCACACTTAACACCACCCCAGTGAGCAAAAACTTACCGGGTGTATCAGGGTGTGGAGATGCAAACACGCCTAACGGCGTTTGGCAGCCTCCGGCCAAGGCTTTTAATACCGTTCGTTCAGCTGTCATTACGGTTTCTACTGTTGGGTGACATAGCACCTTTGCGACCTGAACGGCTAGGGGATTATTTGCAGCAAACTCGATGCCTAAAATTCCCTGCCCAACAGCAGGAATATTTTCGGTGACCGCATCAAAATACTGAGTAATTTTATCCTTCCACCCCAACCGGTGAACCCCCGCTGCTGCCAGAATCAGGGCATCATACTCACCGTTTTCCAGCTTCTTCAACCGGGTATTCAAGTTCCCCCGCACCATGGCATAGGTCAAATCCGGCCGCCGCCGGGTCAACTGAGCAATCCGCCGCAGTGAAGACGTTCCCACCACAGCCCCGGCAGGCAACTCTTCAAACTGGGCAGATGTCCGCCCAATCATCACATCTCGAGCATCTTCTCGAGGCCCTGCAGACTTAAGCACAAGCCCATCCGGCAAATCTGCCGGCATATCCTTCATACTGTGTACTGCCAAATCAATTTCACCCGCCAGCAAGGCCATTTCTAACTCTTTCACAAACAGCCCCTTATCCCCCAACTCCGAAATCTTCTTCTCCAGCAGTACATCCCCTTTGGTTTTAAACGTCACCAACGCCAACTCAGCATCCGGCATCGCCGTGGCCACCCAGTCCATCACCTGCTGCGCCTGCGCCACCGCCAACGCACTCTCCCGACTACCAATCCGAATGACCATATCTAATGACTCTAAATCACAACGCAACCCTCCCAGCATCCGGCATCCAATGTCCAGCGTCAATATTTTAAAACGTATCAGCATTTGGGTTCATAGGAAACGTGCTATGGCAACGCAGATACGAGGAACGAGCAGCGCAAAGCAAGGAGCGTAAGGGTAGTACGTAACGCTGCTGCGCAGCACAGTGACGAAGTAGATGCGAGTCAGAGTGCGTTCTCCATGAACCCAAAATAAAAACCCCTTCAGCTCTTCGTTGAAGGGGATAATGTTTGAGTAGAGAAATTTGAGTAGAGAAAAAAGAAAAAGATGAGAATAAAACTTGTGGTTGAAAAGAGAAGCTCTTCGTTTTCTCTTTGTATTTGCATAAAAACAAACATTATGAATCTGATGCTAGAAATTTAAGAAATGTAAACATAACAATTTTAAACGCACCACCAATGTCACTCAGCACATTGAATCTACCCCGCTTTTTGATAATAATTCTCAATAGCTCCCTAACCGGACACTCGAACCATGCAACTCCTCCAAGCAGACGTCGGTAAAACGCTTTTTATTCGCACCATCGCCGATCCCCAGGCAGCTACCGCCGCCATCCGCCTTGGCATTTCCAGCGGAGAAACCGTTGTATTGGCTGCCAAAGTCCCCGGCGGACCCTTGGTGCTGCAACGCGGCAATGTCGAAATTGCCTTGGGCCGCGACATCTGCAAACACATCGAGGTGGATGCCGAATGAGCGTATACGATCCCCCGGAACAGTCCGTCACTGAATCTTCAACCCCTGGAGAAGCCTCGCCAACAGCAAAGTCATCCTCGCCGGTAACCCCAGACACGCACCACCAAACCGCCGTCCTCGCCGGCAACCCCAATGTTGGCAAATCTGTCGTCTTTAACGCTCTCACCGGCCTCTATGCAAACGTTTCCAACTTCCCCGGCACCACCGTAGATGTCCCCAAAGGCCATTTGCCGGATGGTTCCCCGTTAAACGACACCCCTGGCGTATACGGACTCTCCAACCTCAGCGAAGAAGAACAGGTGGCGGAAAAGACCATTGTGGCTGCAGATGTCATCGTCAACGTCGTCAGCGCCACCTGCCTGGAGCGGGATCTCTTCCTCACCCAGCAACTGATTGATTGGGGCAAACCCCTGATTTTGGTGCTGAACCAGATGGACGAAGCCGAGGCCCGCAACCTCACCATCAACAGTCAAAAGCTGTCAGAGCTCCTGGGCATTCCGGTGGTCTCATGTATTGCCACCCAGGGCAACGGGATCGACGTCCTCAAACAAGTCCTCTGGACTGCCCGCCCTGGCCATCGCTTGGCCGATCTACCAGACGCCGCCGAGATGCCCGCACTGGAAAAAGACCCCGGCCAGTGCCTCAAAATTTACGGCTTCCGCCGCCAGCGGGTCAACGGCATTGTATCCCAAGTGGTGGAACAATCCCTTCAGGAATCCGCCTGGACCAAACAACTCTCCAACACCGTGGGCAAAGCATTACTCAACCCTATCATCGGCCTGGCCAGTACCCTATTAGTGCTGGCCGCGTTGTATCAGGTCATCGGCGTGTGGGTGGCAGGCAACCTGGTAGACTTCACCGAAGGCACCCTCATGCTGGAAAACGTCATCCCCTTCCTCCAAGGGTTAATCAGCAGCATCGCCGACAAAGGCACATTTATGTATACCGTTCTGGCTGGCGAATTCGGCGTCCTCACCATGAGCATCCAGTATATCTTCGGCGTCCTCTTCCCCTTGGTCTTGGGTTTCTACGTCTTCATGTCTCTTTTAGAAGACTGCGGCTACATGCCCCGTATCGCCGTCTTGCTGGATGGTGCATTAAATAAAATTGGGTTGAATGGCCGTGCGGTGATCCCGCTGATTATCGGTCTGGGCTGCGTCACCATGGCCACCATCTCGACGAGAGTCCTCACCTCCCAACGCGAACGCACCATCGCCTCCACCATCCTCGCCATCACCATCCCCTGCTCCGCCCAACTCGGCGTCATCATGGGCTTGATGGCCGTCGCCGGCGGCTTCAAGGGCTGGCTGGTCTACATCGCCATTCTGTTTTCAATTCTCGCCATCCTCGGCACCGCCCTCCACAAACTCCTTCCCGGTAGTTCCACCCCGTTGGTTCTGGATCTCCCTCCCATGCGGTTACCAACGTTAAAGAACGTCGCCCAAAAAACCTGGGTCCGCACCCTCGGCTTCCTCAAAGAAGCCTCCCCTTTGTTTATTTTAGGCTCGCTGATTGTCGCTCTCCTCCAAGCCACCGGCCTGCTGGCCTGGGTCCAAGTCGCCCTTTCCCCTGTTACTGAAGCCGCCCTCCACCTGCCGGGTGAAACCGCCCAGGCATTTGTCATGGGCATGGTCCGCCGAGACTTCGGCGCTGCCGGCCTCTACTTCCTGGCAGACGGCATGACCGCCGTCCAAATGATGACCGCTCTGGTGGTCATCACCCTCTTCGTCCCCTGCATCGCCTCCGCCGCTGTCATCTGGAAAGAACGTGGCATCCGCGAGACCACCTTCGTCCTCCTCGGCTCCTGGCTCCTCGCCCTCACTGCTGGCATAGTCGTCAGCCGTGTGTTGGAAACATTTCCAATATTGTAAAAGAGACACCTCATGCTCATCACCGGCGTCCACCACATCGCCATCATCTGCTCAAATTATGAAGTCTCCAAGCATTTCTATACCCAAACCCTGGGGTTCCAAGTCATCCACGAAGCCTACCGCCAAGACCGGGACTCCTATAAGCTGGATTTAAAAGTGGATGATCACACCCAACTCGAACTTTTTTCCTTCCCCAATCCTCCAAAGCGCCCCACTCGTCCAGAAGCCTGCGGCCTGCGCCACCTGGCCTTCACCGTAACAGATGTACCCGCCTACCACCAATACTTGCTGGACCAAAACGTTCCCACCGAAGATATCCGTACCGACGAATTCACCCACAAGCAATTCTTCTTCTGCCTGGATCCAGACGGCTTACCCATTGAGATCTACGAACACCCATAACATTTCCCCCCAGGCCCGAAACATTTGTTAACATATGCAGTATAATAGAATCCTGTGATGGCTTTCCCGTGGAACAAATCCACATCCACCTGTGTCTAAGTTGCCACCTTACATTTTGCCCCCTCACATTTTGAAAGTGCAAATAATAAGCGGAGAGAAGTTAGAGATGACCAAACATCTAGTATCCGGCATGCTCGCCTTATCGCTGGCCTGCCTCCCATCTGTCGCCTTGGCCGATGGCATCGTTAAACTCAGCCCCCTGTCGTCCTCATCCCCTAGCTACAGCACCGGGGATTACTACGACACCTCATCTACCTACGGATCCGAATCCATTCCCCTTCGGGGCCGCATCAGCACCATCCCCAAGGGCACCACGCTGATGATCAAACTGGATCAACCCGTCAGCTCGTCTGCCAGCCGACTGGGTGATGAAATTACAGCCACCCTGGACAACGACCTCTACATCAACGAATCCCTGGTCCTGCCCGCTGGCAGCGAGGTTGTTGGTCAGGTCGCCAGCGTTGTTCCGCCCCTGCGCGGTGGCCGCCACGGCGAAATCGACATCCGGTTCTTCAACGCCAAAACCCCCACCGGCGTTGCGGTTCCCTTACAAGCTCATGTGGTTACCCAAGACGACACCGGTATTCTGAAAGGCGATACCTATAAAATGGATCTCGCCAAAGGCATCGGCATTGCCGCCGGTGGCACCGGTGTTGGCGCCCTGTTTGGCACCGCATTGGGCGGCATTCTAGGCGTCGCCGGAACCGGTGCAGCCTTCGGCACAGCAGTCGGTGGCATCGCCGGCCTGTCCTATGCCTTGGCCCGAAAAGGCAAAGACGTGATGATCCCCTCCAACACCCGCCTCAGCATCGCAGTGGATCACTCCGTCAGCGTGAATCCATAACCTATAGTCTTACCTAGAGACAACTCAAACAACTAAATACTTTCCCAACGCCGACTATATAGTCGGCGTTGGCTTTATAGAACAACACGCTTTAAAGAGATACATAAGGCCGAACCCTTGCCAACCAGGCATCCACCTGCTGCTGATCCACTCCCGGCAACCGGTACAAATCCTCCCAGCCCGAAAAGGGTCGAGCCTTCATGACCTTAACGGCCATACTCTGATTCATCCCCGGCACCGTCAGCAACTCATTCAACCCCGCTTCATTCAACCCCACCTTGCCGCTCACCGTAACCCCAAACCCCATGGTGTCTCGGTACACCCGCTCCGGATTCTGGTACGGCGACACCACCGAATACCCCCACACTACAGTGTTATAGAGAAGCCCTACCAGCATCCCCCAACACAACACAATCATTAACAATTTTGTGGATCTTTCCATACTCCTCATTAAACTCAAGAGTAACGGCATCAACAAGGGAAACTTATTCCTGCTGAACCACTCCTTCACATTACTTTATGATTGCCCTCCTTTGTTAAAGAATGCCTGACCCCATACCGAAGCAATATTATCGGGTATACGTTTTGTATACCTAATATTCCCCAACCTCCTCCCCAAGTCATGCTACCGCTAAAACGGTAGCTTCTTTTTTTGCGAAATTTTCTCCGACACACCCATCCCAACCCCAGGCGCCATCGGCACATACGACGAGTTCACACTTCCACGATGTAGCACCGCCAACTCATGGTTGATCAAGGCCACCAATTCTGCCGCATCCGATTTCCGCAAACCTTCAATGTCCAAAGTATTAGTTCCACCCAACGACTCCACCTGAATAGAATCCCAAAACACGCCCTTCATATGCCGTACCGAAGCTACCCGGCCAAGAACCAGGGTTTCCTCTTCTTTCACCCAAGGCATCAACAACGCCTGCACCACCACAGTCCGAATCCCATCTTCGGTCACCTCAATCTTTTTCGGAAACAACCACCGGGTCATGCTCCATCCCCAAAAAAACGCCCATCGGCTTGCCTGCACCAACATGACCCAAACTCTCCAGCTCGTAATATCCTCCATTATACGCCATTTCAGCCTAACGGTAATTTCTGGATGCTTGTCCTAATCGTCTATACCAGGGTATCGAAACCTTCATAATTTTTTACATCCTCATGTATTTCCTGTCACCGCATTTCAGCCCAAACCCATGTCATTTCATCAATATGAGGGATCTCAAACAGCCGCCTTCCCCCTATAATATGAAAAACCGTTGGTGGAAGTTCCAGAGAAAAAGCCAGAGAACCAGGGAAAAAGATACCCAGAGCATTACAGAGTACAGAGCTGGATATTTCACACGAGGAAAGGTTGGGAAAAAGTGGTGAAGTTTTACCGCGCATTTTATGCGTTCTATCAAAGCCTGCTGGATAACCAATGCCATCATCCACAATATCGTCCGTCTCGTCAGGACGGACACTGCCCGGACTGCGGCTATAAAGTACACACGGTATGGACCATCATCCGGTGCCAAACCTGTGGCTCCAAACGCATCCCTAAAAAATGTATGGACGGCCAAATTCGGCCAGTACATAAGCATTGCAGCCATTGCGGCTCGGTGGAGTTTCACCTGTCAAAAAAAACCAAAATCGATGCCTATGAATTGGTTTATGCCATCTCTTCAAAAGAGATCGACTACTCTGAACCTCGCCGCCTAGTTGACCCGCCCCCCCAATGGCCCGGCCCTCAAAGCCCCAAAAGCCCTTACCCCAGCTATCATTACCCCCGAATTTTTGAAGGCGAAGTGGTGCGAAAACAACAATTCATCCGCCCTAAATCCAGGGCCTAAAAGCGATTAGCCTAAACCAAGCTAGCCCATACCGCCAATAATGGCGCTACGAATCAGGCCCTCTAGCAGGTAGATTAAAAAGAAAACCACCAGCGGGGAAATATCCATCATGCCAATAGGCGGAATCAGCCGACGAGCTGGAGCCAAAATCGGTTCGGTAATAGCGTCCAGGTAAGACCACGGCGCATCATACCAGCGAATCGAGGGCAGCCAGGACAAGACGATCCGGATGAGCAGAATAATCTTGAACAAGCCCAGCAAGGACAGTAAAAAGCTTAGAACCAGCATGATAATTCCTTATTCAATCCGTGAATGAGAAAGCACCCCGGCAAAAGCGTTTTCCTTACCGGCCGGCACTTTTTCAATCAGCTTAAACAACAGCTTACGCAGCTTTTCGTTGTTCTCGGTAAACACCTTCAGCACCTCACCGTGGGAGACCGGCGGCATGTCATCAATGCCGCAATCGTAATCGGTAATCAGCGAGATATTCACCGGCGACATGCCCAACTCTTTGACCAGGTGGACTTCCGGGTATTGCGTCATGTTAATGACTTCCCAACCCTGGTCTTTAAACCACTTGGATTCAGAGCGGGTGCTGAACCGGGGGCCTTGAATCACCACAATGGTGCCGCTTTCGTGCACCGTAATGCCAGACTCTTTTCCGGCTTCAATGGCCAGCTTGCGGAACTCTTCATCATACGGATCAGCAGCACTCACGTGGGTGGTGATGGGGCCGTCAAAAAACGTATCTTCCCGGCCACTGGTACGGTCTACGTATTGATCTGCAATGACAAAATCGCCGGGCTTCACCTCTTTTTGCAGGCTACCGGCGGCACAGGGACAAACCACCCATTGGATGCCTAAACTTTTGAAGGCCCACACATTGGCCCGGTAGTTGATTTTGTGCGGCGGCAGGTGATGGCCTTTGCCGTGGCGAGGTAAGAAGGCTACCCGTTTACCAGAGACCGTACCAATGGTGATATCGTCACTGGGAGAGCCATACGGCGTATCCACCTTAATGGTTTCCGGGTCGGCCACAAAGTCATAAAAGCCAGAACCGCCAAACACGCCGATTTGGGCTTTGGCATTGGCTGAATCTAAAAACTGAAAGGGCATATTTGCTTGAGAGGTCATCTGATCAATCTGCTTTCTATCCGCTTAACAGAGCCCGGTAACCGTGCACCCAATAGGGATTGATTCCCGCACTCTTGGTTGTTCCGTATGGGGGAATGTTACCCAAAATCATAGCCGATCTCAAGACAGAAACCCCACACAACCAACTTACTTCTCTTAGTATTAGGGGTTGCGCAAAATGTGCTCTGGCAAAGCAGAAACGAGGAAAGAGCAGCGGAGGCAAGGCGCGTACTCAAGTACGTAACGCCGCTGAGCAGCGCAGTGACGAAGTAGATGCGAGTCAGAGTGTATTTTGCGCAACCCCTACAAAAAAGAAAAAAGGGGTAGTGCCTGTATTGGAGGAACGAGGGATTCTAAAGAATCTTTCGCGGCACTACCCGGAACGGGCTTATTGAAAATCTTTCTCAACTACGAAATTATCTTACCGGAATTGAGAATTATTTGCAATAAGCGTTTTCTCAACTTTTTCAGCGGTGTGCTTTTTGTAGGTTGAAACGCTTTTGGTACCTGGACTTGGGGCTTAAAAACTACGGCTTGGCCGCGAGATTCAAAACGATTTGAGGACCGGCCGCAATTTTTTTTTCGTTGGGTTTTTAATCTAAATACAGGAGCTGAGCCGAAGGCCCTTTACTTTTTAGGCCCCGTTTCGGTATACTCTTAACCCATAAACAACCCCAAAAAATATTCCTCAGTAGCTCAATGGTAGAGCATGCGACTGTTAATCGCAGGGTTGCAAGTTCGAGTCTTGCCTGAGGAGTTTTTTTTGTGCAATTTTCGCCTCAGTTCCAGGGATTTGGCACCTTTTATTTTTTTTAAGCACAGGCTTCATCGTCATGAAGGCTGTGGGTTTTGCCTGTTTTGGCGCCGTATAAATTTTTTTACGATTTTGTTGCGATTTTGAGAAAGTAGCTACCTTAAAAATATGGAAAACAAATTAAATAAAAGATGACTTCAGGTTGACGCGAGAGGGGAACAAACGATGAATTTTGCCAGAGATTTTCGGGAAAAGTGGATGAAGGAGTTTTTACGCACACAACAAAGCCCCATGCATCGGTTATCGCAATTGGCTCCGCCGCCATTGCAAGGCGGTGTGGTATTTGACGAGGCTTTGAGTGAGGGTCCGTGGGGCAGGTTAAAAGAGATTGGCCAGGGTGTTTTAGGCGGATTGGGCATGGCAGCCCAGGGTGTGGCTAATGCCCAATTTACCCGTGAGCCCGATGGTGTTTTGGGGAATACTCTGCCCGCCAGTACACGGTACCCCGTAGATCCCATCGAAGTCACTCCATTTACTCCTAACCGGGCAGGGCTGAACCCCGGCGGTATCGCTCCGCCGGAACAGCCACAGCCAATTCAGGTGGAACCGCTTAACGGAACCTCACCCCACGACATTGCCGCCTTTATGACGGCCCGGTATGGTACGCCGCAACAGTTTGAGGCGTATATGATGAACCGGCTCAGGCAGTTTGAACATCAGCCGCCGGCCGGCCCCACTTTTCAGCCACAAAACGCCACAGCCCAGGATCGCCCTTTTACAGAAAGTTTGGGGCCAGGGAACGTGGCGCCACAGCCCCTGTCGGACCCGGAGCCAATGCCCCCGGAACCCCCGTTGACCTTAAGCCAGCAGATTGCCCGAAATGTGCAAGCTAGGCAACCACTGACGCCTCAGCAAATTGCCTTTAGAGAAGCCCGACAGCAACGCGAGGCGGAAGAGGCTGCACTGCGACAAATGCTGGATGAGAAAATTGCGCGGGTAATGCGAGAAGAGTATACGCAGCCAACACAGTTGGCAAGTAACGTGCCGAATCCGGTGGATACGCCGTTGGGCAGTAGACCGACGAATGAGAATGGGCAGTTACATCAGATGATGGGTCGAGCCCAAAAAGCACAAGAGCAAACCGTATTTGACGCACAATCATCGAAAAATCAGTTTCGGCGGATTATGGAAGCTTACCGAGGCCGCCTCTTGGGAGATAGACGTTGGGATTTAGAAAGAACACCCATCTACAACTTGAGAGTGCGGGATATTTTAGATGATCCCAAAAAGTTAGAAAAAGTTGAAGTATTAATTCAAGAGAGTACAAGCATCAGTAGCGGAGGAATTGAGTACGAAGGTATTTCCGGTAATCGCCCAATAGGACCACATTCTTTTAAAGAACCATTGAAAGTCGATCCAGCCCGGTTTGAATATGTATTTCATGGGATTTTTGGAAAAGGGAGAGACGTTACTTATGGCATAGAACATCTTAAACTTGGAGAAAGTACTACAAATTCATTTTTTGAGAATACGGCTGTTCAGAAGAGTTTATCTGAACTTATGCAGACAGGTAAGCCTCAACGCATTAATATTGATAAGGTGCTATTGAAAACCCAGGGTTGGTATTCAGAAGCTACCATTGGGAAAGTAAAAGTGAGTATCAAGGGAACATTACTATTGAAAAATAATCAAATTACTTTTGATGGCCATATAGAACAAGGAAAGAATTCAGAGGTTTGGACTTTTCCTGCCGGACAAAGAGATTTCGTAAAAGAGAGGCTTACAGAGTTCGGAAGGAGATTATTTTTTACACAATTTAGAACGATTTTAACGGGAAGAAGACGTGTTATTTTTTCAAAAAATACTATTGAACCTGAACAAAGGGGAAATAAAAGATAAACAAAGCAGCAAAAATCAAGAAACTAAAAATCCACATTGGCAGAGTGATGATTTTGTACCTTAACAATAGATCCTTAATCTCTTCTGACACAAGATATAACCCAGGTATCATAAACACAAAAAAAGAGGAGGCACTCATTGCTAACGTCGATATAAAAATAATAATTCCTGTAATATCTTGTTTTGGAATCGTAAGCATTGGGAGAGCAGCCAGAAGAAATATTCCACTTACCAAGAATGCAATAATCCCTGAAGTTAAGCCTAGTGCTATCCCAAACAGTTTTCTAATATTCAGTTTTTTAGTTGGCGTACCGATGCTCACTTAGTATTTCTCCTATTTGGAAGAAGATAAAATTAAGCACTAAACCACTTGGCAAATATATAAAGCTCACTTCCTTATTATACTCAGGTAATTCGTGATCTTGACCTGAACTATATTCTTTATTGTACCTGAACAAAAGGAGTTCAATCGAGAAATATTTTCCAGCTCGTTGCAATTATCAATAGAAAAGGAATCACCCACAAAAGGATAAAAATACTTTTATATTTTTGCATAACCAGCCTAAACTCCTTGTCAACTACATATAAACCTGGAATAAAAAACAGGGCAAATGCACTAAACATGTATAACGCTTCAAAAGCAATAAAAATATAAAAAATTGTCGTACACTCAGAAGGGTCATAACAATTGCTTTCTGCAAAAAGAAATGGAATCGCAACTATAAAAAACATAAAAATTCCAGCAGGAATGCTTGCAGTTAGCAAAAATGTACCAATTGTTCTCTGTAGCAATATGTTCATTTTAATCACTTTCTACAAAAGATAAAATTTAACTGTTCCAATAAGAAACTCAAGAAATTTAAGAGCCAGAATCCTGCATCCAGAGGAATGTAATGGCTGCTATCAATCCCGTGGCACCACCTATCAAAACAGGGAGTAATATAAGCATTTAGTCAAGCCCCTCAATAAAAAATCCTGAAATAATTACTGCCATTAAGGCAGTAAGTCCCGTCATTGCTAAAAAAAATAAAAGGCCACTAATGGCTCCGTAAATCGTAGCCAATGTACAAAAGAGTGTTTTACTCCGAATACTCATCATCACATAGAGAGTATCCAGTCCAAGCAGCATTAAGGCTGATAGAGATAAACTTACGAATAAGGCACAGCCTAAAAAAGGTAATAAAACCGTCAGCTTTAACAGGCTCAAAAAGTCAGGCCAAACAGCCATAAAAACAAAAAGAATTAGAACAAAAGCAAACGTTAGAATTGAAAGCCTGTATAAAGACTGAAAATTATTTAGGCGAAGTGAATGCCACCAAAAAATTATATAAATAAGCCAACATGCTAGTGCGATAAGCCAGCTTGGTATTTTGTATCCTGGAGCTAAGGGGATTTCTATAGCTGTACTGTCAAATAATGAATATGCAAGGGTAAATAGCCATAGAATAGAAAAGGAGAATGTCACTGCATAAGTTGCTGTATACACAGGATACTTAAGCAAAAATTTTTGAACGCCTGCCATAGAACCCTCTTGATAAAAACCTTTTAAAAAACTACTTCCACCATAGCAACCGATTGTGCAAAAGCACTGCCAAAAATGTGCCGTTTTTGTGCAATTTACGAGTGCAAGAATTTTTTGAAATACAACTACGTTTCAGGTACCGTAAGAGGCGTTATCACGGTTTGTTTAGGGGTCCGCACCAGGACCTTGAATGGGAATTACATGATGTCTTCCTCCACCGCCGATGAGGCCTACCGCCAGGCCGGGGTTGATCTAGACCGGGCCGGCGAAGTGGTGACCATTGCCAAACAACTGGCCAACTCCACCGCCACAGAAAGCGTGACCCCCTCATTGGGCGGGTTTAGCGGCGCCTTTGAACTGCCGGCGGATATTGCCCAACCGGTGCTGTTGACCGCCTGCGACGGCGTGGGTACCAAGCTGAAGATTGCGTTTGACACCGGCATTCACACCACCATTGGCATTGACCTGGTGGCCATGTGCGTTAACGACATTTTGGTGAACGGCGGACGGCCTTTGGCGTTTTTAGATTACCTGGCCACCGCTAAAATCAGCCCAGAAGTGTTTCAAGACATTGTGCAGGGGATTGCCGAAGGCTGCAAACAGGCCGGGTGCGCCCTGGTAGGCGGGGAGACTGCCGAGATGCCGGGGTTTTACCAGCCCAAGGAATATGACGTAGCGGGCTTTTGCGTCGGGGCGGTGTCTAAACCCAAAATGCTGCCCAAGCTGGACGCCATTAAGCCGGGAGACAAACTTATTGGCCTGGCCAGTAGCGGCCTGCACAGCAACGGCTATAGCCTGGTGAGAAAACTCGTGTTCCAGGATCACACCCTGTCGGTGGATCAACACATTGAGGAATTAAACGACACCCTGGGCAACGCACTGTTAACCCCCACCCGCATTTACGTGAAACCGGTGTTGGCTTTGCTGGACAAACTGCCCAATAGCATTAAGGCCATGGCCCACATTACCGGCGGCGGGTTTTATGAGAACATTCCCCGGGTGTTGCCGCCAACCTTGTCTGCACACATTCACAAAGACAGCTGGACCATTCCGCCGGTGTTTCGGTATTTGCAAAACCTGGGGCAGTTGAGTGACGAGACGCTGTATCAAACCTTTAACTGCGGCATTGGTTTTGTGCTGGTGGTGAACCCAGACAGCCAGCAGAAGATTCAGGACTACTTCGCCCAGCATGCCCCAGATATTGAGACGATGGTTCTTGGCGAGATTATTGCGGCAACGGCGGGTGCAGGTGAACGTTCATCGAAGGTGATTATTTCGTGAGTACGGGTGACGGCGAACGCAAGTGCAAACTAGGAGTCCTTCTCTCTGGTCGGGGCAGCAACTTTCAGGCCATTCACCAGGCCATTGAAAGCGGACAATTAGGCAACGCTGAAATTGCCCTGGTCATCTCCAACAAGCAACAAGCCCCCGGGTTGGCTTTGGCGCAATCGCAGGGACACACCACGGTGTATTTAAAGCCGTCGGCGTACCCTTCCAAGGAAGAGTATGACACGGCCATTGTCAAAGCCTTAAAAGGCGCCGAGGTGGATCTGGTGATTTTGGCCGGGTATACCCGAATTTTGACACCGGTGTTGATTACCGCTTTTTCAAAACGTATTTTAAACATCCACCCCAGTTTACTACCGGCATATGGCGGCAAAGGCATGGTGGGCGGCGCTGTGCATCATGCCGTGCTGGAGGCGGGTGAGACACAGTCGGGCTGTACGGTACATATTGTGACGGAAGCCGTGGATGAAGGACCTATTTTAGGCCAGCAAACCGTGGCGGTGATGCCCAAAGACACCCCGGATACCCTGGCCCAACGCGTACTGGAACAAGAACATGTGCTTTACCCCAACATTATTGGCCGCTATATTAAAGAGCAGATCACAGAACAGATACCCTTTTAGGGCAAAAATCATGAGGACCCCTCTCCTGATGTTCACATCCACGAAACCCATATTAAGTACCCTTGTTGCCATCACTCTAACGATAGTGACATGTGTCACCATGACCGGCTGTAACGAAAGCATTGTGTATAAGCGATCTATTGGCGACTTAAACCAAAAAGCACAAACCCTGCTTCAGCAAGGCGACACCGCCGGCGCCGTAGCCCGGCTGGAATCGGCCCTGGATTTGGACCCGGAAGAACCTTCTACATTGTTTAATCTGGCCGTGGCTTACAGAGCCAACGGCGATTTAAACAAATCGATTCAAGCCTTTAAAACCCTATTGGAACAGGGCGGCGGGGATAAAGGTAAGCTGCTGAAATCCTTGGGCGTGGTGTATGAAGAAATTGGCGATACGCTGATGACCAAGTCTTCTGAGGCCGGAGAAGAAAATGACGCCGCCACGGAAAAAACCCTAAAAAAAGACGCCCTGGACGCCTATGAGCTGGCCACCCAACATTATGAAGAGGCGCTGAAACACATTCAGGACAAAGCGCCTTTGGAAAAACATGTGGCCATGTTGGCGGATGTGGTGAAGAAACTGGAAGAAGACAAACCGGAGTAAGTTGTTTGAAGACCCAATTAAGCGCTGACATTCAACGGTTAAACCAAGGCCGGGTGCTGGTGGTGGGAGACGTGGCCATTGATGAGATGACCTATGGCCCCACAGATCGATTATCTCGAGAAGCCCCGGTCATCATTTTGCGCCACGACCGCACCGATATTATTTTAGGCGCCGCCGGCAACGCGGTGCATAACATTGCCAAACTCGGCGCCAAACGCGCCGCCGTGGTCGGGGTGAGCGGCAAAGATTATTATTGCACCCTGCTGCTGGATGCTTTGGAGCGCGACGGTATTGACGCCACCGGCCTGGTGCAGGATGAGAGCCGCCCCACCACCACCAAAACAAGAATTTCGGGGGTTGCCAACCATTCGGTGACGCAGCAAATTGTGCGGATTGACCGGGAATCCAGACAGCCGGTGTCTGCCGCCATTGAGAACAAGCTGCTGGATAACATCACCCAACTGGCCCCAGAGTTTGACGCTATTTTGCTCTCAGATTATGACCTGGGCGTAATGACCCAACCGGTGATTGATCACTGCCGTGTGTTAGCCCAAAAACATGGGCTGGTGTTGGCGGTGGATTCTCAAAAAGAGTTAAGCCTGTTTGGCGGGGCCACCATTATGACCCCCAACCAGCCGGAGGCTGAGAAAAACCTGGGCCACGCGTTGGATACGGTGGAAAAAGTAGAGGCCGGCGGCAAAAAACTGCTGCAACAGACCGGCGCCCAGAATCTGCTGATTACCCGTAGCAGTGAGGGGATGAGCCTGTTTGAATCGGCCGGCCCTGAGACGCCACAAAAAACGGAGCAGGTCACCCACATTCCGGTGTTTAACCGCAGCGATGTGTTTGATGTGACCGGCGCAGGAGATACGGTGGTAGGCACCTTAACCTTAGCTATGGCCACCGGAGCAAATTTGATTAACGCCTGTGTTTTGGGCAACCTGGCCGCCAGTATTGTAGTAACCCGGTTTGGTTCAGCCACCACCAGCACCGATGAACTACAAGACGCATTGACGGCTTTACCGGATGAAGTATTGAATCAGATTTCTGCCCAACATGCGGCGCAACCGAAATAGCATTTTGAATACTAAGTAATGGAGAGATGCACTCATGGCCTTGATTGATGAAAATGGGAGGCTGTTTGGGAAACTAAACGCCTTTGATGCCTTGGCGGCAATATTGATTGTGGCCATTACGGCTGGGTTCTTCCTGGTACAGTCCGGTACGTATCGAACCTCTAGTCAGGTCGTAGAACGCGAAACCGATATTCAATATCAGGTGCTGCTGAAGTACGTGCGCACCCTGCAGCCCGATGTATTTGAACCCGGCAAAACGCTGTCTGTTACGATTCGCAACCAGCCCCGTGGCGACATTAAAATTGTGGACAGCACCGTAAAGCGGGCCCAGGCCATTATTCAAGACGGAAAAGGATCCTATACCCTGGTGGATGACCCGACGGATCCCCATAACCACAATATGTTGGTGACTCTCCAGGATCATGCCATGGTCACTGCAGACGGATATGTAACCAACGGCGTAAAGGTCAAAATTGGAATGGACATTACCCTGGAAGGCTTTGACTACCAGCTGCGCCACGGCACCATTGTCGCCATCCGCGATCTATCCGAACAGTCGCCGTCTTCTTAAGGAAACACAGAGGACACCACCTGGATGAGCATCCTGACGCCTGCTCTTGAAAATTCGGCACTGTTAAGGCCCCTGACCTGGTTGGCGGGTACGGATGCCGAGACCCTGCACTCCTGGTATAAAAATTCTTGGGTAGGGCAGAAGGTAAATGCGCTTACCTGGGGGGTATCCCGCCCCACCCGTTGGCTGGGGCAGTTGCCGTTAATCCAGGCTCTGTTTCATCACAACATATTGCTGTTAGGCGTTTTGGCATTGTTTTGCCTAACCGCCGTTGCCTCTACCGGTATTATTGGGCTAACCGTATGGGCGTTGGCAGGCTATACCCTGGTTGCGTTGTGGCTGGGCACAAACTCGTTGCGAGTGCCAAAGCTGACGGCCCTTGATTTCATTGTCCTGCTGTTCTTCCTCTCAGCGGTGCTGTCTACGTTTACCTCGTCTTACTTTGCCGCCAGTGTGACCGGGCTGGCAAAGATGATGACATTTTTGGCCGGGTATATGACGTTTCGGGTTTTATTGGGCGCGTCATCCAAAGCCCTATACGCAGGGTTAGGCGCCCTGGCCTTGTTGGGCGTAACGGAAGCGTTGGTGGGATTTTATCAATATACCCATCACATCCAGCCCCTGGCCACGTGGCAGGACCCGGAGATGAACCCGGAACTGAAGCTTACCCGGATTTTTGGGACGATTCAGCCCTATAACCCCAACTTGATGGCCGGGTTTATTACGCCCTGCCTGGCCGCTACCGGCGGACTGGGGCTGGTATTTGCCGCCAAGGCGTTTATGGCGGACAGGAAAGCCAACCTGTTTTTGTCACTTCCCATCACGGGTCTGTTTTTATTTGCCACCGCCGCCATTTTTATCGCACTGATTCTCACCGGCTCTCGAGGTGGATATTTGGCCATTGGCGCCATTGCCGTCTCCAGCTTTGCCATCATGGGTCACCTGCTTTGGCACGAGAAATCGTTGCGGGAAAAAACCAAGCTGAAGGTCGCCTGGATTTTGGTGCTGGTGACTGTTGTGGGCGCAGCAGTTGCCGGGGTGGCGTCTTCTGAAAAACTGCAGCACCGGATCATGTCGATGTTTGCGGCACGGGCAGACAGCAGTGTTTCATATCGCATGAACGTGTACGAAAGCGCGTTTGAAATGGCCAAAGACAACTGGTTGGTTGGGATTGGACCGGGAAATAGTACTTTTAAACAGGTCTATGGGTTGTACATGACACCTGGATATAACGCACTGGGAGCGTATAGCGTGCCTTTGGAGATCTGGGTAGAACAGGGGCTGATCGGACTATTCTATTTTTTGTTGTTGATCGCTACGATGCTAATTAGAGTTGCGTACAGTCTAGATTCATCTTTACTCACGCTCTTGGATAAAATCCTGGTAGGGACCCTGCTGACCGGAATCTTGGGGTCCCTTTTTTATGGCCTTTTTGACACTATTTGGTACCGGCCACCGGTAAATTTGAGCTTTTGGTTCCTGGTAGCGGGGCTAAGCATGCTTACAGAGAAAAGTGTGTTGACAGAGAAAAGCGTGACGGCAACGGAGGTGAGACCCGCCTAGATGCCGACCGCCACGCCACCACCTTTTCAGAAAATTGCCCTGATTAATTTTGGCGGTATTGGCGATGAAATTTTATTTACCCCGGTCATCCAGGAAATTCGGCGTCATTTTCCCACCGCTCACCTGACCTTGTTTTTAGAAGGCCGCAGCCGCGCGGCAGCAGACTTGCTGAAAGGTGTGGACCGGATTGAAGAGGTCCAGATTCAGGGACAGCCGAAACTGTTGGTATTTATAAAGCTGGCCTGGCTCCTGCGTCGTAAATATTTTGACGCCGTTTTGTCTGCTGGCAGCTCGCCATTTATCTCTATTTTATTGAAGCTATCCGGTATTCCGTATCGGGTAGGGTTTCAAACTGAGCAGACGATCCAAAAAACATTAAGCCAAAAACTGTTGACCCAACAAGCCCCCTTAAACCGTAGCTCCCATTTATATGCTGCCGAGATGTATTTTGCTTTGGCAAAAGCCTTTCTTATTCCGTTTGCCGGCATTGCCTACCAACCACCTGCAAACATTATGCCAAAGCTGAGGGCGATTCCGGATCATTTGAAACAATGGGCCAATAATCTTTTAGAATCTGCATCATCCGGCTCTAAAATTTTGGTTCATCCTGGCGTCAGCCGGGTGAGTGTTGAAAAAGGCATTATAAAAGGCTGGCCGGCAGAGCAGTGGGCAGAGTTGATTCAACGTTTGGCTCAACATCATGCGGTATTTCTGGTGGGGGGGCCAGACGATCAGGATATTATCCGGGAAATCCGCCAAAAACTGCCCTCGGATCTCTCGCACTTTACAGACTTGAACGGCCAAACCAAAAACCTGCAAGAATTGGCCGCATTGATTGACGCCAGTGACTTGTTGGTGTCGGTAGATTCTGCCCCGCTGCATATTGCCATTGGATTAAACCAACGGGTAGTGGCCCTGTTTGGCCCCACCAACGAGGAACAACTGCTGCCAAAGGCACCCAAATTTAAGGCTGTTCGCAGAGCCGATCTCTTTTGCCGCCCCTGCCTGTGGCACAAGCTGCCGAAAAATTGCCACAACGCTGTATGCCTAAACATTGACGTAGATACAATGGAAGCTGCCGTCCAGGACTTGTTAGCACTTTAAGTTTGTTAATCCTTACCCATTACTTTTGCAGATCGACTAATCAAAAATGCGCCGGTCACCAGCATTAAACTGAGGGCATAGCCCACAAACGCTTCAAAAAGTTGGAAGTTAGCAAAGCTAAACGTGGCATATACCGTGCCAACAGCACCAAGAAACATCCACAGAAAGGGGAGCACAATACTCATCAGCAAACTTTTACGTTCAGTATTCTCAAATCGACCCGCTAAAGCCGGCTTTGAAGATTTCTTCTTCACCGGATAGTCCAGTTTTGTTGGCTTTCGAACATCGCTAGCCATTTTGTCCCACAGCCTTGGTGGCAAGCTCAATTCAGTAGGGCTTTGCACTGGCGTGTCATCCATATCAGCTGGACTGGCTGAATTGGTCTCATTCAGAGGCTCATCCGGATAATCCATTGCCGGTGAAGATTTTGATGACAACTTAGGTGCAGATTGACTCGCTGCCAAATGTCCATCTTCTCCGCAGTAAGGGCATGATTTCCGCTCGTCCAACAGGGGCTTACTACACCGGGGGCAATCCACCCCCTTCATCGCATCTGTGGATCGTCTTAAACTACTCAGCATAAAAGTCCTAACCTAATCTGAATTTAAAAACAACGATAAATAATCATCTATTCTATAACAAATCCCCTGAAGCGGCATCTGTGCTCTCTATATTTTGCTTGGCAGATGTAATACGTCATAGACCTGTTGCGCCTGAACTTCAGGGATACCAGCCACCTTCACAATCTCAGAAACATTCGCCTCCTTCAGCTTGGCAATAGAACCAAATCCATCCATCAGTTTCTTCTTCCGTTTGGGGCCAATACCGGGGATTCGATCCAGGGCCGACGCTTTTGCCCCCTTGGCCCGCCGGGTACGGTGATAGGTAATGGCAAACCGGTGGGCTTCATCGCGGATCTGCTGCAACAGCTTTAACGCCTGGCTATCTTTTGAGAGCACAATCGGCCGAGATTGCCCCGGCACAAAGATCTCCTCAAACTTTTTCGCTAGCGAAATCATCGGTGGGTTTTCAACGCCGCTCTCTTTTAAGGCAGCCACTGCCGAACTTAACTGGCCTTTACCCCCGTCAATAATCACCAGATCCGGATCTTCCCAACGCTCGATGGGGGCATTCTCGCCTTTGGAGTCCTCTGCCCCCTTCCCTGAACTGCCGGAATGCTTAAACCGCCGCTGCATCACCTCAGCCATACTCTTAAAATCATCTGGGGCCCCTTCGGCGGTGTGAATTTTAAATCGGCGATATGCCTGATTATCGGGTCGTCCATCGGTAAACACCACCATAGAGGCCACGGTGTAGCGGCCCTGGATATGGGAAATATCGTAGCACTCCATCCGAGACGGGTAATCGGGCAAGTTTAGATACTCCTGCAACTCCAGCAGAGCCTTGGCCGGGTCTGATTGTATCCGGGTGGCTTCATACAGTTTGGACTGTTCCAGCGCCTGTTGCGCATTGGCCGCCGCCATAGCAACGAGATCTTTTTTTTGCCCTCGGCCCGGCGACACCAGCTCTACTTTTTTGCCTTTCACACCAGACAACCACGATGTAATCAGCCCAGATTCTACTACCGGATGCTGCAATACCACCTTATCCGGGATGTCCTCGGCCTCTTTGCCCTCATAGAACTGGGCCAAAAAGGCTTCATAGGCTTCTATAGGTTTGGTGTGGTTGGCTAAAGAGACTTCAAACACCTGGTTCCCCACCAGTTTTCCTTCTCGTACCGGCAGCACGTTCATCACACACCGAATTTCATCGGCGGCAAAGGCAATCACATCCCAGTCATCCAGGCTGTTGTTCGACATGACCCGTTGGGTCAGCACCACGTTTTCCACCGCCTGACGCCGATCCCGCAATTTTGCCGCCCACTCAAAGTTCAAGACCTCGCTGGCGGCCTCCATTTCGGCATCAATTTCTGTGAGTAAAACGTTGGTTTTGCCTTTTAAGAACAACGTGACCTGCCGCACCAGGGCATCATAGTCTTGTTCTGTCACCAGATCCTGGCAGGGACCCAGACAGGATCCGATGGAGTAGTTCATACAGGGTCGCGAGGTAAACAGGGGTTTGCGGCGTTGACGCAACGGAAAGTGCTTGCGAATCATCCGCAGCATTTGGTGCAGATCGCCAACATTGGTATAGGGGCCAAAGTACCGGGCCTGTTTGGTCTTTTTGCCGCCAGACCGTCTTGGGGTGCGGGTTAAAATCAGCCGGGGAAAAGGCTCTGCTGTCAGGCATAGCCATGGGTAGCGTTTATCGTCTTTCAGCAACACATTGTATTTTGGATGATGGGCCTTAATCAGGTTGCTTTCCAGCATCAAGGCCTCTTCTTCAGACTCGGCAATAATAAAATCCAGCCGGTCGACCTGAGCTACCAGGGCTGTTAACTTCGGGTGATCGTGTTTCCCCTGTTTTTGAAAATAGCTGCGCACCCGATTTTTTAGATTTTTGGCCTTACCCACATATAACAACTTACCGGAGCCCGAATACATCCGATACACTCCCGGTTTATCCGGCAGGTGCTTTAAGGTGGTTTGTAAGTCAGAGTGGCTGGTATCCGTCATATTCTGTTTCGCTTCGGTTCGTTTTTCGGGTGGGTTAATCGTTAATTCCACCTCTCAGATTTAGGGCTTGCGCAAAATGTGCTATAACGACGCAGACACGAGGAACGAGCAGCGGAAGCAAGGAGCGTACTGGTCGTACGTGACGCCGCTGAGCAGCACAGTGACGAAGTAGATGCGAGTTAGAGTGCATTTTGCGTAAGTCCTTATAACTGATTATAATGAATAGAACGTACAAAATGGAAAATGGGTTCACGCACATGACCGCTCCCCCCTCCTCAAATGAAACCAGCCGGGTAAAGTTGTATACGTCTAACATGATTTTGGAAGGCGATATTCACCTGACCAAAACCGGTAAAGGAGATCGGCGGCTAACCAATAAATTGCAAGGGGACTTCAAATTCATTGCCGTCAGCAACGTCACGATGACGGATCGCCAAACCGGTCACACAGACGATAATATTCACCCTTATATCCAGGTCAATGTGGACTCTATCGAGATCATTCAACCCTTAGAGGACGACTAGACGATTCGGTGAGGGGTTCTACCGCCCATGTCTTAACCAAGTCTGCCACTTCTGACCACTCCGGCTCCAACAGCACGTCATGGTATAAGACCTCAAACTCTTTGCACTGCTTTGGCGTGCCTGCCGGAATGGACTGATAGCCCTGACGCATCGCCTCGGGATCGCACACCAAATCGGCGCCGGGAATCACCATCAGCGTAGACATGCTTATCTGCTGCATGAGCGTCAAACTGTGTCGGCATAACCGATCCACATCCAGCAAATAATCTGCCGTCAACTGCAGAGGTTTTTCTCCAAAATACTGTGGATCCGCCAGGACCTCCGGGTTTCGGGTAATGGAGGTAATGTCGTAGGGCAAAGGCGTTTTATACCTTTCCCCCAGAAACACCCGGCCCAAGATGTTTTTCCAGGTATAGCCCGGCGAAAACGATTTTTTGCTGGGCTTAAACGCCGGTGCAAACAGACACAGAGACCGGAAACGCTCAGGATACTTTATAGCCAATTGCACCGAAAAAGCCGCCCCCAAACTAATACCGGCCAATGCCGCTGGCGGAGAATCTTCACCCATGACCTCATCTAAGAAACACGTGAGATCCGCCAAGGTTTGCTGGGCGTCTCCAGGTGTAATGTCCTCACTATTCAGTCCAAACCCACGCAAATCCACCCCATAAATGGGCCCGTACACCGGCAACAATGCTTCCAAAAAATGCAGCGCCCCCTTCACCGATCCCCCCAACCCCGGCACATACACTAGTGGTGTAGAGGCTTGAGAAGCCGAATCGACCAGCTTCCCGTAGCGAAGCACTTGGCCATCTGAACCTTTATACGTCTGAACGGTAAACGTCATTTTATTTACCCTGCCGTATCCGGCAACGCCAAGCCCAAGGCCTTTAAAAACACCGGATCCTTTCGCCAGTTCTTTTTCACCTTTACGTTCAATTCCAGGTAAACCGATCCCTCAATCAATTCCTCAATATCCTTGCGCGCCGCCATCCCAATTCGCTTGATCATCGCCCCGGCTTTCCCAATGACCATGCCTTTCTGAGACGTCTGATCTACATACAGAGTAGAGTAAATCTTGGTCATGGCCTTGCCGTTGGCATCGCTCTGGTTTTCTTCAAACCGATCGATTCCCACCGCCACACTGTGGGGAATCTCTTCTTTGGTATGGTGCAACACCTGCTCGCGAATCATCTCGGCTGCAATTTCGCGAATCCGCTGATCGGTGACGGCATCCTCCGGGTAATACGCCGGGGCTTCCGGCAGCTTGCGCAGCAACATGGTCACCAAGTCCGGCAAGTTTCGCCCGGTCTTGGCCGACACAGAAAGAGTCTTCACCGCCTCATAACCGTCGAACAAGGCCTGATACCCACACCGATATTGCTCGTACAGCGGCTTTTCTTTTTGTTTGGCCTGATTTTTCAAGTCCACCTTGTTCACCGCCACCACCAC
>JAHQWC010000065.1 GCA_019634025.1 Vampirovibrio sp.
GGCATTGGGATGATCCAAGTGATGAATCACGAAGATGCACAAACCCTACCAGGGCATCAGTTTGAAGTGGATTTTTTGCTGCCGCCTCTAACGCGATTTGAGGTGTTAAGCCGGGTATCCACGGCGTTGCGCCATAGTGAAACCCTTAGCTCTTTAGAATCTTCCACCCAAACTGACGAAGTCACTCAACTGTATAACCGCACCTACTTTTTAAAGCGGCTGGCTGGCGAAATTGCCCTAAGCAAACGTCACGAATCCCCAGTATGTTGCGTGGTGTTGGGAATTAACTACTATCAAGTATTTCTAGACAGTTATGGATATGAGTTCATTAATGGGCTGTTGAAGCATTTGGCGGTGATTATTAAAAGCCATATTCGCCAAGAGGACATGGTGGCCCGGGTCGGCGATGAAGAACTAGCCCTACTACTGCCTCGCAGTTCTGAAAAAGGCGCCCAGGTGATGACAGAGCGAATTATCCGCAGTGTGCTGGAATTACCCTTTGAGTTTGAGGAGCAAACCGAAGAGATTACCCTGCACGCAGGCATTGCCGGATACCCAATGATTGAAGAATCAGACACCCAAGAAGCAGATGCCGACGCATTGATAAGATATGCCCGGCATGCACTGCACAATGCCAAGAGTTCTGAAAGCCGAACGATCCAATGTTTTGGAGAAATCAAACCGGCTTTTGGTTAAACTTATATAGCGATGAGAGTTACAAGAACAACTTACCTTAATTGCAGTAGCAGTCATTTTGCACGAGCTTCTAATAAGATCATTCCTCGAAAGCGTATACCCCAAGAAGTGACAGCTCGGTTAAAAAACCATGGCAGGCCAAAGCAGTTATCTAGCCTTGCATTAGCAGCTCTCGCATTCTTCGTTCCACCTAATGATCCAGGACGACCCGATAGGCATAAAACAAGTAGGATTGGAATCCATGAATCGGTACAAACAGAACCTCCAAGATACTTGGATAGGATTTCGCGTAGGCGATCTTAAAACTCTGCAATATTGATTATTTCTGCCTACTTTGCGTACAATGAAACCATGCACACTCTGAATCAGCGGCGATTTCTTAAATATTTTTCAGTACTAACCCTGGGGCTTACCCTTGTTAGTCAGTCGGTTGCGCATGCCATCACATTTTTGGTAGATGAAACCGGATATCACCCCAACGCTCCCAAACGGGTAATTATTCAAGACGTACCGGCAACACTGCCGTTGGATAGCACTGAAGTGTTGCTGATTGACCCGAACGAGCGAGATATGTTGTCACTGTCCAAGGGCAAGGTGATGCACCGGGTAACGGAAGTCAAACGTCTCAAAAAACCCCAAACCACCAGCGGCCCCCTAACGGAAACCTGGGTGCTGGATTTTTCAGAGTTTCAACAACCCGGCGCCTACGATCTAACGTTGGTGGGCACCGGAGATAAAACCACCATCAAAATTTCCGAGTTCCATTACTGGGACACCCTGAAGCCGGTAATCCGCAGCTTCTTTTTGCAGCGCTCCGGCCAAGAAATTCGGGACCCTCTCACCGATATTTACCACACCGCCGGACATGTGGATGATGCCACTCTCATTAGCAATCAAAATCTGCCGGGGACCTTAATGAACCCACCGAAAGACGTCACCGGTGGTTGGTATGACGCGGGAGATTATGCCAAACACACCATGACCACCAGCTTAACTGTTTCCAAACTGGCGGCGTTATACGAGTGGAACCCGGACCCGCTAAACTTCCTGAGCCTGGACTATCCCCTGGGAGAGCCTGGCGCCGGTGAGGTACCGGATTACTTGCACGAGGTAAAAGTCGGATCCGACTGGCTTTTGTCGATGCAGCGCCGGGATGGGGCTTTTTACAGCAAAGTGGCCGGCCTCAACTGGCCGGGAATTGTGACACCCCAGGATGATACCCAAGATCGCTATATTTTTGGCGCCACCACCCAAGACACAGCAGCAGCAGTTGCTGCTTTGGCGTCCACCGCCCGGAGCTTCAAGAAAAAAGACATTGGCTACACGGTAAAGTGCCTGATGGCGGCAGAACGTGGCTGGCGATTTTTACACCGCAATGGTCCAACGGCAGAGGTAACGCCTCAGGACACCAAGGGATCCCGGCAGTACCTGAACTTAAGTAATCTAAAAAATGATACTCCCTACCGTTTATGGGCAGCCGCTGAGCTGTACTTAACCACCGGCAAGGAGACGTACCACCAATACTTTCTAACCCACCTATTAGACGTTCCTCTGGCGCCGGTGAGCTGGAAAAACCCTGCATTGCAAGGCATCACCAATTATGTGCTGTATGCCAAGCAACCACACCCCAAAACCAAGGCAGCATTGACCAAAGTGTTAATTCAAATGGCGGATAGCACCTTGGAAAAGGTGAAACAAACACCGTATACCGTAAAGTTCAAAAACGGCAAAGCCAGCTCTAATCCTCAAATTTTGGAAGACACCAGCTTACTGCTCATTGCATATCGACTGACGGAAGAAGAGAAATATCACCACGCCGCCACTCAATCCACCCGATATTTGTTTGGCCTGAACCCCTTGGATAAAAGCTTCGTCACCGGCATCGGCAACAACTCCGTGGAACATCCCCACCACCGGCTGATGCAGGCCACAGGCAAAATCATCCCCGGCATGGTGGTAGGCGGCCCTGGGGCAAGGGATTTAGATGCCATCACGGGCAGTTCTCTACCCCCACTAAAAACTGGGGTTATTGATTATGCAGATGAACCCACCGCCCTACGAACCAATGAACCGGCTATTGAATACAATGCCCGCCTAGCCTATGTACTGGGAGTATTGAATGCGATTTATAACACCAAAGAAGAAGAATTCGACCCGAGTCGGCAGCAGTACCCACCAGGGTTAGAATGAGCAATATAATTTTACTGTTGGTTTTTCAACATAGGTAACCCTACCTTTGGAAGTACACTATGTTTAAAACCACACATATTATAGGGTTTAGCGTACCTATATTTAATGGCGAAAGAAAGATTATTGATCCCTATAAACCTAAATCTGACCGAGTAGATATTTGTGTACCAACCTATGGCGGTTTAAGGCGCTTAGGACCTCTTACACGCAAAGAAGCAACTGAAGTATTGAGAGATTTTAAAGGCCCTGCTTGGATAGCCCCTCATAAACTTGGGAATCCTAGTAAAAAGTAACTTTACGAAGAAATTATTTATCGAACATTTCATACAATAAAATTGCGTCATGCCCTTTGCGTTCCGGCTGTGTCAGGGGCATAATACTTAATAACTATTCGCACCCTGAAAACTTTGGACTTTCCCCATGACCACCATTGATAAACAAACCGTCGAACACGTCGCCACCTTGGCCCGGCTGGATTTGACCGAGGCCGAAAAAGAGCGCTATACAAAAGATCTCTCCCAAATTCTCCAACTGGTAGAGCAACTAGAAAAAGCCGACCTCAGCGCCGTAGATGATAGCTTGACCGTGGATGCTGAAACCATCACTCGGGAAGATGAGGTGGTGAAAGCGTATGATCGCGATGAACTACTGAAGAATGCCCCTCAAGAACAGTTCGGATTTATCCGGGTACCGAAGATCCTGGAAGGGGAGCAGGACTCATGACCACCAAATATATTTTTGTCACCGGCGGTGTGGTCAGCTCTTTAGGCAAGGGCATCGTCGCCGCCTCGTTAGGTCGCCTGCTCCGGGCCCGTGGGTATACAGTCTCTATTCAAAAGTTTGACCCCTATATCAACGTGGATCCAGGGACTATGAGCCCCTTTCAGCACGGAGAAGTTTATGTCACCGACGACGGCGCCGAAACCGACCTGGATCTAGGTCACTACGAACGCTTTATCGATACCAGCCTGTCCCGCATCAACAATGTGACGTCTGGTAGCGTTTACCTATCCGTCATTACCAAAGAGCGTAAGGGCGAATACCTGGGCGGCACGGTACAGACTATTCCTCACATCACCGATGAAATTAAAAACCGCATTAAAGAGGCAACACACTCGCTCTCACCAGATGTCCTCATCTGCGAAGTTGGCGGTACCGTCGGGGATATTGAAGGGTTGCCGTTTTTAGAGGCCATTCGGCAGTTTCGCTATGATGTGGGCTTTAAAAACACCTGCTTTATCCACGTGACGCTGATTCCGTTCCTAAAAGCCTCCAACGAAGTCAAAACTAAACCTTCCCAGCACAGCGTCAACACCCTGCGGAGTATCGGGATCCAGCCGGATGTATTGGTGTGCCGTACCGAGCGCAAGCTCGCCAAAAGTGACCGGCTGAAACTGGCCCAGTTTACCAATGTAGACCCAGAAGCCGTCATTGAGTGCATCGATCAAAAAAGTATCTACGAAGTGCCTCAGGCTATGGAGCAGGAAGGGCTGGCCCGAGAAGTCATCAGCCGACTAGAACTGCAAGACCGCACGCCGGATATGGACGGCTGGAACACCATGGTCCAGGCCATTAAAAATCCCACCCACACCTTAAAGATTGGGTTGGCGGGTAAGTACACCGGTCTTAACGATGCCTATTTGTCGGTGATTGAAGCCTTAAAACACGCCGGGGCTGCATGTCATGCATCCGTAGAGATTAAATGGATCAACTCCGAAGATTGCGTAGACGAAGAAACCGCCGAGGCCTTACTGGCAGATGTAGACGCCATTGTGGTGCCGGGTGGCTTTGGCTACCGAGGCATTGAGGGCAAGATCAACGTCATTAAGCACGCCAGAACGCAACTGATTCCCTACCTGGGTTTATGTTTGGGAATGCAGTGCGCCGTCATCGAGTTTGCCCGCAATGTGGCCCAACTCACCCGGGCCAGCAGCACTGAGTTCGATCCTCAACCGGATCAGCCTGTGGTAGGGATGATGGAAGACCAGAAAGAGCTGTCGGATAAAGGCGGCACCATGCGCTTGGGGCAATATCCCTGTCACCTAGTCAAAAACACCAAAGCTGCCAATGCTTACGGGGCCGAAGTGGTCATGGAACGTCACCGCCACCGGTACGAGGTAAACAACGATTACCTGGAAATTCTGTCCAAGGCCGGACTGGTCGTCTCCGGGACTTCGCCGGATCGCACTCTGGTAGAGATGGTAGAACTCCCAGATCACCCCTGGTTCGTTGCCTGCCAGTTCCACCCAGAATTTAAATCCCGCCCGGAAAAACCCCACCCCCTGTTTATGGGTATCATCCGCACTGCTTTAGGTTTAAAGTCTCAGGGCTTAGAACCCCAAGTGAGCAATCAAACGACCGAATCCGGCCAACCAAACCCTGCTAATTAAAACCGGCTGAGCGAGCAGCCATAAGGCTGCGAAGCGAAGCCAAAAAACATTTAAGGGAGGGGGCTTGGGGGAGGGAACGGACCCCAATGCCGACGGAGTCGGCCCACCAACAAAGTATAGGCAGTCACGATAGATTTAACCGTTATGTCCACACCAAAAAAAGAAAGCTTATTCATCACCTTTGAAGGCATTGACGGCTGCGGCAAGTCCACCCAAATCAAACTATGTGCCGAAGCCCTACAGGCCAAAGACCACGAGGTTATCACCACCCTCAACCCTGGTGGTACCGAGGTGGGTAAAGAAATCCGACAGCTGCTGCTGCATCATCCCGGCTATGTGTCGCCCACCAGCGAACTCTTAATGTATATTGCCGACCGCGCACAACATATGGAAGAAGTGGTGTTTCCCGCATTAGCCATCGGTAAGGTGGTGTTATGCGATCGTCACCTGGACTCCACCATCGCCTACCAAGGCTATGGACGAGGCTTGAATCTAGCGCAGATCGACACTCTGAATCAAATCGCTATTCAGGGCCGTAAGCCGGATCTCACGTTCTTACTAGATGGCCCCGTAGAAACGTTGGCTGCACGAGTCCAAAACCGCGGTAAAGCAGACCGCATGGAACAGGAAAAACAGGCCTTTCATCAACGGGTACGGGATGGTTTTTTAATGATTGCTAGCCAAGATCCGGTACGTTTTCGGGTGATGGATGCTCAAGAGTCTGTTGAAGAGTTGCATCAACAAATTATGCGAGAAATCCCACACTAGCGGTTATTCAAAAAATAGGCGTGTAACCCAGCCGGCACGGCGACCTCTACATGATAACCCGCTTTCTTTTGTGACTTTAACCATGTATAGACTTCGTCCTCGGGAACGGTCACCGTCCTCAATCCAGTATGCTTTTCTCCCATATCTCGTAAGTCCCCTCCTGCAGTGGGTTGCAAACCTTCTGCCAACACAAAGTCTGATAGGCAAACCTGGTGGGCAGATCCACAGGTCACAGAGTCTACGTGCTTAAGAGATTGTGCTTGAAATCCGGTCTCTTCCATCAGTTCTCGTTGAGCAGCTTCAGTGATAGATTCATTTTTATGATCGCCAACGCCCCCTGCTGGAAAAGAAATACAGGGTTGTCCATTCAGACTAAAAGGGTTGAAAACAATAAATATGAAGTGATTCTTCCCATTTTTGCGAACTGTCGGTACAATAACCACGCCTTTGCCACTTGGCTTTGTTTTCATATATTCCCACACGCCAGTAGGTCCAAAGGGCACTGCCATCATCCGGCGAAATTGAAAATCACCCAAGGTAACATGGACTGGCTGACCTTCCAGCATGCTCAGCTCACGGGCAGCATTCAAAATTTGTGCATTCTGACGTTTAACCAAAACATCACGTTGTTCACTGACCAGCTTAATGGTATTGTGCAGCTCCTGTTTTCGTTGCTGCGAGTAGGAGCCAATGGAAATTGGACCAGTGGGTTGTGGAACAGGGTTAGCTATTTGTGTAAGCAGTGAGAGCATTGCGAAAAGGGCTCCGTGGATGTTCGGGACTTCTCTTTATTGATTAACACCACTCCGTCAATACAATTGCCAAATTTATCAGTTATTCAAAAAATAGGCATGTAACCCAGCCGGAACAGCCACCTCTACCTGATATCCCGCCTGTTTTTGGGCATTCAGCCAAGCATACACCTCGTCTACCGGCACCGTAACGGCCTTAAGCCCGGCAAATTTCTCTGCCTCATCGCGTAAATCTTGCTGAACCGGACGTAACCCTTTCGCCAACACAAAATGGGCCAAGTTGCGCTCGTTGGAAGACCCATACGTCACCGAATCCACCGGCTTCAGGTATTGGGCCTGAAACCCAGTTTCTTCCATCAACTCCCGTTGGGCTGCTTGGACGACTGACTCAGTCTCTTGGCTGGCGTGATCGCCCATATATCCGGCAGGAAAAGAAACACATGGCTGTCCGTTCAGGCTTGCCGGGTGGTTCAGGATAAACACAAAGTGATCCCGGCCGTTCTGATAAACCACCGGCACAATCACCACCCCTTGGCTACCCAGCTTCGATTCCATATATTCCCACACACCGGTAGGACCAAACGGCATCGCCATTAGCCGCCGGAATTGAAAATCTCCTAATGGCACATGAACCGGCCGACCTTCCAAAGCGCCCAATTCCCGAGCAGCAGCCAATATTTGGGCATTCTGTTGACGTACCACCACGTCTCGCTGTTGGCTAAGCTGCCAAATGTGTTGCTTTAAGGCTTGTTGCCGTTGTTGAAGGGGAATAAGGCCCTGACTAACCTGGGGACGGATAGGAGTGAGAGGAGCCGGTAAAGGTGTCGAGACAGTTGTGGATGGAGGCATTACGGTCATCAGGAAAAGGTTTCCAGCGTTTTGACATCATTACTTTCCATAAAAGCCTTTCAATGCCGTTTGTTGCCATGTGAAAGGGTCAAAAAAGTTAAAAAAAGTCACAAAAAATGTCCTTTAAGCCCATTTGTCATCCATTCGTCATAAAAGGCAGGTAAATTAATTTTGACTTTAGGAGTCAATTTTTTCTGTGTTTGGGCTTTAATAGGCTATAGCCCTCTTTTAAAATCATGCTGGACGCTTGTAATAATCAATGATTCAGGCTCTTAACAACCAGTACGCTTTTTACCCTAATATGGCCCATGCCGTGGCGCCGAGTGCTCCTCGGTTTTCCAGTGAGAGTGATGCAAAAGTATTTGATGGCTATGATGCCTTCCGTAACGTTGTTAATCAAAAAGCAAATCAAAATTTGATTCCTCGGGATCAAATGCCCCTAAATGTCTCTCGCACATTAGATCAAGCTTTAAAAATCATAAAACCAGAGTCACTGGCAAAGCTATATGATTACGGAGCTGTGGATGTTGCAAACGAAGCCTCTGACGTTGCTACTTTCTTGGCAATGGACGCTGCAGTAAATTTGGATATTCTGAACTCCGCTAAGATGAAACAGTTCCGGGAGGCTCATCTAAACATCATTAAATCCAAGCCACCCAAAGCGGCTCTTGAAGAAATGAAAGTTAATGCCCAAAAAATGGTGTCCCAAAAGCAGGCAGAAGAATTCAGCCGCTTTTTTATGGGCAAAGCGACTGCTGAAACGCAAGCCATATCTCATAAATGGCTCTCCAACCGGTATATTGACCACGCAATATGGAACGCCAAGGGGTTTGATGTGGTTCAATACACCCACGCTAATTTACAAAAATGGTTTGAAGGTGAAGTGAAAGAGTTAATGGATGAAATGCCCTTAAAGCCTTCTGAATTGGCTCAGATAAAAAAGCCCATGCATTCTAGAAAAGCTAAAGATTTCCAGAATGCGCTTAAGGTTCTAAGCAATGCTGTTCGTCAACATATTCGCATTGCTCCAGAGTTTACCGCTGAAAATATGCTTCGCTTCCACACGGATAAGACGGCTGCTCGGTTTTGGTATTACCTTGCCAACCCCGAATTTAAAGGCCCACATGGGTATATACAAGCCAAAGCCAATACAAAAGGATGGGAACCTGCACTTGAGGCAATGACGTTTTACCGGGATTTGGCTCGACAACTGACCGGTGGTCAACAGGCAAGAAGTTCATACGCCTGACACAGAACAACACTTTTGACATCTCCCCTGAGCTGGCTACCCTGTCAAATAGTCCTTTCATAAATATTCAATTCCAACAATTGCCAAAAAAGATCTCAAAGATCCCAAATTAAATTTATTGAAATGATCCCAAAGATCCCAAATGAAAATTTTTCTGGCTCCATTAAGGCCATTTCAGGCAAAGCATTTTATAGCACAATGCTCAGATAAGACCGCCTCATTACTAGTCACAGAAAGCCTTTAGGAGGCCTCCGCAGACTCTTCTGCCGGTCCTTCTTTATCTTCTTCCAGGGAAGAATCGGCCTGAAACGGTACCGGCCCCTCAATCATCACCGTACTGATCCGAGGACCTTCGTTACTGTGCACCGTCAGAGTAAAGTCTTCAAAGGTCACCTGATCCCCCGTCTCCGGTTCTCGGCCTAAACTACCAAATACATAGCCGCCCACAGTCTTAAAGTCCGAGGTGGGAAAGTTTAAATCCAACCTTTCGTTCAGGTCTTCAATCTCGTATTTGCCGTTCACCAAAATCTTGTTATCCGCCACAAACTCCAGCATGGGAGCCTCTTCATCGTGCTCATCCCAAATTTCACCCACAATCTCTTCCATCAAATCTTCCACCGTCACCACGCCGGCAAAGCCGCCATGTTCATCAGCCACGGCGGCCATCTGAATTTTATTGCGCTTAAACTCTTCCAGCATATCGCTTAACGGTTTGTTTTCCGGGTAAATTTCAATCTCTCGCACCACCTGGGCCACCGGCTCCTCTAGTTTGTTTTGCCGCACCAGGTGAAACACATCTCGAGAGTGCACCAGCCCAACAATGTCATCCACGTGTTCTTTATACACCGGGATCCGGGAGTACCCTTCCTCAACCATGAGATCCGCCACCTCATGAATGGGGGTATTGGCTTCCACATACTCCACATCGGTCCGCGGCACCATTACATCCCGTGCAATGGATTCGGTAAAATCGTAGGCCTTTTTCAGTAATGCTTCATCTCGAGGCTTCAAGATCCCAATAGTTCGACCTCTTTCCACCAACTGGAGATACCGGGTGCTCCAATTCACTTGAGCCTCATCTGCTAGCAATTCAATAAACACATCACTAATGCTGGGAATCCGGCCCATTAGTTTGTGTTTAATATGTTCAATAAGATCATCAGCATCTTTAATCGGTGTATCCGGCTCCACCTCTACCGTTAGATACACTGCTAATCCGGAAATCCCCCGGTCGATGGTTTTCAGATCATCTACTTTGGACACGCCATGAACACTGAGGGTCAGCTCTTTAATTTTCTTCTCCATCGGTTCAGAAGCCGATGCCCCAATAAGAAAGCCGTGGTTAAACCGAAACAGCTCGACCGCCAGAACCAAAAGCATCAGACCAATAACCACCGAGGCAATAGCATCAGGCATATGTGCCGTCTGAGGAGAGAGAGCGCCTACCTGCAAAGCTATCTTGGTACCCACGATGGTGCACAAAACATACAATGCACCCCCAAAGGCCAGGTTGTCTTCTAAAAACACGAATCGAGTGGTGGGACCCACTACCTTGTTGTAGTGCTTCCAGGCAGTCGGTACGGCAGCGTACCAGGGACACTTAACACCCACTTCGGCTAAGACAGTTTGCGAGGCGTTGTACACCACAAACGACTCAAACATCAAACTGACAGCCAACACAAAAATCGCCCATCCTTGGTTCTCCACAGGATGCGGATGGAACCAGTGGTCTACCCCTTCCCAAACCGCCCATAAAGAGAACAGCAAGAGTAGTACGCTGGCCAACATAGCCCATAGGTTGGTCTCCAGACCATAGCCAAATGGATGAGTCCGGTCCGGCGCCCGATTACCTCGGCGAATACCAAACAACAGAATAATACTGTTAAGGCCATCACCCAGCGAGTGAAGCCCTTCACTAAACAGCGCAGCGCTCCGGGCAACAAACATCGCAATCATCAACTTCATGGTGGCAATCACAAAGTTGGCCACCAAAGCCCAAATGACCGTTTGCATCGCATGACGGTAGTCAGCAGAAACACCTCCACCCAGCAAGGTGGAGGTTGAAGACTGAGTTACGCTACTACTACCAGGGGGTTCGGAAGACGCCATGTAGGACCTTACACTAGCTAACAACCATCAAATGAAGTTGACCTTACTTGTAAAATTCAAATACGCAACCTTCATACGCCAACTATCGGATTTGAATTGGAGATCTTTAATCTCCTCCATTGGACGAAATACCAATAGAACCATTATGGTTATTATAAACGACAGAATAAGCCATGAACAGAATAAACTCTTAATTAGTTACCCTTCAGCCGGAGGAACAGGCGTTTCACCCTCATCCATTTCCACAGACGTGTCCTGAACATCATCCAAAAAAGTTTCCTCTCCAGGAGTTTTTCCTGAAACAGTGTTAGAACTAGCTTGCCGGGCTGCAC
>JAHQWC010000066.1 GCA_019634025.1 Vampirovibrio sp.
AGGTTTTACAACGATTTCTTCCATGTCGTTGACCTGATCGACAATCATGCCGTATTGGTTAAAGCCTACCTGTACCACGACTACGTAGTAATCCGACTCGGGATTTTTGCGTCGTGGTTCATCGCTTCGTTGTGGGAAGCGAGCTGCCTCATCTTCCATCCCGTTGCTGTCCATTAACCGTTGTAAGGTATCTGGATTGACATTCTCCTGTTGTTCTTCGGGGAGATCTAAGCCAATAAGGTCGTCTGCTTTATGTTTACGACGGTCGGCAATGTTTTTGCGGCGATCCATATAAATGGTTTCATCTTCCGGGTGTGTGAATTTCCGTTTTACGTCCAGAACATCTGCCAAGCGAACCAGAGGCAGAAGTTTCCCACGTAACCGTAAAACACTGGCACCCCCTACTGTTTCTACCCGCTTGGCGATTTCATCTGCTTGAATCCGAATAAGCTCTACTAAATTGACTTGAGGTAAGGCAAACCGGAATCCTTCGGTACCCACAACCAGCGAGGGGATAATGGCCAGTGTTAACGGCAGCCGCATGGTGACTGATGTGCCGGTACCCAATTCGGTTTCAATATTGACGCTGCCGCCTAACTTCTCGATATTGGTCCGGACGACATCCATTCCGACGCCTCTACCGGAGATATCAGAAACTTCTTTGGCCATGGAGAACCCAGGTAAGAACACAAGATTTACGATTTCTTTGGGGCTCATTTTACTGAGATTGGCTTCAGTAATCACGCCTCGTTCGACTGCTTTTTCGGCTATTTTATGATGGTTAATTCCTTTGCCGTCATCGGTAATAGAAATCTTAATCTGGCCTCCTTCATGAGAGGCATGGAGTGTAATGGTTCCGGCTCTGGGTTTGCCGGCTTGCTCCCGGTCGTCGGGCATTTCCAAGCCGTGATCGCAGCAATTACGAATAGCATGCGTTAGTGGATCGGAAAGTGATTCTAGGAGAGATTTGTCCAGTTCTACATCATCTCCGATCACATCTAATTGGATTTCTTTACCCAGAATTTTACACATATCCCGAACCACCCTAGGGAACTTACCGAAGATGCTGCCGATGGGTTGCATCCGGGTTTGCATAATGTGTTCTTGTAAGTTGGTGGTGGTGAGATCTAGGTTTTGCAGAATAGAATGCATGCCGTCATGATCTGAGGCAGTTTGTTGCAACATTCGAATAAGCTGATTTCGGATCAGTACCATCTCCCCAGCCATATTCATCAATTTGTTGAGGACTTCTACCTTTACCCGAATCGTTTCTGTGGACTCCGCAGAAGCTTGACGCTTAGCAGGGGTTTTTTGTGCTTCTTTCTCTGCAGGCTCATTTGTTTCTGCAGTGGGAGACTCGGTTGTATTAGCTGTTTGTGTTTCAGCCGGTTTTTCTGCAGTGCTATTGCCATCGGGTAGAACCTGTTCATAAGGCACTATACTCACTTGGCTTTCAGGGATGTCCGCGCCTCCTGCCAACAGATCTTTGTCTAATACGCTGGCATATAAGAATAGAAAGGAGATACCGGTATTCAGGCATCCTGCTAAATCTGGAATAGCGTCTAGATTAAACACTGAGTCTAGAATAGTGCCCATGCTGCCTAAGTTATCGACAAAGCTTAAAGGTGTTTTCTCTTTGTTTTTAATATCTTCGTCCAGGTGGACTTCGAGGCTGTACAAGTGCTGGCCGTTTCGCCTGGCTTCTGAAAGCCGGTCTTTATCGGCCTGAAAAAGGTTAATAGCTGTTTGAATATCTGCATCATTTGCAGAGCCAGCTTGGGTGATGGCGACTGTCTCGCCGGAAGGGGGGGCCTCGCCGCCATTCAGGATAGCTTCTAATTTGCTGGCAATATCTTCATAGGCAACATTTGATGATTCGTGGACATCGGCAAACATCTCGTTCAACCGATCCACGCCAAGGAGCAACGGATCCATCATTTCTGAAGACGGTGTTAATTTACCATCTCGCACCTGCATCAGGACGCTTTCCATGACGTGGCTTAATTCTTTTAAGGCATCCAGGCCAAAAAAGCCGGCTGCCCCTTTAATACTGTGAATTGCTCGGAAAATCCGGTTGATGACTTCTGAATCGGTCTTGGCGCCGTTATTTTCAAGTTCCAGCAGGTCCGGCTCAATGGCGGACAAATGTTCTTTTCCTTCAGCGATAAATTCCTGTAGGATACTGTCATCATTGATACTGGTCATACGTTTACACCTCTGTCACGTTTAAAGCTTTATTCAGTCCGCACAGTTGAAGTACCCGAAGCACCCCGGGAGAAGATGCTTCCACCTGAAATCCTACTTTCTTATCCAAACAGGTTTTGTATAGTCCGATGATAACCTTGAGTCCCATGGAATCTACATGCTCAATTTTGGTTAGGTCCAGTGTTACACTGTCTCCAGAAAGATCAGCTAGATTCGTCAGCAGTTCTTGCTGAGTTTTCTCGGCATTCTCGAAGGTTAAATCTTCATCCGGTGTTAACCGAGTGTCTGAGCCTTCTTTATCAACGATCATACCTTTTGGGTTCTCCCTGCTTTACTTTAAAACGGTGCTGATTTATTAGAAAGTTCCTTTTAAACAGTTGCTAGAACTTTATTTGATTCTTGCTGGTCTTGTTGGGTGACCTGGCGAATGGTTTCCAAGGTACTTTCGTTTACGTTCTTCAAGTTCATAGAAATTTCACTGGCGCGGTTTGCGGCTTCAACAGATGTTTTAGCCATTTCAGTCGCCCCTTCGTTCAGTTGCTCCATATTTACGGTAATTTGCTGAACCTGCTTCGCCGATTCATCCACTCGTCCCGCCACATCGGTGACAAATCCAGCTGCTTCCTGGACGGTCCTAGAGACGTCATTGACAGCTTGTGCAACGCCACTCACATTACTGCTCACTTCATTAGTGGTGGCAGATTGTTCTTCAACCGCATTGGCAATGGTGTGATTGATGTTGTTAATTTCACCAATAATGCCGTTAATTTCTTTAATTGCAGTAATAGCTTCGTCGGTGTTTTTTTGCATTTCCTCCACCTGTGTCCGAATTTCTTCAGTAGCTTGTGCAGATTGTTTTGCCAACTCTTTGACTTCGTTAGCAACCACGGCAAACCCTTTGCCTGCCTCTCCAGCGCTGGCAGCCTCAATGGTGGCGTTAAGGGCTAACAAGTTAGTTTGAGCAGCAATACCCTTAATGAGTTCTACGACATTACCAATTTCTTTGGCAGAGTCTCCCAGAGAATTTATCTTGGTCATGGTCTGATCTGCAGATTCGGTTGCTTTACCAGCTACAGTTGATGCCTGGGAGGCACTTTTAGAGACTTCGTTTAATGAAGCAGACATTTCTTCCATTGCTCCGGCAACAGTGTTGACGGACGTCGACATTTCTTCGGTCGCGCTGGAAATAGAGTGCATGTTATCTGTTAATTGGCTCATGGCCGTGCCTACAGCGGAAACGTTTTGTTCTACCTGTCCACTGGAATTAAAGACTTCTTTGATGTTGGAAGAGGATTCTTCTACGGCGCCGGCAACGGTTTCTACGTTACCATTGAGTCCGTCTACCTGGTCGAGTACACCTTCCAGTGAGGTGATAACTCCACCCAGCTTACTTCCAGCGGTCTCGCGAACCGTATCGTTATAAATAGTAATGGCAAAGTCCATATCCAGAAAAACAGCTTTTAGCAACGCTGTGCATACAGCTTGAGCTTTTTGAGGCTCTTTCTTGTGGGTAGCAATGGCCAAGTTAATCAGCCGCGTGAGGGCAAAACAATAACCGCCTAGATACCAACGGGGTTCAAGAGCATTCACCTCATGGGTTCTTCCAATAGTTGTAACCCGACTTATGTAGTCTTCATCAAAGCGGCCAGAGAAGAGCGTTGTCCAATGTTCGGCTTGTGCTTTTTTCAACCGCTCAATATTATTTTGACTGCCGACTTTTTGACCCAAGTTACCCCATTGAGTGATGTGGTTGTAAAACTGATCCAGTACCGCAGGCAGGTTTTGGGACATAGTGGGCATAAAGCCGTCCAAGGACTGTTTCGTGGACTCATCCACTTCTAAAAACTTTAAGCGTTCTTCCCGGGCGTAATCTTGAACCATGAACCCTACTTCCTCCTGTTAAAATGGTAACGACAATTTTTTAGAAACTTTTACCCTTACCCTAGAAAACTCTAATGTCTCTCCCAACCTATAGTTTAAGGATATGAATGTCTCATCATTCTAGTGTGCGTTAAAGTTTACTGTCAATAATTTAACAGGATGATCTCTTTTCCAGGCAAAAACTTTTATGGACAAAGCATTGAACTTTTTATCACTGAATAAAAAAAAGTAGATCTTTCGAACTATTATCATGCCTTTTAAATGGGCGAATAGTATACTCTGTCAGTCATACTATTCATTTTCTAACTTAATAAGTTTTGACGGTAAAACCTAAAGAGGTCATATGATTAAGGGAGTTTTTACCAGCAGGCCTTTATTGGGTATAATCGGCAAGCCTGCTTGGCAAAATTGCTGGCGTATTGAGTAATAGGGTTCTTTATTTTGTCTCTATCTATAGTTAATGCTGACGTTTTATACGATGTGACCCTCCCCATTGAAGATGGGATGATTGTTTGGCCCGGCGATCCGCCAGTACAGGTTCGTTGTGCATTAGATGTAGCGTCTGGCGATCCGGCGACGGTCCGTCAACTGACAATGGGATCTCATACCGGAACACATGTGGATGCCTTCTCTCACTTCAAAACAAACGGCCAGACTTTGGATGCGATGGAGTTGAGTGTATACATTGGCAAGGCGCTGATGATTGACTTACCAAAAGTAGACATCATCACGGCTGAGGTTCTGAGCTCACATTCCGTACTTAAAGAAACAAAGACCTTTCCAGATCGGCTGATTTTAAAGACCAAAAATTCTCTTTCAGATTGGCCTGACCACCCATTTAATGAAAACTTTGTGCACTTATCACCAGACGCTGCAGAGTGGTTAGTTGATCGTCAGGTCCGGCTTGTGGCAATGGATTACTTATCGGTGGAAGGCTACCATGCCACTGGAGCCCCAACACACCACACGCTGATGGATGCCGGTATCTACATTGTGGAAGGGCTCTATTTAAAACAAGTACCCCCTGGGTGGTATGAGCTTATCTGTCTTCCCTTAAAAATTAAAAACGGGGACGGCGCCCCTGCTCGTGTCGTGTTGCGCGCCCTAAATGAATGAGAAACATGTCATGAATATTTTTGACCGGTTGAACCCAGTGGAAACGCCTTTGGTTATTTTGGCGGAAGGCGCACTAAGCCGACATCGTCAAGATAATGCAAAAACGGCTATTGGCATTATTCGTTACGGTGCTTGGCCCATTGTTGCGGTGATAGACAGCACCCACGCCGGTCAAACTGTTCGTCAGGTTACCGGCTTGCCGTGTGATGCGCCGATAGTTGCTTCTCTAGAAGAGGTATTATCCACTGGCGATAAAACCTTTTATGAAAAACCAAAAGCGCTCCTTATTGGTATTGCACCACAAGGGGGGCAACTCCCGGAATCCTGGCGGCCGGTTTTAGCCACTGCCATTGATCAGGGGCTGCATGTGATAAATGGTCTGCATTATTTTTTAAAAGAGGATGATCTTCTGGCTCGACAGGCACTGGAGAATGGCGTCATGCTATGGGATGTGCGAGATCCGGGTCAGTATGATATTGAGCCTTTGAATCCGGTAGCCACTTTCAAGCCACATCCAGATGGCGTTAAGGTCATTACCACAGTCGGCAGCGATTGCTCTGTGGGTAAGATGTTTACGACTCTAGAGTTATCTCGAGAAGCTGCCCGTCAAGGTTGGCGGTCTCATTTTATGGCGACTGGGCAAACGGGTATTTTGGTTGCCGGCTCTGGGATTCCGTTAGACCGGGTGATTGGGGATTTTATGGCCGGCTATGTGGAAAGCCATTTATTTGAAATTTTTACCAAACACCAGCCGAGTTGGGTTTTTGTAGAAGGTCAGGGGACTCTGACCCATCCGTCATACTCTGGTGTGACCTTGTCACTGCTCCATGGTTCTCGGCCTGACGGACTTATTTTATGTCACCGAGCTGAACTAGATGAATTGGTAGGTGGCTACGGAGTGAAGATTCCGCCTTTACCTGAGCTGATTGATATTTATGAGGCTGCCACTTCTTGGACTGGTGTGCCGGTAAAAGTATTGGGCATCTCGCTAAACACATCTGCTTTTTCTGAGGAAGAATCGTTGAATATGATTCAAAAAACCGCTGAACAAACCGGCTTACCGGTAGTAGATCCCGTTAGAACTGGGGTAAACAAGTTGCTGGAAGTCATTCAGTCGTTGAGCCCGGTCCCGGCGGCGCCATATTAAGAACTTTCCAGATCCAGGTAAAAGACAATAAAAAAAGAGGGATATGGGAGCGATAGAGGCTCCATATCCCTTACGAGCAATGTCGTTGGCACTATTTTACAGTGTGGGTATATCGGCTTTTTTTAGATGCGTAACCCATTCCTAATTCTGCGTTTGCAGGATCATAACAAGGTAAAGCAGGGCTCTTACGGTCAGTCCAGGTTTTTAGTGTGTATAAAATGCCTAGCCAAAGATTTCTCATTGTTTTCAACCTCATCCAAATCAAGTTCCAGGCAGTGTTCCTGAATTCTAACGGGTTTATTTTCGAGAACAGTTTATAGGACGGTGACCTGACCGAAAAAGTTCCGAAGGCTTTGAACCTTTCTAGAATAGAATGATTCTGACCTCTTGTTATTGACTTAGACAGTGAATAAAGCGTATCTGACTGAGACAAAAGAACTATAAAGATAATTCCTAATGGGTGCATAGATCGTTTGATGCCAGGTCGATTTTTAGGACTATGAAGCCGCATGAAAATATAATTAAGCCTTTTTCTGTCGATCGTGTACTGATGGTAGACGATGACGAGCTGTCCTATGTTTTTATACAGGGACTTTTCCAGCAAATCTACGGAAGAGACTTTAATTTGGAGTGGAAGGCTTCTTATGAAGAAGGTTTGTTGGCATTAGAGAAGAATTCATATGAACTTTGCTTGGTAGATTATAGTTTAGGGCAAAAAAATGGCTTGGAGCTCATTCGCGAAGTAAACCGTCCGGCTCCTTCTAAGACGCCGTTTATATTGTTGACCGGGCATGACGATTACGAAATTGATCTGGAAGCAAGTGAAGCAGGAGCTTGGGATTATCTGATCAAAACAGAAGTTAATCCTTCCATGTTGGAGCGGTCTATTCGGTATACGTTGAAGCGAAAGCAGATGAGAGAAAAACTTCTAGATGCACAGACGAATGCAGAGTCTTCCTCCAGGGCTAAAAGCGATTTTCTGGCCAATATGAGCCACGAAATTCGCACACCGATTAATGGGATTATGGGCATGGCTCAGTTATTGTCGGAAACCGATTTAACGGATGAGCAGTATGAATATACCAAAACGATTCAAAGTTCTACGGAATCCCTTTTAAGTGTGATTAACGATATTCTAGATTTTTCTAAAATAGAAGCAGGCAAGCTTGATATTGAAGCCATTCCTTTTAACTTTACGGTTGCCATTGAAGAAATGATTGATTTGATTACCCACAAGGCCATCGAAAAAGAGTTTGAATTTTTAGTGAGGCTGGATCCGAATTTACCCAAGTATGTGGTTGGTGATCCCGGTCGGATTCGGCAAGTTATGCTGAATTTTTTAACCAATGCGTTTAAGTTTACCGAAACAGGCCATGTGTTATTAAGTATTTCCTGTGAGGAAAAAGACGAAGAGCAGGCAATTTTTAACATTTCTGTGGAAGATACGGGTAAAGGAATTGATCCAGAGAAACTGGAGACGCTGTTCGATAAATTTACCCAGGAAGATACGTCAACGACTCGGGTTTATGGTGGTACCGGATTAGGTCTTGCTATTTGTAAAAGCCTGCTTGAAATGATGGAAGGTGAAATTTCTGCTGAGAGTACTTTGGGCAAAGGTAGCATATTTTCTTGTAAATTACCGTTGCGTATCTCAAAGCAACAACATTCTGAAGCCATAGTTGTACCGGACTTTCAGAACCTGCGCATTTTGGTGGTCGACGATCATGATATTAGTCGACAGGTAATTACCGAAAACTTATCAAATTGGCAAATAGACTATCATTCTGTCTCAAACGGATATGCTGCGCTGGATAAATTGTCGCTTGCAAAATCTGAGGGGAACCCTTTTCAAATTGCCATTTTAGATTATCTAATGCCCGTGATGGATGGAGAAGAATTAGGACGGAAAATAAAGCAGGATCCAGAGCTTGAAGATACCTTGCTGATTATGCTGACGGCTTATAGTCAGCGCCGAGATGTAAAACGTTTACAGGCCTGTGGATTTTCTGCCTACTTAAATAAGCCACTAAGCCAATCAGTACTATTTGATACGATTATTAATTTATGGACTGCTCATACAGCAGGAGAGTCGTCCAAATCTATTATTACCCGCCATGCAATTCGACAGAATAAAAAAGAGCCTCTCAATCAAGCGGAAAAAGATGACTTAACACTGAGCAAGCCTATCCGGATTCTGCTGGCAGAAGATAATTTGGTGAACCAAAAGGTAACCGTCCGAATATTGGAAAAAATGGGCGTTAAAACAGATGTGGCAGCAAATGGTCACGAAGCTATTCAAATGTCGTCTTTAATTTCTTATGAGCTGATATTGATGGATTGCCAGATGCCGGAGATGAATGGGTTTGATGCCACTATGCATATTCGGCAACGGGAAAATGGAAAAGACCACACGCCTATTGTGGCTCTTACAGCCAATGCGATGAAAGGCGACCGGGAAGCTTGCCTGGATGCGGGAATGGATGACTACCTGTCAAAGCCCGTTAAGATAGAAGAATTGAAAGTCGTGATAAAACGTTGGGTGGAAGATAAACAAACCGCCTAGACGCTAAACGCCAGTAGGCTCAATAGGAGTGACTGAACTGCTGGTAGCATCTTTTTGTACAATTTTTGCCCATTTGGTAATGACTTTTGCGAGATCAAATGCAGAGAGAACGCCAAGTAACTCTTTGTTACCGGCTTCTGCCACAAATACTCGGTGTATATGCCGATTTTCCATTAATTGTGCTGCTGCTTCCAGGGTCATGGTGGGCGGGACGGCAATGAGTTTTTTGGTCATATGATCTTTGACGGTTCCTTTGCGGAGCCACTTTACCAAATCGTCCTGGACCATATATTCGTCCAGCTCATATAAAACCCGGTCTTTAACCAGGATATCGGACAGGGTAATAACCCCTAACAAATTGTGCTTTCCATCCACCACAGGTGTACCGGTAATTCTATGCTCCAACAGGAGTGCATGAAAATCCCGAATATTCATAGAATCTCTGGCGGTGATGAGTTTTGTCGTCATGACATCCTTAACATACCAGGGGATGGCAGACGTCTCAGGGGAAGCAGTTGTCATGGGGCTCAATCCTATCAAAGCTTCGGCGGTATCTTCCTATCTTAAAACATAATTCTCAGATAAGGCCTATCCTTTTCTGAGAATCCACTTTTTAGTCGACAAAATCCGTTGATGTTAACTGTTACCTCAATATTTTTTAATATCCTGGCAATTCTCAATATTTGCTTGTTTTTATTATTTTATAAACAAGCGCAGGCCGAGGCGGGTAACGATGAAACGCGCTCAACGGAGTCCGTTGCCCAGAAATAGTCCGGCCTGTGTTTTTTTGTGTAGGCACTGGTGGAAACGTTCATCAAAACAGAGCAAAAGTACCATCTGGGAGCGAGTTCATATAGTCGATGGTATGGAGGAACGGATTTATTCTGTGAATCAGCTTGTAGCTTATGTTCAATAAAGGATTTTGCTCATGCTAAACCTCGAATGGACGATGAAGGTTTTGGTTCTGGATGATATCAAAACGGATTTAATGATGTTGTACATCCAGATGATTCAAACCGGTATTGAGATGTCTATTACACAATGTGACGATGCTGACGAGGCTCTCCGTCTATTGCAACAAGAATCGTTTGATTTAGTGGTTAGCGATTATTTCCTGAATTATACAGATGCGACACAGGTCATTGAAACAACGCGGCAAATGGGTAATAAAGTGCCTTTCATTGTAGTTTCCAGCCGTGCAGAAGAACTTCTCCCTCAAAAGTTGTTAGATATTGGTGCTATTGCAGTTTTACAAAAACCGGTTTCCTCAAGAAGCCTGCTGGCTGCGATTACCGGTATTAGTAATAATCCTATTTTCATTCATAGTGGAACAAATTTATTAGAGCCTCGTCCTTAAAATTAAGTGGTGATGCGGAGATAGGCTATGAGTACAGTCCATATAACTAACCCTATAAGTGTTTTGGCTGTAGACGATCAGCGTCTTGACCTGACAATGCTGAAAAATCAGTTATTGCTGACAGATATTCCTATGGAAGTTACGACTTGTCGGAGTTTTGAAGAAGCTGTAAAACGGCTGGAGAAGCCGGGACAGTTTGATTTAGTCATCCTAGACTATTTCTTGGATGAAGAAGAAGGGTTTGAAGTGATTGCCCAGGCAAGGGAAGCCGGAAACCTAGTTCCATTTGTAGTGGTATCCGGTAAAAGCGGAGAACTATTCAGTCGAGAGCTGATCAAAGCCGGCGCTAGCGACGTGTTATCAAAACCAGTGAGTTCCAATACCCTTAAAGAAGTTATTTCCGCTATCTTGGATTCGAATGAGTCTTAATAGGTATGGGAAATAACTGGGCCAGCGTCGGCAGGCCTTTTATGGGCAGCTGCTGAATCGTTTTGGGCGCCCCAACGGGTATACAAATCGTGCTCAAAACCCAATTGGTCTAATACTTTTCCCACGGTGTAATTAATTTGCCCTTCTAGCGAGTTAAAATCCATTAAGTAAAAGGATAACACCGGTGGAATGACGCACACGCCACATTGGGAAAGGGTTAGCAGGTTTTTTAAATGAATTTGATTCAAAGGACTCTCTCTGGGGACAATAATGAGCTTGCGGTGTTCTTTCATGGTTACGTCTGCCGCCCGGGCCACCAGGTTGTCGGTAATACCGGTAGCAACCCGGCCTAAGGTCCCCATAGAGCAGGGAATAATGGCCATTCCTCGGGTCAGGTGGGTGCCGCTGGAAGGAGGCGCGTCCAACCGGTGGTTACCATATACCTTGAGCAGGTGCCTTGACTCCGATGGCGCCTGTAAGTACTGAATGACCTTATCTATCTTGTCTTCGCCGGAGCCGCCACCAATTTTAAGGCCGGTCTCTTCCAAAATGACTTGAAGAGATTTTTCGGTCATCACCAACTCTACCGGTTGGCTTATGCGCAATAATTCTTTAATGAGGCGAAAGCCCAATACACTGCCGGAAGCACCGGTAATTCCTACCACAACGGGTTTACCTGTGTAAGACAGCTCTGAAGTCATCGGTTTATCTACCTCCGGGGTTGCGAAACCAGTGGACTTTCTTACTATACTCGAAAGGCTACCCCTTCACAAAAAGAGCAAAAAAAAGCCCCCTGTGTCATCAGGAGGCTTTGAAAGTGCTTGTGAAATGATTGAAAGCAATTTCGTAATACGGTATTACTACCGTAAGAAAGCGCCAGTGGGGCTTTCTAATATCTTTCCAGCCAATTCATCTGTATTCACGTTACGCAAATACTCGTTAATTCTGCCGGAATCCACCATTTGCTTCAGTTGAGATACCCGATCCGTATCGGATTGTTCCTGAACCCGTTGGGCCAACCGGCTGAACTTGAGTAAGACCTTTTCTGATTCCAGCTTGGCTCGGGCAGCGTCGGAGATTTCTACGCCGTCTAAAATAGAGCCTGGGCCAGCGGAACCGCCACGTGCGGATTCCTGGTTTAACCGCTCTACTTGCTGTAAGGGCGTTTGCCCGGCCAGAGTAGCGGCATCTTGTAATATTCTGCTGTCTTTTCCGGATATGCTTTCAACCATTGTCATCACCTCACAACGATTCACCACGGCCTATTACACTGTAAAACACTTTCAAAAGAACGCTTTTTCAATAAACCCTTAATGAACTTTTTGATTTACCGTGGATTTTGCGGCTGCTTTTCTTCATTATGCCGTTTTCACCTGCCCCTGTCATTCTCCAAAAGATTTACGCGATATCATCCGATGGATGTATTTTTGATATCTGATTCGCGCAAAAATCTCATCAGAGAGTTAGTCACTCTGATATCCCTGCTGATTCCGGCGGCCCCTTCCCGTTGCCAACACCTCCGGTTGGCGGGTTTCCTGTTCGTGTGATCAGAGGAGGAAGGCGACAGGGAATATTTCTATGATGGGGTTAATCCACAACCACCTCGTTTGTTCCCAAGGGGCCTCTTTTGAGCCCCTTTTTTCATACGCAAATGTGTATTAATCTTGGGCTCTGCACCTTTGGTAAGAAGGTGGAATCAATATAAAAGCTGAAAAAGTGGGGATAATCCCTTCTTACCTACCCTATTTGCAATAGTATTAGGCTTTTGGGTTAGGGTCTAGGTAGTGGTAGAAGGCTTTTTCCGGTTGTCGGACGGCATTTAGGGCCAGAGAAACTTCCCATGGGGTGACGTGTCCTGCGCCCGGCCCTCGGTAGCCACCCGTGACAGACGGCAGCAATTCCGTTGCCAGGAGATTTTCTCCCCTTTCGTACAGCCAAGGTAACCGCCGAAAGTCGCCGATTCGACCACGCCAGGTTAAAATCAGGTCGTTGTCTGGGCCGATGGGTTTGAGGTCAGGGTGAATGGTTCGGAGTGAGGGGATGTTGTTCTTGTCCTTCAGCACATCCGTGGCATGAGAGAAGGGCCGAAGCCTTATAGCGGGGTGATTTTGTATTTGCTGAATATCTTTCCACAGCACGCTTTGACCCTTAAAGTGCTGGAGAACGAGCATTCCTGTTGGCTTTAGGGTGTGTTTTTGAAGAAACACCATGGACCCTTCTACATCGCCTTCGTGGGCAGTAATGGGAAACCGGTTTAATACGGCTGAAACAGGTTTTTGAACCCATTGGGGCAGCTCTCGGGCTGGGGTCTCTTGAAACACCTCACTGAGGGAGAGTCCGCTTTGAGGAAAGTAATAAAGGTAGTAGAGTGCTTTGAAATGAGGGGTTTCGATGACCTTACCGTATATGGTGGGCTTAAAAGCACCTTGTTTTAAGGCGTTTTGCACTCCTGGCGTAGAAAAAGAAAGGAAGTAGTTGGGTGCATTATAGTATTTCAGGGCGTTCAATGTGGGCCGGTCTATTAGTGTTATTGCCTTTCCGCCGTGAAGGTACTTTTTGAGCGTGGATACCTTGAGCAGGTCCTCTATGGCCACCGGTGGGTCATCCAAAGGGTTCATGAGCAAAACAGGCTGGTATTGAGCCAGCAGTGCTTTGTCTGAAATCTGCTGAGGAGTTACAGAAGAAGCAGGCGCAGCAGCATAAACGCTTTTATTTGAAGCGTACACAGGGGATGGGCGTGTGGAATACCCGCCCTGATATGGAGAGATGGTTGTCATGTCTATTCCCTGGACTGGGTTTTCTTGCCGTGAAGCACGGTAGCCATGGCCTGATGGAAATTATCATAGAACTGATCTTGATTGACGTCCAGCACCACCTCAACAGGTGTGCCGGTTCCGGTGGAGTCGATGACGGTTCTTAAGGTATCCCCCCATACTTCCAGGTGAAGGGGCAGCTTTTTTGTCCGGACGGACTGAGAATCATAACTGGCCATGGCGCCAACGACATCTCCCAGGTGGGTTTCTGTCGCATGATGAGATGTTAGCCGCTCTGTAACCCGGTTGCTCACCCAAACAGCCACTGGCGTGTTGAGCTGTTGCCAGCTTTTGACATCCTCAGTACCAACCGTGACCTGGAGTGCAGGGGACAGGCCGGACATGACTATGGGGATACCGGCGTCAAAAACAAGCCTGGCGGCATCGAGGTCGCTATTGAGGTTATATTCCGATTTGTATCCAACAGTAATCGTGCCGTGTTGTTGATAGGCGGGTAGGGCGATAGCACCGCCGACAATGATCAGTTTTCCAATTTTGGGAGTGATGGTGGGATCTTTGATAATGGCGACAGCGATGTTTGTGAGAGGGCCCAATGCTATCACTGTTAATCCAGGGTGTTGATGAACTGTCTGAATCATTAAATCCACCCCATGCATGGCTGAAGGTTTCCTGACTGGCGGGTGATCCAGGTGCTGGGAAAGTTGTTTCTCCCAGTTACGAGGTTGTTTTTGTCGCAGCAAGGTAGATCCAATTCCTGCTGCCACAGGAACATCCGGATGACCTGCCAGTTCCAGCAATCTTAAGGCAACCGCTGCCCGCTTTTGGGTGTTGCTATTTACCGTAGAAATCCCGATGACCTCAACTTTTTGACTGCCGAGTAACGTTAATAATGCCAGCGCATCATCTACATCGGACCCAATGTCTGTATCAATAAACACTACAGGCTTTTGTAGCGTTTTGGAAAAAGCAGAAGGGAGAAAACTTCCAGTGCCCATCAGCAAAAGGAGAATCAGAAGACGGATCAAGAAGAGCTTCATTATAAGAGCGTTTCCTTTTGAGCGATCTTGTTTGCGGCCAAAGCCAACAGTTGTTGTGCATGGTGTGCGGCTAAATACAGCATATTGGCGGTGCCGATGATTCGGCGAATAATTTCAAACCCAGCCAGCCGCAAGGTATTTTGCCGGAGTTCCGGCAAAGAAATGGAGATGCCTGCCTCTATTAACACTGCTTCATACCCGGCCAGAAATTCTGAGATGGAGAGTCGTTCTGTAGAAACGGCAGAGAGCATCCACAGGTGAGCTGCCGCCATTCCGGTATCAAACCAGGCGGCGCCAGTGTCGCAAAGCTCAGCGTCAATCACGGTGGGTTCACTGCCCCGGATGAAGATACTTTCGCAATGCAGATCACCGTGAGTTAAGACCTGAAGTGGATCTTCTTTAAATCGGGCGAGGAGATCCTGTGCAATGGGATAAAGTTGATCTTTATAGGTGTCTAGGAATTCCTGTTGCAGGGTGCAGCGCCACTGTTGAGACGGTTGGCTGCGCCATCTTTCAAAAAGAGAGACAGATTCGGTGAATGGCTGGGTAAGGACGTAAGGACGGTTTTCAGCGGCAGCGGGATTATTGAAAAGATCCGTTTTATTATTCAACAGATGCGCTAAGCCTAGATGGTAGCCAAAGGTGTGGCAAAAGTCTTTTGGAATGGCGGCGCCTGTTGAAACAAATGTTTTCAACGCTCTGGCATTCATCTGTTCCAGGTCTGCCGTCACCAGAGTTTGTAATATAGTTTGTTTCTGGCTGACGTTGGGTGGGTCTACATAAAAAATCTGCGGGGTCCAATTTTGAAGGCGTGAATTGGATTGCGAAGCAAATTGCTGATAGTACTGATGCTCATAGCTCAGCCGGTCTTTGGGAAAGATAATGTTGGGATACCGCTCCAAACGCCCTTCTGCAGGAAGGGTTTTGATAATGTAAGACTGTTTTGTTTGGGTCGAAGCGTCTGTAAATATGACCCGACGGACCCGATTGATATTGCCGCTGATGTTTTCAACCGTGACCTCAGTATTTGCAGGAATCTCCAGCAGGCTTTGTTCTCCCAGGTTGCGGCAAAACTGGACAAACTCTGCGTCGGTTGTGAGTTCAATAGATGTTTGTTCAACAGCGGTCTTCATATCAATTGCTCGCTTTTAAAGGGTTTCCATGTGGCCAAATCTTCCACGGTATCGATGTCTTGTTTCATTGGAAGAATGGACGCGTTGATTTGATGTTGTTCCAGTCGGGTGCATGTTTGAAGATAAACCTGTGGGGTGCTCCAGGCGATATCGTCAAATAGTGACATCAGATCCTGATTTAAGGTGTGATAGACATTTTGATGAAAGCCTATGAGGTAGTATCCTCCGTCCAAAGTGGGTCCCAGAACGGCATCGGTTTTGGAGAGTTGCTGAAATGCGGTTTCTATATCGTTGTGATCAAGGTCGACACAGTCTGAGCCAATGGCAATGACGGACTTTGCGCCTTGTTTAAAATGAACAGAAAAAGCGTGGGCAAGCTTTTGGCCTAGTTTTTGATCGGGTGTGCCCGGAATTTGAGGCTCAAAGCGATTTTCTGAGCCGAGCCATGCTTGAAAGTCGGGCTTTCGATGGGGTGGATCGATGACGAAAACTTGTTGGTAGGTTTGAGATTTGGTTTGCGTGGCCACCTGCTCGACCATCTGCCGGTATAGGCTGGCCGCCTGGTCAACTCCCACCGATGCCGCCAGCCGGGTTTTGACCCGGCCGGGTTCCGGATATTTGAGAAAAATCGTGAGGATGTGTTCAGACGGGAAGGTCATGGGGGGTGGGTGTGCTTTCTATGCGTTTATTTTCATAGTGTTGTCTTAGTTGAGGGCCGGAAGCGCCCAGTGCGTAAAGAACATGCATTTTTCCCCACAGCCAAAAAAGCTGTAAGGTGTTTTTCCCCTCAAATCGCCGAGTAGACGTGGTCAAAATGGGTGTTTGAATGCATTGGGTGTTGCCATACTGTTCCATCCGACGAACCAGATCATAGTCTTCCATAATGGGCAAATCCTTCAGGCCGCCAATATCGTCATAAGCCTGTCGGGTCATAAAAATGCCGGAATCTCCGTAATACAAGCCAAACCGGCGAATCCAAGCATAAAACCGGTTCATAAACCGGTAAAAAGGTCGAGCCTCGCCAAAAGATAGTCGGAAGTTGCCGCCGATTGAGGTTGGATCCTGAGTGAGCGTTTCCTGAATGGCGCCCAACGCAGTCGAATCGAGTTGACTATCGGCGTGAAGAAAGAACAAAATATCTCCCTGAGCCATTTGGACGCCTTGGCGAAGCTGCTGCCCTCGGCCGGGTGTGGATTGAATGGCTTGAATAGTGGGGTGCTGCTTTTCCAATAAGAGGATCTTTTCCCAGGTGCCATCTTGGCTGTGGCCGTCTACCATAATCAGTTCTTTATTTACCGTGGATGCCATAAGTGAATCGACTAAAAATGGCAGCGTTGTGGTTTCATTCAAGGTGGGGATAATGATGGAGATCATGGTGACCCGCTGATTCACAGTATTGATTAACTGATATTGGAAAGACTCCCCTATAATAAGCGGAAGCTCACCGGGTTTAAACAGGAGTGTTTTTCTTCAATGTCTGTATATGATTTGATCGTCATTGGCGGCGGCGCTGGCGGCTTGGTTTCTGCTGGGTTTGCCGCGACATTGGGGGTAAAAACGGCTTTAATTAGCGATAGCCCTTTGGGGGGTGAATGTTTGTATACCGGGTGCGTGCCAAGTAAAGCCTTGCTCCATGCTGCCAAGGCAGCTCGGGTGTCTAAAGCCGATAATGGTTTCAGCCAGGCAATGGCTGCTGTAAAGCAGGCCATTACCGATATTGAGCCGCATGACTCGCCGGAGCATATTCAAGACGCGTATGGGGTATCCAAAATTATTCAAGGCCGGGCGGCTTTTGTGGATCCGCATACCGTTGAGGTAAATGGAGAACAGTTAAAAGCTCGAAAGTTTGTGATTGCCACCGGGGCCAGCGTCTTTATTCCCAAGATCGACGGGCTGAATGAGGTGGATTACTGGACCCACGAGACTATTTTTGATCAGGTGAGCCAGACAAAATCACTGGCGATTATTGGCGGTGGTCCTATTGGGGTGGAGATGGGGCAGGCGTTTCAGCGGTTGGGGACTCAGGTGCATCTTATTCAGCGGGGGGGCAGGATATTGCCCAAGGATGAACCGGAGGCCTCTGGCTGTATTCAAGACGTATTGCAGGCAGAAGGCGTTCAGCTTTATCTAAACCAATCTCCCGTCCAGGTAAAAGCAGAAGGCGAGAATATGGTGTTAACCCTTAACACCACGAGTGGTGAAACATCTACGTTGACAATTGAGAGATTGTTGATCGCTACGGGCAAAAAGCCGTTGCAGGATCCGATGCGTTTGGATAAAGCTGGCGTGGAATTTATTCCTGGCAAGGGGATTCCTGTTGATGAAAGATGCCGGACGTCTGCTTCCCATATTTGGTCGGTGGGGGATGTGACCAGCCGGTTTCAGTTTACGCATTACGCCGAGCATCAGGCCAAGGTGGCCATTACCAATGGGTTTTTAAAATGGCCGATGACCATGGAAAGTCGGGTGGTGCCGTGGGTGACGTATACGGATCCAGAGGTGGCGCATGTGGGGATGGTGTATGAAGCGGCGAAACAGCATCATCAGAATATACTGCGGCTAAGGATCGACTTGGATGTCGTAGATCGGTTTATTGTAGAACAAGAGACCAAGGGGTTTGCAGAAATTTTGGTAAAACCTGATGGTGAGATTTTAGGTGCGACCTTGGTTTGTGTAGGGGCTGGAGAGTTGATCCATGAAGTGGTGTTGGCCATGCAGCAAAAAATAAAGATTCAGGCTTTGGCTGATGTCATTCATGCCTATCCGACCCGGAGCGATCTATGGAAATTATTGGCTAATGAGTATTCAAAGAAAGCTTTATTGAACGGCTGGAAGAAATCTGTTGTGTCTTGGTGGGCTCGGCTTTAGTTTAAGGGGAACGACAAGCTAAAAATCCAGGCCAATATCAATGGCTGGTGCGCCGAGGGTGATTTGGCTGGTGGAGAGGACATCGACGCCGGTTTCAGCATATTGGCGGATATTCTCTAAGGTCAGCCCACCGCTGGCTTCCAGGATGGCGCGCTTGTTGGTCAAAGCAACGGCCCGGCGAATAGTCTCCGGGGTCATGTTGTCTAATAAAACAACATCGGCGCCAGATTCCAGGGCTTCTTCCACCTGATCCAAAGTATCGGCCTCTACCTCAATTTTGGTGGTGTGGGCAATATGTTGCCGCAATTCTTTAATGGCGCCGGCAATGCTGCCAACCGCCTGAATGTGGTTGTCTTTCAGCATCACAGCCGTCGCCAGGTTTTGCCGGTGAGGATAGCCACCGCCATGGCGGACGGCCTGAATTTCCAGCGCCCGGAGGCCGGGGGTGGTTTTGCGGGTGTGGGCAATGCGGACGCCATCTGCCGGAGCAGATGAATCAGGTCGAGCGCCTTCAACGGCATGAACAAACTGCCGGGTGTAGGTGGCAATGCCGCTAAGGTGTTGCAAAAAATTTAAGGCGGTGCGCTCTGCACGAAGCAGACAGGCCTGTGTGCCGTCAAGCTTGGCCAGCACGGTGTCTGCGGAAACAGACTCCCCGTTTTCCACCAGCCGGGTCATGGTGAAGGATGTGTCTTGGTAAAGGGCAAAAACCTGCTGAAACACCTCTTGGGCAACATCCAGCCCAGAGACAACACAAGCCGAGCGGGTTTTTAAAATGGCCTGGGCCGGCGTCTGCAGTTCCGGCAAGTAGTCCGTCGTCACATCACCCTGGGCCAGGTCTTCGTGAATCGCCATGCGAACCGTATCGGCTAAAGCCAAGCCGACGGTGTTGGATAAGCGAATTTGTGTGTCTATCATCTTAATAGCCTCCATTAACGCCCACTGCCACGGCAGCGACGGTGGGTTGGTGCTGTTCTTGAATGCTGTGCATCGGTGCCACCTCAGTGTCCGGAAAATCGCTTCGGTAGTGTGCGCCCCGGCTTTCTTCTCTGGCCAAAGCCGCCAGTATAATCATGTGAGCCCCCACCAACTGAGTGTGTAACTCGACCCCGGCAGGCACAACCTGGTTTAACCCTTGATCTTCCACTTCCGCCAGCATGGCTTCCACCTGGTTTAACGCCTGAAGCAGTCCTGCACTGGAACGAATGATACCAACATCTTGCCACATCCATTGGTGAAGTTGGTGAATACGTGTTGAGACTTCCGGTAAAGCATCGTACCGGTATGCAACCGGTTCGTGATGAGACTGACTGGAAGTATCCCGTTGGGCTGAATCTAGGAGGCTGATCTCCTCGGCAACCCGACGGGCCAGAACGACGCATTCCAACAAAGAGTTACTGGCCAGGCGATTGGCGCCGTGGAGGCCGGTGTGAGCGGTTTCACCCACAACAAACAAACCGTCTATGGTGCTTTGGCCTTGAGGAGTCACATCAACGCCACCCATAATGTAGTGGGCGGCAGGAGAAACGGGAATCCAGTCTTTGCGAATATCCACACCGTGGGTCAGACAATTGGTCAAGATAGTGGGAAAGCGGGTTTCGATTTTATCGTGCGGGAGATGGGTAATGTCGAGATAGACATGCGGCAATGGAGAGGGTAAATCTGACTGCGCTTGAATTTCGCTGTATATGGCCCGGGTAACAATATCGCGGGGGGCCAGTTCTGCGTTGGGGTGGTATTTATGGGCAAAAGCTTCTCCCTGGGCGTTACGCAAAATGCCACCTTCGCCTCTCAACGCCTCGGAAATAAGGAACTGGACGTTACCCTCACTGTAAAAAGCGGTGGGGTGAAACTGGACAAATTCCATGTCTTTTAAGGCGGCGCCGGCCCGGTAAGCTAGGGCAAAGCCGTCGCCGGTGGCGCCAGACGGATTGGTGGTTTGGGCAAATAACCTGCCCACGCCACCGGTGGCCAGCACCACATGATGCGCCAGAAAAACGTATTGCTGTTGCTCCTGGTGAAGACAAGCCCGGGCGCCAATGCAGCGGTTTTGGTCCACCAACAGTTCGGTAACCTGGCAAAACTCCTTAACGGCGATGAGGGGATGCTGGCGGACTTTATTGACCAGGGTCATCTCTACCTCGCGGCCTGTGGCATCGCCGCCGGCATGGAGGATGCGGCGGACGCTGTGACCGGCCTCCAGGGTCAGCGCCAGATCCGTATTTGGTTTTTTGTCAAAAGGCACACCGTAGTCCAGCATATCGGCAATGGCGTCATACCCGTCAGACAGGATAGAACGGGCAGCATCTTCGTTACACAGCCCAGCGCCGGCTTTTAGGGTGTCCTGGACGTGAAGTTCCAAAGAGTCCTCGGGGTTATCCGGCAACACGGCGGCAATACCGCCTTGGGCGTATCGAGAATTGTTTTCGGACAGGGTGGACTTGGTGACCAGCAACACCTGAATATTATAAGACGCCAGCTTCAAGGCGGTAAATAAGCCGGAAATACCACTGCCAATAATTAAAACCGGGTATTGTTGTGTTTGAAACGCTGAGGAAGTCATCGCGATCGCACCTGTTTCGGGAAGGAGGGCGGTTGGGTTGCATTATAGGATCAATATGGGAAGAAGGCAGCAAATCAGTCTAAGGATCGGGTTTTAAGTAAGATGAAGAAGCCTTTTTTGAAACATGAAAGTCTGCTTAAACCTTGATTTCTCCAACTTCTCTACCTGCCTCTCAGCCTTTTCAGTCGATAAGTACCTTACGATTGCTGTATGGCAACGATCTCAATAAAAATTGGGATAATATGAGCCGGCTGGTCAACGGGTTTGCCCAGGTAAGCCAGGCGGGGCATCAGCACGGCATGGACGTGGTACGGCTGGATAACGGCAACAGTTACAGCGGACGTTGCCCAAAAGGCTGGGTGGCCAATGTATTGGTAAAAAACCTGATGGGCTTACACGCCAGTGGCATCGGTAATTTGGATGTGGAGCAGGGATGGCAAAATTTTATCAACGGCGCCGGACTGGCCCGGTTTCCGTGGCTGGCAGGGAACTTGAAAGCTTCGCAGAATAGTGGGGCTGCCCCCCAGAATGTTACGGTGATTCAGGGTCAACATGGCCCCTATGCGGTGATTGGCGTCACCAATCCGTTGGCGAAAACGGCAGTGGGGCCAGGGGTTTCGTTAGAGCCGATATCAGTGAGTAATTTACCGGAGACGATTCGGCAGGTGCAGCAGGATGTAAACCGGTTGGAAGGTTTGGGCATCAAGCGGATTGTGGTGGTGTCGCATATGGGCGAAGCCGCCGATGACACCTTGGCCCGGCAGACTGCCGGCATTGATGTGATTGTGGGGACGGCGGATTGGGATCGGCCGGTGAACCAGACAGTAACCTCTGCCAGGGGGGAGCCGGTGACAATTGTTCGGAATTTTCGCCGGGGCAATACCCTGGGGGTCAGTGACGTTCGGTTTACGCCGCAAGGCACTGTTGCTGATGAAAACAGTGTGCGGATTCCCAGTGGCGTATTTGGCCGGAGCCCGGCAGCCGATGGGGTATTAAACGCGGCGCTGGGACCGGCAAAGCCGGTGGCGTATTTAAACAACACCATTCCGTTAGACTGGCGCCGGTTGAATCCGGTGGGACTGTTTGTAGCCAGGACGGCCAGAGACTTGAGCCAGGCTGATGTGGCGTTGGTGCGAGCCACTGAGATTCGCGATGATGTGACGCCGGGGTGGTTGACGGACCGAAAGCTCTCCACCTTGTTGCCCTTTGAGGAGAAGTTGGTGATGGTGTCGGTTTCAGGTGCAGCGATTTATTCGGCATTGCAACGGTCGGCTCAAGGGAAAGCACCGTTGTTGCATCCGGCAGGAATTCGGTATCAGATTGATGCAGCCGGAACTCCCGTTGGGGTGACAGTGCAGGATCGGCAAACCGGGCGGTGGGGACCGTTGGATCCGAGACGGCAGTATCGGGTGGCGATGACGGGTTATCCGGTGGTGAATAACATGGAATATCCAGAGTTTTATGGCGCGCCGGTGGTTTGGCAGTCTGACTTATCGGCTCGAGGGATGTTTGAAACTGGGGTACGTCAGGCAGGGTCGCCGGGGCGGGTGATTGATTTGTAAGAGTAGGCGGTAAATGTGTCCCAAAATGCCTCAGATAAAAAAACGGTAAAAATGGGACATAGGGTTAAGAGGCTTTTGAGGCTTGAGTTTTAGTGGTGAGTCTGATGTCCTATGCCCCAAGATTAGGACATTGTTTTTGGTGGGGTATTCAATTATCAAGGTGTTACTGATTACGGAGGGTGATTATCCGGTGTAATCAGTAATGTAGTGAGGTTTTTGTGGGCGTCAATTGAGTTTTTAAGTTTGTTCAAATTATAATGATTTGATGAAAAGGAAAGTTTATTTTAATATCTGCTACCTTAAATAAGCAGTTTGAGCTGTTAATAATGACTAGTAATATAAAAATTAAAGAGTTTTCACCATTTAATAAAGCACCTGTATTTTCATCGGTTCTTAATTCTTCTGTGAATAAAGGTCCAATGGCTGCATCGAAAGACGTATTTGATCCTGATAAGAAGACTAGAGCGGCGCAAATTACTACTACGATTGAAAAGTTAATTACACCGTTAGATATTCTCTCTCCAGAGAATCTTGCTCGTAAACTCAATGTTAATTTGGGATATAAATGTGAGGTTTTAAAAGCAAGACAGAAACCAGGAGATGCAAGTCTTCTTACTCTAGAAACAGACTTTGGAACATGGATCATAAAATACCATTTATCTGCATGGCCTAGAGCGAAAGTTACCCATGAAAACCTGGAAAAGTATCGTGAGCTTTCGAAGCAAGGAATAGCTGCCCCAATATTAGATGCGAAAGATATCATAGTTAGGCAGCTTCCATACAAAGTAGTTGTATACCCTTATGTTGATGGAATTAATGCAGAAGAATTACTGGCAAGAAATATTCACAATAAAGCGAAGATTTTTCGCTTGTTGGATCAAATGAATCGAGATATTTCGACACCTTTGAAGAAACTGGGTTATCACATGTTGGGGAATCTAAATAATTTTTTATACAGCACAAAAGAGAACCGCTTTTTTATTACAGATTGGGACACGCTTTTCCCAATAAAGGAAGTAAAAACCCCTATAGATGTTGCAGCTAGAGGAATTGAAGAATATTATAATTGCTGGAAGCTGAGATATGAGGAAGAGGCTCTCGTTCAAAATATTTTAAAGGAAAAAACACTCATTAGGATTTCAACTAACTAGCCGTGCATCTATTTTGAATGACTTTGGTTTTTAAGTGGGTAACTAATAGCATTTCTTTTCTCTGTTACAATGGCCGTCAGAAAATAGCTGCTCTTTTGACTCTCTCTGTCTGATTCAAAGGTGTTTTTCAATGGTTTCATTTGCCGCCAAGCTGCCTAAGATGATTGAGTATCCCAAGCGGTTGGGGTGGTTGGTTTTGTGGGCGGTCATTGTGGCCGGGGTGTTTTGGGTGGGATCGCGGTATCCGCAGTTGGTGGCCAAGTCCGAAGCGGGGCATACGGCATTAACGTCGATGATTACCCTGGCGCCGTTGTTTAACATTGACGCGACGCGTCCGGTGTGGGAGCAATTGGGGTTGGCGACGTTAAATTGGTTGAATGCCAACAAGATTGGCATGACCTTTGGGGTGATTTTTGGGGCGGCGTTGTTGTCGGTTTTTCAGACCTTGGGCAAACAGAAGGGACGGAATGGGTTTTTGAATAGCTTTTTCGGCATGTTGATGGGTGCGCCGTTAGGCGTGTGCGTTAACTGTGCAGCGCCCATTGCCAAAGGCATGATTGCTGGCGGCGGACGGATGGAAACGGCGTTGGCCACCATGATCAGTTCACCGACGTTGAATATGATTGTGGCAGTAATGTTGTTTTCGCTATTCCCCTTGGAACTGGTGCTGTTTAAGTACGGTTTTACGCTGTTGGTGATTTTGGTTGGGGTGCCGTTATTAGTGAAATGGTTGCAACCGGATCCGGCAGCAATATTAGAGAATACGGTGTGTGAGTTGCCTTCGGCGGGGACGTGTGCACTGCCAGATAATGATTTATCGATGACTTCAGAATCCTGGGGCGCTGCTTTTCAACAGGCTGGTAGTCTGTTTGGGAAGAACCTGTGGTACATCTTTAAACTGACGGTGCCGTTCATGTTTTTGGCGGCGTTTTTAACGGCGGCAATTCATCAATGGTTGCCGTTAGAAAGCTTGGTTCAGCAGACGCCGACTGCTGCCGGAGTGGTTCTCGTGTCAGCCATTGGGATTTTGCTGCCGCTGCCGATGGCCTTTGATGTGATTTTGACCCACAGCTTTTATGAAGCCGGAGCGCCGTTGGCTTATGTGCTGCCGTTGCTGTTTGGGTTTGGCGTGTACAGCGTGTATCCGTTTTTGATTTTATGGAACACCGTATCCCGACCGGTGGCCTTCGGGCTGCTGGGGCTGACGTTTATGTTGGCTGTGTTTAGCGGTTGGGTGATGTTGTTGTGATTGGTCGGTATAGACTGGTTCTTTAGTACTGACTTTCTGCTTTGTACTTCTCTGCTGGAAAAACAGGGTGGCAATGTGGGTACACTTGGCATGAATTGATGCCTTTATAAAAAATTAGCCACGAAATTGACCATATTATCCAACTCTCGGCGCTGCATTCTGATAGACTATATAGAAGAACCAACCGGATAGAGACTTAAACGCAGATGGTTGATTTCTATCCTTCCTGTGAAGCATGTTGAGATGTCAGTATTACTTTCTTTCAACCCATTTGACCCAATGATGTTATGAGCGCCACTTCTTCTATTTCTATGACGCCTGTTCAACGGCTCTGGGATATTATCCGCCAGGATAAGCGGGACTTAATCGTCTTGATTGTGTATACCGTGTTTTCTGGGATTCTCTCCTTGGCGGTGCCCTTGGGCGCCCAGGCGTTGGTAAACACCATTGCCGCAGGGATGTTTTTACAGCCGTTGTTGGTGTTGTCGCTTTTGGTGTTTGTGGGGCTTTTGTTTGCTGGTGGAATCCAGCTGTTGCAGTTTTTGTTGGTAGAAATTATCCAGCAGCGGATTTTTGCCCGGGTGGCATTGCGACTGGCTGCTCATGTACCCCGAATCAGTATTTCTGCCCTGAAGGAAAGCTATACGCCGGAGCTGGTGAACCGGTTTTTTGATACGGTAGTCATTCAAAAAACCTGGGCCAAGCTTTTGATGGATGGCCCTTCGTCTATTCTGCAAATATTGATAGGCCTGATTTTAATCGGGATTTATAGTCCGTTTTTGTTTGTGTTTGATCTGACCTTGGTGTTGGGCATTTTAGGAATTGGCATTTTGGGTTTGGGTGGATTAAAAAGTAGCATTGACGAGTCTTCCCATAAGTATAAAGTGGCTTATTGGTTGGAAGAGCTGGGACGTTGTCACGTAAGCTTTAAAATGAACGGCTTGCCCTCTTTTCTAGAGGACCGGTTGGATGATCATGTAGTGGCGTACATTAATTCCCGCCGACAGCACTTCAATGTCTTGATTCGGCAGATCTCTGGCTATTACTTGTTGCAAGCACTTGCCAGTACTGGGGTTTTGGCTATTGGGGGGTATTTGGTCATCAATCAGCAGCTAACCTTGGGACAGTTGGTGGCGGCAGAGCTGGTGATTATTATTATTATGGCGGCATTGGATAAGCTGGTGAACCGGATTGATGCTTTTTACGACTTGTTAACAAGTTTAGAGAAAGTGGGTGCGGTCACTGATATGTCGGTGGAACGTCTTGGGGGAGAGGCGCCGATAGATAATCCCAAAGGTGCTGAGATTGTTTGCCGGAAGGTGTATTTTTCGTACTATCCCACCCAACCGGTGTTGGAAGATTTAAACTTGAAATTGATGCCGGGCGAGCGAGTCAGTTTGGTGGGGCTAAGTGGTACCGGCAAAACCACCTTGGCTTATTTGCTGTGTGGACTGCACCAGCCGGATCAGGGCTTGATTATGATGAATCAGACTGATGTACGGGATGTGGATTTAAACATGCTGCGGCGCAATCAGGCTCTGGTATCCGGCGTCAATGAGTTGTTTAATGGCACGGTGGAAGAGAATATATTGTTGGGCCGAACGTACATTTCACGCCAGCAGTTACAGTGGGCATTGGAGTTGGTGAACCTGGATGAGGACCTGGCCAGACTCC
>JAHQWC010000067.1 GCA_019634025.1 Vampirovibrio sp.
TGATGGAATGGTTCTACCAGACCTCAATATTGGTGGTGGCATTGGTGTGGCGTATACCTCTCAGGATCACCCATTAGATGTGGGAAATACTTTGGAGCAGGTGTGCGCTAAGTTAAAAGCTTATGCTCAAAAACTGGATTACCCTATGCCGCGACTGGTTATGGAGCCGGGTAGGAGTATGGTGGCAACCTCTGGGGTGACGCTATACACTATAGGGAGTGATAAGCAGATTCCTAATGGTAGAAAATATATGGCCATTGATGGTGGGATGGGAGACAATATTCGGCCATCCTTGTATCAGGCTGAATATACCTCTATTTTAGCTAACAAGGCGGGGATGCCCAACGATGAGACGGTCACCATTGCCGGCAAATATTGTGAATCCGGCGATATTTTGATTCAAAACGCCAGCCTGCCTATGGTAGAAGCGGGTGATACCTTGTTGGTGTTTGGTACCGGCGCTTATAACTACACCATGTCCTCCAATTACAACAGAGTGCCACGGCCTGCCATGGTGTTGGTGAATGATGGAAAAGACACCACCTTGTTACGGCGAGAGACTTATGATGACCTGTTGCAGATGGATAGTATTCCTGTTCATCTGGATGATGCCAGCGCATCGGGAGAGACACTCGATCAAAAGTCTTCTTTGACTACAGCATAGGCTATTTACCTGCTGTTTTAAGGTTTATGTTCCTGACACTCAATTCTTACAGCTTTTTACGCTGTGAATAAAGAGATTGTTTATCAGGTGGTTCCGTTTTGGAGCAAACATGGGTATAATAACTATAGAGGGGCTTTTCAATGTGTCCCCCTTCTTATCCTTGTGCCCTTTATTTTGCTTACCGCATGGTTACTTAAGGTGGTTGGTTCGGGCGTTTTACCGGGTTTTCGGTAGATTCTCAAAAACATAAAGCACCTGATGGAACCCGTTGAGGTTCAAGGCGTCTGTTTGCCACAGGTATTCCTTTTAAGGGATTTGCGCCAGACAGATTAGGTATTAAAGAAAGGTTCCCGCATACCTATGGTGGATCCGGTATGGCTTGAATCGTTGCAGATGGATTGGTTTGTGCTGGCCAAGTATGGTTTGCAGTTGGCCATTCTCATTGGCATTATTGCTCTTGCCTACGTCAAGCTGATTCGCAATAGTCATGCCGAACAGTTGCTGAAAGGCCTGTTTGTCATTTTGTTGCTGTTTATCAGCTTATGGGGATCTTCCCATGTGTTGGGCCTGGAAATTCTGGAATCAGTATTTAGTGCCAGCACCTTCTTGCTGATTATCGGTCTCATTGTTGTGTTTCAGCCGGAACTACGGCGAGTGTTACTGTTTTTGGGACAGCCAGAGTTCTTTGGCAAGCAGTCGTTTTCTGCCTCCTCTCAGGAACGGAAGGCGGAGTTTCTGGTTCAGGAATTGACCGATGCTGTGAAGTTTATGAGTAAGTCTAAGATGGGGGCGCTCATCGTTTTAGAAACCGCCAACACGGGTGAAGGGAATTATTTGGAAGCCGGCACCAAGCTGGATGCCAGATTGAGTACCGAAATGCTACTCACTATTTTTCATCCCAATACACCATTACATGATGGAGCGGTGGTGATTAGTTCGGAAAATCGGTTGGCCGCTGCCGGTGTGTTATTACCGTTGACGGAAGATCCTAAGCTTAGCTGGCAGTACGGGACTCGTCACCGAGCGGCTATTGGATTGACTGAAACCTCAGATAGTCGTTGTATTGTGGTGTCTGAGGAAACGGGTTCTATTTCCATTGTGATAGAGGGTAAGCTAGAGAAAATGGCTGGGGTGGAAGAGTTTGCAAAGCGGTTGCAACGGCTTTACAACGTGTCCGGCACGCCAGACAAAAAAGCAAAATCCAAGGTTACCCATATTGGAGAACGGTTTACGGGACTCTTTTCACCGGACGGACTGTCTACCCGGTTTCAAAAAATATGGAACCGTCGCGGTGAGGCTTGGTTTGGGCCAAAGGATACGGGTAAAGGGAATGGTCCTTCGGGAACATCTGGCACTGGGACTAGTGGGTAGAAGCTTTTACTCTGGCGAAATAATGAAAAGTACAGCATTATCAGCACCTTGATCATCTGAAGCCGGTTTTCTCTATAATTGTTGGGATGATGCCTGAATTAAAAAACGCCCCTGCTTCGGTTAACGTTTACCGAATAAAGCCTTCCCAGCAACGGGTCTTACGTGCTCTGGAGAAACGTGAGTTTTTTAAACTGATTATCGGTGGAAGTTTTACTGATGCGAAAAAAGCCCATGGTCTGGCAAAAGTTTATGCTAGTGCCGGCGCCCACTGCATTGATATTGCCCCGGATGAGACGGTGCTGGATGCGGTGGACCAAGCACTTCAAGAGCTGCCGCCAGAAATTCCACTGCCGATGATGATGATCAGCCTGCCTTTGGACGCTGACCCGCATTTTCGGAAAATCGATCTTAGCCAAGAGCAGTGTATTTTATGTGATGCTTGTATTCCGGCCTGTCCTACCGACGCGATTGCTACAGATTTAACGCAGTTGTTGATTACACAACCACTGTGCTATGGATGTGGCCGGTGTGTGGATATTTGTCCGACCGAAGCACTTTCGCTTACGCCTTTTCATCAGGATCAGGAAAAACTGGAAAAACTCCTTTCGGACCCCAGAGTGGATGCTGTGGAGCTTCACACCCGGTATGCAGACCCTTACATGTTGGCGGGTTTTTTCAGTCGATTGGGATCTGTGTTGAAAGATAAGCTAGTATTTGTGTGCTTTCGTCCTAGTGAAAGCCCTGTAGATCGGTGGCAGGCTTTTTTGGCTCGATTGCAATCATTTGTATGTGAAACGACGCCTTTTTTACCATTGGTGCTGCAGATTGATGGTAAGCCTATGTCGGGTTCAGAGGACCTGCAGGCATCAGTTCCATCATTAATTGCAGCCCAAGAAGTTTATCAGACCACGAACAATGTGTATCCGCTGATAACCATTTCCGGTGGGATTAATGCGTTTACGGCGGAACACCTGAAAAACCCTGAATATCAGTTTATTTCTGGAGTTGGTATGGGTACTATGGCTCGTAAAGCAGTATGGCCGTATATAGAATCTGGTGACACCTGTGATCAGGCATTTGGGGCGGCCCGTCAAATTGTTCAGGCGTTTCAAAATAGGTTTGTGTGTCAGGGTTTGTAGGGCTTTCTCTTATATTCCACGCCTGGTTATAAAGCGTGTTCTCTCCCCAGGCTTGCGTAACCCTGTATAATACAAATAGAGGTGCCGTTGAGCGGGAAAAAGATGTGAGAATGAAAGCAAAACAACCCAACGGGTCAGACACAGGATCAGGATTATTAGGGGTGTCTGAACCAAACGTGGTGCTGTTGGATAAAGTATCCGGGAGCCGACCCATCGAAAACGACTTGCAACTATTAATCGATATCCTACCGGAGCGGGTGCGCTCTGCGCTGTTAAAATTGGATATTAATGAGTTGACTGAAGTGGTGCTAGATTTGGGTCGGGTGCCGGAAGCCAGGATTTCTGGTGGAACCATTGTGGAGCTGGGAACTGATCAGGTCAGTTTTGACGAGTTAAACCAACTGGTGAAAAAGGTTGGGTCGTTTAATACGGATAATCGGGCTGGGATTCCTAGAACCCTGCACCGGATTAGCGCCATTCGGAACCGTCAGGGAGAAATTATTGGCCTAACCTGCCGGGTCGGCAAAGTGGTTACCGGCACCATAGAGAGTATCCGAGATCTGATTGAGTCGGGCAAAAGTATCCTAATGTTGGGTCGTCCTGGTGTGGGGAAAACCACTAAGCTTCGAGAGGTTGCTAAACTACTGGCTGATGAGGCTCGAAAACGTGTGGTGATTGTAGATACCTCTAATGAAATTGCTGGAGATGGGGATATTCCTCACCCTGCAGTGGGTAGGGCTCGGCGGATGCAGGTGAGTAGTCCGGATCGGCAAAAAGAAGTCATGATTGAAGCTGTGGAAAACCATACGCCCGAAGTAATTGTGGTGGATGAAATTGGGACCGAAGATGAATCTGCTGCCGCCCGGACGATTGCCGAGCGTGGGGTGATTTTGGTCGCCACCGCCCACGGGTCTACCTTGGAGAACTTGATTAAAAACCCAATGCTTTCAGACCTGGTGGGGGGTGTACAAGCGGTGACCTTGGGGGATGACGAGGCCAAGCGACGGTCTACTCAAAAAACCGTGTTGGAACGTGAGAAACAGCCGACTTTTGATATTGCCGTGGAAATTCGAGACCGGAATACCTTGGCCATATATCCCAATGTGGCTGAGGCGGTGGATCATATTTTGAGAGGCTGGACCTTGATACCGGAGGTGCGAAAGGTGGACACCCAAACGGGTAACGTGAAAGTCCTGCAAAGTGATTTAAATGTCCTGTCTGATATGGTGGAAAGTGAACCACCGGACGTGGCAGAGTTTTTATCTGCTTCAGCCAGTCCAGAGGGCGAAGATACCTTTCGAGTGTTTTTGTACGGCATCAGCAAGGTGAACTTAGAACGGATTGTGGAGCGCCTGCATTTGACCCATGTGAGTGCCACCAACCATATTTATGACGCCAACGCTGTTATAGCCCTTAAAGGTAGCGCTCGGCCCGGGTCTAAAATTATGAAATTGGCTGAAGACTATGAAGTGCCAGTTTTTATTGCCAAAACCAATACCATGCCCCAAATTCAACGGGCACTACGAGAGTCGATGGATCTGGAAGCCGGCGCACTGGTCGATCGGCTAGTAGAAGAGGATACTGAGGAAGAAACGGATGTCGCCTTGCGTGAAGCCCGGGAAGCGGCTCAAAAAATATTAGATGGAACTCTTACTGTTCCTGCTGAGCTTGCGCCCAGGCGGTCTTATATTCGACGGTTACAACACGAGTTGGTGGAAAACCAAGGGTTAATTAGCCTGAGTGTGGGGAATGAACCCAACCGGCATCTAAAAATACTGCCGCCGGAAAGCTAAATATAACCAAGGCCCATCCCGTAAGGACTGTAGCTGTTGGTATACCTCCCGTTGTCAAATTGTGCTCGAAGGGCCATGCGGGAAAATCTCTCACCCTTGCTGATATTGGTTTGGCTCAGCCGAATATCATTTTCTTTTGCAAAGGATTTTAAATCAGCCAGCGTCATAGATGCTGGGCCATACTGTATCTCATCTAAATAATTGTCTGATACCTGGTTTGATACGGCGTTGCTTATTTTATTCATTTCTGCCGGTGTGTAAGAAGTGGCTACCTCCGGGAAAAGTACGTTGTGAACTTCCTGTACATCTTCGAGAGAAGGGCCCCATAGACCTTCTGATCCATCCAGCTCTCCGGCTCCAAAGTTTCGGTCGCCATCATAAAGCTTGGTCATAAAATAAGCCAGTTGCACCAACTCAGGGTGGCTGGCAAATTCTTTCATAGTGTTTGTTGCCTCAGTCGCTAAGGCGCTCTTATCTTCTGCTGTCACTGCTCTGTCCCCTATTCACAATTCTGCCATCTGCTCTCTTGTGCATGAAAACAGAGAATAAGATTTTTGTGCTAGCCGGACAGTGATGTCTATTTTGTTGAAATGGATGCGCTGATGATACCGTCTTCCCATTGGTAGACGGCATCAATGCGATTAAACGCAGTACTGCAATCAATGATAGTGTCTTGAACCGTGCAATTGCCGGGGTTGGTGCCGACCGTTGCTGCGGTAATGCTTTTATCCGAATCGGCGGGGACCTGTGTATCTACAAACTGCGTAAATCCAGTGGGCGAGCCCTCGTTTTTGACGGTCCATAGATTGGCCGCGCTTTTTAGGTTTGACAAGAAATCCCGGGCCACGGTCTGCTCGGCGCTGTCTTCAGTGTCTACAAGCCGAGGGATTGCCACCGCTGCCAGTATTACTACGATGACAATGACTACAGCCAATTCCACCAAGGTAAATCCTGAGTGTGTTTGAGAGTCTTTCACCGATAACTCCTATGATAAGTCTGTTTATTTGACCAAACCTTGAATGGTTTTAAATGCCGGATGGGTTGCTGTCTCCATGAGTTCAAACAGGGCGGCTTCCACACAAGAGGTGATGATGCCGGATTGGCGCATTTTGACGAGGCCAATGTTATGATTCTCCTGGGTTCTGGAGGTGATGGCATCCTCCAGCAAGTGCACCTGGTAGCCTGCCTCCAGAAGCTGATGGGCAGTTTGATTGATGCACACATGAGTTTCCAGGCCGATTAACATGATTTGATTCCGGTTGAGACTGTTTATTTTGTCTCGAATGGCTGTGTCTTGTAAGCAACCAAAAGCGGTTTTTTCCATAATGGGTGTTCCAGGGGGTAAGTCGTTCGCCAGTTCAGGTACGGTATGACCGAGCCCCTTAGGATACTGTTCACTTACTAGGACCGGTAATTGTAGCGCGGCTGCCCCCTGAGTCATTCTTCGGCATTGACTGATAAACTGCTCTGAGCGGTTTACCACCGGCATAAATTTTTCTTGAACATCTACGATCAATAACAGAGATTGATCCAAATTTAATAGACGACCTACCATCAGTGTTTCTCACAATTCACTGCTCGACGGAAAATAACCCTCCCCATCATAAAGCAATTTACCTTCTTGCGGATATTTCCTTCGTGAGGGCAAAATATTAAGTTTTGTATGGTCTGCATAGGTTGATAGCAACATCTGATCTTGACTTGCTTTTAACCTGCAAAGTAGTGTCTTTCTATTATCCCCTAATGATTAACCCTGTTTAGGATATCCCATGATTTCATTCCAGATGCCCATTCTGTTTCACTGGCCGAAAGCCCTTGCACAAAGGCAACTTGAAGCAATTTCTGCCTTGCAACAGGGTGACAAGGATCTTTTTGAAGCCGTGCGCAAACAATTGCCAGGTGCAGCGGGCCAACTCCAGATTCCCAAACTTGAGTTACCTGCAAAAAATCTATATGCTACTGAACTTTCGGTGTTAGATTTACCTCATGCAAACTTCCGACAGTCCAATCTACGCCGGGCAGACTTGAGAGGCTCTCATTTAAAAGAAGCTTCGTTCAGGGAAGCGAAAATGCAGCAAAGCCAATTGGACAATGCGGTTTTAGAGCAGGCCAATATGCCTCAGGCAGAATTACGTAAAAGTAGTTTTAGAGATTCAGATCTTAATGAGGCAAACTTATTCCGCAGTGATATGCAGTCTTCAGACCTCCGTGGAGCGACGATGGAGGGTGCCAATGCCTTTGGCGTCAAGTTGAACCATTCGGATCTGACGGATGCGTCGTTGAAAAAAGCCAACTTCAGCCAGGCGGATATGCGTTTAACCACGCTGAAAAATGCCGATTTACAAGATGCTGCCCTACAAGGGACGAATTTGAATCAGGCTGATTTGTGGAAAACAGACTTATCTCGGGCTGATTTGCGTGGCGCCAAGTTAAGAGGCGCAAATTTGTTTGAAACCAACCTGGAAGGTGCTAATGTCGCTCAAGCTGATTTTACCGGCGCCAACCTGTTTGAGGTGGATCTGTCCAAGGTGAAGAATCTAGATCAAGCACTTGGGCTTATGGAGTACTAATCTACTCGAACGGTGACGTCCCCGGTAATTTTGCATTGGCAAGACAGCCGGTCCTGAGGATCTAGGTAAAACACGGCTTCTTCGATAACGGTTTTGGGGCAGATATGCTCGGCGCCATCCACAACGGTAACAATACAGTTACAGCAGGCACCTAGTCCGCCGCAGCGGTCATGAACATTTACTCCAGCGAGGTGTGCTGCCTCCCGAAGGGTAGTGGCGTCGTCTATCTCCATGGTTTTGCCGGAAGGCTGAAACGTAACGATTGGCATGCTTGGGTGGAACCTATTGCTTCTATCTTTTGATTATAGAGGATGAACCGGGAGGAGGTAGTGGGAATCGAATATCAAGCAATACAGTTTTCCAGGTGGATAATATCTGGTGGGTGCTGCATAACTGAGGGATCGGATGTTGGGTAGACTGTGATGGCAATTAAATCAAAGCGAACCTGGGTTTCCGTCAGATTTCTCTGTTGTAAGTAGGCTTCCGCCACTATAACCATGCGGCGTTGTTTTTCTGGTGTGATGGCTTCTAGTGATGAGACAAACCCCTGGTTCCGACGTGTTTTGACCTCTACAAACACCAAAAACTCCAAATAAAAAGGCTTCTCCGGGGGAGGAGAAGCAATAATATCGATTTCGCCTAATTTGCCTGCTCGCCAATTGATATGTTGAATGGAATAACCTTTTTCTTCTAAAAATTTGATTGCCAGCCGCTCTCCCTGTTTTCCCAGGGATTGTCGTTTGGATGTGTATGGAGAGGCGTTGGTGGTCATGACTAAAGCATAAAGCAATGATCCATGACTGCCAACAGGTTAAAAATTGGGTTTTAGAATTTAGGCAAAGGTCTTGAAGGTGGAAGCAATGTTCTTTCCGATGACCTTCCGGACGGCTTCAATCTCGGTTTGAACCGCATCTCGTTGGGTGTCTACCCGTCTGAGCTGTAGTTCTAACGCTTTATCTAATGCCTGAATTGCGGCAATTCTTGCTTGTAAGGCGATAGCCTGCGGAGATTCTGGCTCTAAATTGGCGCTGATGGTGAACAACGCGCCGGTGATGTTGGCCAGAGATAACCGGGCCTGGTTAATGAATTGTCCTTGTAGCTCTAAATCGCTTTGGCGAGCGGTGAGCATTAAGTATCTTGCTTGGCTGGCTGCGAAACCCATTGCTGGAGTCTCCTTAACTCTATTGCTGCATCTCTATCAGTGTCTGGGGTATTCCGTTATCTGTTTATCTGTATTTGCTCTCTTCTGAACGAAATCCTGGACATTTATCTTATGTATATATAAAAACAATAGAATGGATTGAATTGCCTTTTGTTGTTAAAATATTAAGATATATTAAAAGATCTCTCTTTTATAAAAAGAAGATAGGTATGTGTATATTTATACTTTGGCCTGAATGGATTCCCACTCGATAGGCGTCAAAGGCTGGAGTTCCAGGGCATGGATCACGCCGCCAATCTCTTCGCGCAATACCTGATGGATCATTCGGTGGCGATCAATGAGGGTGATGTCACCAAACTTTGGAGAGACTACGGTAATGACTAAGTGGCTGCCGCTGGACCCATGACCCGCATGCATCCAGGAATTATCCACTGTTTCCACATGGACTGCTTCCAGTTCATCTTTTAATTTTTGTTCCACCTCTTGGACAACTGGATTACTCATAACGCTACTCCCATATAGTTCATTGGTTCTGACGACACCATTTAACGAAAAAGCCACTACAATAACAATAGGTAGAACCATGAGGGGTGACCAAAGAGAATTTATATGGCCGTTTCAAAGATTTCAGATGCTAAGCTTCAATCCACCAAGTCCAGAATCCGTGAGATTTTGTACGGGGCCGATTTGTACCGGTATAAAGGTCGCGTCTCCAAATTAATGGGGCTGACAGTGGAAGCGCAGCTACCAAAGCTCAAAATTGGGGACCTCTGCTATATTGAAAGCATTGATGGAGACCCTCGGGCGGCTGAGGTGGTGGCATTTAAGGGTGATTTGGCTCAAATGCTTTTGCTGGAGGATGGTACCGGCATCTATCAAGGCAGCTGGGTAACGACTACAGGCCATCCGGTAATGATTCCGGTGGGAGATTTTCTACTGGGGCGCCTTATTTCTCCTTTAGGCGATCCATTGGACGGTATGCCTTTGGATACTTCCATGGCCAAGATGGTGAGTGTAGATGCCTCGCCGCCAGACCCCATGCAGCGGCCGATTATTCACGAAACATTTTCTACCGGTGTTCGAGCCATTGATTCGGTGCTGACTATGGGTGCTGGGCAACGGATGGGCCTTTTTGCCGGGTCTGGTGTGGGGAAATCTACTCTGTTGGGTATGATTGCCCGAAATTCCGATTCTGATGTCAACGTGGTGGCCTTGGTGGGAGAACGGGGTCGGGAGGTTAAGGAGTTTATTGAGAATAGCTTGGGTGAAGAAGGTTTAAAACGCTCGGTACTGGTGTGCGCCACAGGCGATCAACCGCCGTTGATCCGGATGAAATGCCTGCAAGCGGCTACCGCAGTGGCGGAACATTTTAGAGATCAGGGTAAAAACGTGTTTTTAATGGTGGATACAGTGACTCGGGCGGCTATGTCCGCCAGAGAAGTAGGCTTGGCCATTGGCGAGCCGCCGACGATGAAAGGGTACCCTCCGTCTGTATTCTCTTGGATTCAAAAAGTACTGGAGCGCTCCGGTATTACCGATGCAGGGTCTATTACGGCCTTATACACCGTGTTGGTGGAAGGGGATGATGAGAATGAGCCGGTGTGTGACACGGTGAGAGGGATTGTGGATGGTCACATCGTGCTGGATCGTAAAATTGCTGCGATGAACCACTTTCCGGCCATTAATATTCTGCGGAGTGTGAGCCGGTTATTTACCGAGATTTGCGAGGATGATCATAAAGAGGCGGCTGGAAAGCTTCGGGAGTTGTTGGCTATATACAGCGATGCCAAGGATCTGATTGATGTGGGGGCATATGAACATGGGTCCAACCCCAAAATTGATACGGCGTTACGGAAGATTGATGAACTGAACGAGTTCTTGAAGCAATCTGTGAGCGATTTGGTGAATATGGACACCACATTGGCACGGCTCAAAGAAATGATGGCGGATGTGTAATTAGAGGGTACTGGGACTTGTAGGAGTGGGATGCTTTGATTCATAGCCTGACCGGCCTACGGTTTTATGCGGCGCTGATGGTGTTTATTTCTCATCTAACCGCCTTCGGTTTTTTTATGGGACTGACTGAAGGACCGGTATTTGATGGCATTAACCGGCTAGGACCTACCGGTGTCGCCTTGTTTTTTGTTTTGAGCGGCTTTGTGCTGTTTATTAACTATTTCCCCAAATATGATGGTCAAACCGGCGATTTTCCATGGAAAAAGTTCTACGTAGCCCGTTTTGCAAGGATTTATCCTGTTTTCTTCCTCACGACGCTCTTGGTCCTCCCTATCATCGTGCTGTCTCCACGACATCACTTTTCGGTTGAGAATTTGCTGTTAACCCTGGGGTTGGCCGAATGTTACAGCGAGGCAGCCTGTACGGCCTTGAATATCCCCGGCTGGACTATTAGCGTGGAGGCGTTGTTCTATGTGCTGTTTCCCTTGTTGGGTTTACTGTTTCTCAAAAACATCCGGTGGCATTTGATCCTGTTTAGTTTGGTCTACGCAGTGTATCTGGCGATGATGATCCAGTGGGTCCCTTCGGAACACTATACCGGTATTTGGTTTCCGCCGAATCGGGTGTTGGAGTTCCTCACCGGTATGGGGTTAGGGTATCTCTACTTGAAAAATCCAGGCCATGTCATAGAAAAGTCCAACTCGTCATGGCGAGGAATGGTTCTGGGAGTGGGCTTTTTGCTGCTCTTGTTACAACCGGTATTTATTGGATGGACCCAAGCAGCCATCGAAAACCTGGGAAACTATGAACGACTTACTTTTTTGTACCTATTGCCACCGTCTGCCCTGATTATTTGGATGCTGGCCATTACAGAGAAGGTCAAGCAACCGTTTTGGCTGTTTCATCACCAATGGATTATTTTGGGCGGGGAAATCAGCTACTCCTTCTACTTAATCCACCATCTCATCTACCGCTATACCAAGCATGCCATTACATTTACGACCCACCTGGACTTTACCCAGCCTCAACCGTGGGTGGGGGTGGTCCTGTTGCCGACTTTATTAGGGATCAGCTGCATAGCTGCATACTGGCTATACAAGACGGTTGAATTACCCTGGCGGAAGAAGATTTTAAACTGGTATCATCAGTCCCGCTAGGGCTCTACTTGAATTTCCGCCCCAAAGGCGACGTGGTCTTTAATTTTTAGGGCTTCTTCCAAAGGTTCTGGGTAGTACCAAGCCGCAGCGTTGGCAGTTGTGCCGTTTACCACCACGTCATAGTAGTTTGCCGTTCCCTTCCAGCCGCAATGAGTCGTTTTCTCGTTGTTCTTAAGGTATTCCCGGTTCAGAGCCTCTGGTGGAAAGTAGACGTTGCCTTCTACCTCAATATACCAGTCACTTTGGGCAATCAAGGTGTCTTTAAAGAATGCTTTGGTCATCAGCAATAATGTCCCCATCTATCTATCTTGTCGTGAATAGCATCATTTTAGTACGGTTTTAGGTAAAATATGACATGATTTTGGAAAATACAGGACCCGTGCTCCCATGTCATCCAATAATGCGTCTTCTCAAACCCCTAAGAATGCCTTGGCCCTCATTACTGCCCGAGGGGGCAGCAAGCGGATTCCCAGAAAAAATGTTAGGCCGTTTTTAGGCAAGCCGATGATTGCCTATACCATTGAAGCCGCCATTGCGTCGGGGTGCTTTGATACGGTCATGGTATCCACGGATGATGCTGAGATTGCTGAAGTAGCCAAAGATTTTGGGGCTGAGGTGCCGTTTTTACGATCGGACACCACCGCCAATGATACCGCTGTGCTGTCTGATGTGGTGGAGGAGGTGTTAGCTGCCTATGAGGGTCACGGTATTTCCTATCGATACCTCTGCTGTTTGTTGTCTACTGCGCCGTTTTTAACCGGTGCGCGGTTGAAGCAGGGGATGAAAACCCTGGTCAAAAACAAGGCAGATTGTGTGATGCCGGTGGTGCGGTTCAGCTATCCTATTCAGCGTGCCTTACATGTAGACGACGGCAAAATCTCTATGGTCCAGCCTGAGCACCTTAATTCTATGTCTAACGATCTGAAGCCGGCTTACCACGATTGCGGCCAGTTCTATTGGCTGGATACTCAACGGTTTGGCGAACAAAAAAAGCTGTTTATGGACAATACCCATGCGATGGAGTTGCCGGAGTCGGAGGTGCAGGATATTGACCACGAGGAAGATTGGAAGATTGCTGAGATGAAATACCGGATGCTTCGCGCCTCGTGTTCTGATCCCATGTACGATCTGGAAATCATGGATCCGGTTAGCCTGATTGTGTGAGGGAGGTCTCATCATGACAGCATCACCTCTGAAGTTGCTTATTATCGGCGCCGGGATGATTGGCGCTTTTTTTGATACGCCGGAGAGCCCTCAAGTATTGACCCATGCCCATGCGTTTTCGGCCTTACCAGGGTTTGAACTAGTGGGGTTTGTGGATCCCAATGGTGTGAAGTTGGAAAGTGCCGTGGAGCGATGGGGGGGCACTGGCAACAGCTCAGTGAATTGTAAAGGGTTTCAGTCCATAGAGACTGCTATGGCTGAGGTGACACCGGATGTAGTGTGTGTGGCCTCTCCTGATGAGACTCATGGAGACATCCTGAGAGTACTGGCTCAATATCCTTTAAAATTGGTGTTTGCTGAAAAACCTTTGACCACCGATTTAGCTGAAGCCGAGGAGATTGTCCGGCTTTATGAGGAGAGAAATATTCCACTGGCGGTGAATTATAGCCGGCGATATGTGCCTGAGTTCCGGGTCCTTCAGTCCAGAGTTCGTGAGGGAGAACTGGGGCGCTTTGTGTCTGGTGCAGGCTGTTATGGGAAAGGCTTGACTCACAATGGGACACATTTGTTAGACTTGTTGCACTGGTTTTTGGGACCTTTTCAGCAGGTACAGGTGTTAGACTCGGTGACGGACTTCACCCCAGAAGATCCTAGCTATTCGGCAGTGCTTTGGTTCGACAACCAGCGGCCGTTCCACTTAAGTGCGGTTGATAGCCGATTGTTTACCCTGTTTGAGATGGACTTGCTATTTGAAAAAGGCCGAGTCCGGATGAATGAAGCTGGGTTTGAGCTGGAAATCAGCGAGGTACAGCCGGACACGAGGTTCACTGGGTATCAGACCCTGCATTTAACGGACAAAGTGAATACCGGCCTGGATCAAGCTCTCTCCCATGCGGCAGTTTCTCTAGAGGCCCACCTGCTACATCAGGGTACCCTGGCCTGCTCTGGTCAAAACGCTTTAACCGCGTTGGCCATGGCTGAAGAAATCCGTAATCACCAAAAAGCCAGTACGCTGGTCACGCCCATTGCGTGAAGGGTCGGCTGTGTCCATATTTGACGGAACTTCCCAACCCTTAGACAATGGATTCTATATCCAGGAAATTAGGACAAGCCTCCCCTGATGCCGACATCCTCACCAACTTTATCAAAACTGGCCCTTCACGGTGGTTCTAAGGTGCGAACCAAACCGTTTCCTCCTTATAAAACCATTGGCGATGAAGAAAAAACTGCTGTGGACCAAGTGATGGATTCTGGAATCCTCTCCCGGTTTTTAGGCTGCTGGCATGACGATTTTTATGGTGGCCCTCAGGTACAGGCGTTTGAACAAGCCTGGGCCAAGCACTTTCAAGTCAAACACGCCATCTCGGTGAACTCAGCCACCTCGGCGTTGTATGCAGCGATAGGTGCTATTGGGATTGAACCGGGAGATGAGGTGGTTGTCTCGCCTTATACCATGAGCGCCTCGGCTACGGCGCCTTTGGTTTATGGGGCCATTCCGATATTTGCCGATATTGAACCGGACTACTTTTGTTTAGACCCCGCCTCTGTTGAGGCGAATATCACTTCCCGAACCAAAGCCATTGTCGTGGTAGACATTTTTGGTCTCCCTTATGACCGAGACGCTATCAATGACCTGGCTCAAAAGCACGGGCTTAAAGTCATTGAAGACTGTGCTCAAGCCCCTGGCGCTTATCATCAAGGAAAGGCTGCCGGGACATTGGCAGATATTGGGATTTATTCGTTGAACTATCACAAGCACATCCACACCGGGGAAGGTGGTGTGCTCGTAACGGATGATGATGTTTTGGCCGAGCGTCTGCGGTTGATCCGTAACCATGCAGAAGCTGTGGTAGATGGAAAGCCGGAGAACGATTATGGAGACCTGGCAGGACTGGTAGGCTTTAACTACCGGATGACAGAAATTGAGGCGGCCATAGGCCAAGAGCAGTTGAAGAAATTGGACGGTTTGATCCAAGTTCGCCAGGACAATGTGGCGTATTTGACGGAGAAACTCCAGGAGATCCCGTGCTTAACCCCGGCAGCTACTCGGCCTGGGTGTACCCATGCGTATTATCAACATCCTATCTTGTTTGATGCCGAGGTTGCCGGGGTTCACCGCAACACCTTTGTGCAAGCCGTTCAGGCGGAATTGGCGCCGATTGAATTACGCGAAGCAGAGGGCGTTAAGGTAAATGTTGGGTATGTGAAGCCGCTTTATTGGCAGTCTCTCTACCAAACCCGTCAGGCATTTGGTAAAGGCGGGTATCCGTGGTCGGCTTATCCGGAGTCTAAGGTGTCTTATGAGAGAGGCCTGTGCCCAATAACCGAAAAGCTTCATTTGGAGACGATGATTCACCATGAATTGATGCGTCCGGGTTTAAGCCAGGAAGACCTGGATGATGTGGTTACTGCTTTTTCCAAGGTATGGGAAAACCGACACGCGCTGAAGGAGAGTAATGATGGGCAATAACATGTTTCTCACCGGCGAAAATATTTATCTGCGGGGTTTGGAATATAGCGATCTGGATAAAGGGAATTATCTGGAATGGCTGAACGACCCTGAGGTGTGTGAGTTTAACAGTCACCATGTGCACCCTTACACCCGGTCTATGGCCGAAGACTATATCAAGATGGTGAATAGTTCGGATAAACACTTGGTGATGGCCGTGGTGTTGAGCTATACCAATGAACACATCGGCAATATTTCACTCCAGGGGATCCACCCTATTCATCGGTGTGCGGAGTACGCTGTTTTGATGGGAGAAAAACGGTATTGGGGGAAAGGATATGCCAAAGAGGCGTCCCGGTTGATTGTGGAGCATGGGTTTTTGGCCTTAAATCTGCACCGCATCCATTGTGGCACCACGGAAGAAAACATCGCCATGCAAAAACTGGCTGATTATATGGGCATGACTAAAGAGGGGCGCCGCAAGGAAGCCGTGTATAAAAATGGACGGTTTGTGGACGTGTTGGAGTATGGTGTGTTGCGGCCCGACTTTTTTAAGAAGTTTGGGATCTCTGATATGGCTCAGTCGAAGCAACCTGCTGGCTTACCGGCGACATAACCTTTTCTATAGATCGAGATTATCAATCAATCTCACATCTCCCACCTGTGCGGCAATCAACACCTTGGTATTTTGATCCAACTGTTCAACCGGCGTCAGCGTGTCCTGATGAACGGCATTGAGGTATTCCAGGGTAATGGGTTGGGATTGGTTTTTAGACAGGTCCTGGAGTCGCTGAGCAGCTAAAGGGAGAACTTCTTGTTGGGGTAAAGCGCCTCCGGCCAACTGGACCTGATCTCGGATCCAATTCAGAATGCCGGAGAGGGCTAAGGCGGCTTGGCGTTCTTGTGGGTTTTGTAGGTATTGATTGCGTGAACTCATGGCCAGCCCATCGGGTTCTCGGACCGTTGGGTGGGCGATAATGTCTACAGGCACGTTCAGATCTTGTACCATTTTTTTCAATATAGCCAGCTGCTGAGCGTCTTTTTCGCCAAAGACTGCCATATCCGGTTGTACCAAGTTCAGCAGCTTCAACACCACAGTGGCCACGCCGTTAAAATGGCCGGGTCGTGAGGCACCGCACAGTTGATCTGTGAGGATGTCGGGCGGAGTGACTTGGGTTAGGTGCTCTTGGCCATCGGGGTACATCACCTCAACATCGGGTAGAAACACCGCATCTATGCCAGTAGCCTTACACTTGGATAAGTCTTCTGAGTGTGTCCGGGGGTATTTGTCGAAATCTTCGTTGGGGCCAAACTGGGTAGGATTTACAAAAATACTAACCATAACTTTATCCGCTCGGGTTATTGCCAGACGCATCAGCGCGAGGTGTCCGTTATGCAGTGCACCCATGGTGGGTACTAAGGCGATAGATTCTTGGGCATTTTCTTTACGGTACCGGCGAACATCAGCGGTGGTTTTTAGAATATCCATGATTGCTAGGAGACCGGTTGTGGCGTCTGATCAGTATTTTCGGAGCGTCCAGTATCTCCTAAAGAGGGCAGGAGATCAGAGGGAAACCCGAAGGCTTCAGTTTCATTATTGGGGAAGGCGCCGGTTTCAATGTCCTGACGGAAGGCCTGAATCGCTTCTTTGATGAGCACATCACTCTCTAGATATCGCCGGACAAATCGGGGGCTTAAATCGGGGTAGCGTCCTAATACGTCGTCTACTACCAGGATTTGGCCATCGCAATTGTTGCCGGACCCGATGCCAATGGTGGGGATATCCAGTTGGCTGGTGACCATTGCAGCGACTTCTACTGGCACCATTTCCAGTACCAAAGCAAACACGCCAGCATCCTGCAATTTTTGTGCGTCTTCTAAAAGGGTTTTTGCATCTTTTAGAGATTTTCCTTGGACTTTAAACCCGCCGATGGTGTGAACAGATTGGGGTGTGAAGCCCAGGTGACCCATCACTGGAATTCCGATAGCGGTCATATGGCGGATACCGTCCAGCACCATTGGGCTGGCGCCTTCCAGTTTGACGGCACTTACCCTCGCTTCTTGCATAAACCGTCCGGCGTTTTCCACGGCCTGATGTGTGGAGAGTTGATAACTCATAAACGGCATGTCGGCCACCACTAGGCTGCGACTTGTACCTCGGCTAACGGCCCGGGCGTGGTGGAGCATTTCTTCCATGGTGACGCTCACCGTATCCGGGTACCCCAACACTGTCATGGCCAGGGAATCTCCCACCAGCAAAATATCCACCCCGGCATCATCTAGTAACCGGGCAGTGGTGTAGTCGTAACAGGTCAGAGAAACGATTTTACGACCCTGCTGTTTCTGTTTTAAGAGACCAGGGGCTGTGATACTTTTTGGGGTAGGAGTACCGGTATTGGTAGAAGACATAACCAAAGCCTATTATTGGTGGACACAAAGACTATGCGTATTTTAAGGGTGATGAGGGTAAATATCAAACAAACGTGCTGCCCAGACCCTCATTAAATACAACAAGCGCAACGGAAACTCCGTTGCGCTTGTAAAGTGAAAACCAGGGACTGCTTACTTCTTGGCAACCAATTCTTTGAATTTTTTGCCGGCAGAGAAAGCGGGAACGGTTTTGGCTGGAATTTTCAGCGGCTTGCCGTTTTGTGGGTTGCGGCCGGTCCGGGCAGCGCGTTTGCGAGGCTCGAATGTACCGAAACCAACGAGGGTCACTTTTTTGCCTTTAGCAACAGTTTTTTCAATCACTTCCACCATGGATGTGATGATTTCGCCAACGGACTTTTGGGAGTTTTTCGTCTTTTTGGCGACTTCCTGGATGAGTTCTTCTTTATTCACGGAATACCTCCATCTCTAACCTACTGATAAAGAAAGTCATTGTGTGAACAAGCTTTCGCCTGTTTACAAAGCCGATTATACAGATGATTGCAAAATGTGGGAAGGTTTTTTTTGCGAATAAAGCGTTTGAAAGGGATTTTGTATAGAGGTAAGAACGGCCAAGACGCTTTCAGGGATTGTGATTTTGGAGGTGTTTACCGCGACTGAAACAGACGTATTTTTTTGTTTCAATTCCGTAGTGTATCTACTTTACAGACTGATTTGATTCAAGTTTTTGGGGGCGAGAGGGCGCATTTTTTGCCAAAATGGTGCTGGTTGGGTAGGTATCTAAAGCGTAAACACTATAAAGAGAAAACCAAATCACGCTGTGTAGGTATTCGTTATAGTCATTAAACCAATATCCGCCGGCGTGAAAAGACTGAGCAAATAACTTGCGATATTGCTCTCTACTATAAGTGGGTTGGTGTATGTGATTGAGCACCAACACTCCGCCGCGTTGAAACCCGGTGGAGTCCCCGTCAATGGGCTTGCCTTTCCAGGTGAATCCGGTGGGCATTTTATGATGTTGTTGCCAATAGTTTAGTAAAAAAGGGTGTGCCAATAAGTATTGCTTTGCTCGCTCGCTGCCCAGGGCTGCATCCAGACCCATCCGCCACATTACTCGAGACGCATCGAAGGTTAAATCTCGAGACCCGTCACCTTGGCGATCTGAGTAGCCAATCTTTCCGGTTTTCCAATTGACTGAAAACCAGTTGGGCGGTACGCCGATACTGGTAAGGCTTGTACAGGCA
>JAHQWC010000068.1 GCA_019634025.1 Vampirovibrio sp.
AGCTCTTTCACCTGGAAACTTGTCGCAAAACTTGTTAATGGTTTGTTTTCACATGACGTACATCTCCATTACAATAACGATTATGTAAAAACCCCTTAACGTTTATCCAGAGTATATCAATTTTCTATACTTTAAAGGTTTTATTCTATTAGGCCCCTCTCCCCACCTTCTTTGACAGAGAAAGCGATGACAGACTGATATGAACCCGTTCCCCACATCTTTAACCATTGAAGACATTGAACTGGCTGCCTTTGACAGCCCAGATAGCCTGTTCCACCGAATCATCCACGAAATTCGGCGGCCCAAGCAAAGTGTTTTATCCTACCTCAATGTTCATGTGGCCAATCAGGCGGTTCAAGACCGTCGGCTGAAGCTGTTGCTTCAGGATGCAGACTGCGTCTACTGCGATGGTGCAGGCATCAAGCTTGGCGCTAAGATGTTGGGCAAACATATTCCCACCCGCTTAACGGCTGCAGACTGGTTTTTAGAGATGCTGGCCACCCTGTCAGAAGCAAAATGCTCCGTCTACATTTTAGGTGGCATGCCGGGTGTACCGGAGAAAATGATGGATGTGTTGAGAGAAAAGCTTCCAGCTCACTCAGTGATGGGGATGCATCACGGGTTTATTCTTAAAGACAAAGCATTAGAAGCCAAGGTGATTGATGAGATTAACACCCTGAAGCCGGATCTCTTGATCGTTGGTTTTGGGACTCCGCTTCAGGAGTACTGGATGGATGATCATAAACATGAATTGGATGTCCCGGCCATTTTGCCACTTGGCGCTGTGATGGACTATTTTACCGGCGAACTCAAACGCTGCCCGGATTGGATGGGCAAGGCCGGTTTGGAGTGGCTCTACCGGTTTTACGCCGAGCCCCGGCGGCTGTTTCAACGCTATGTGGTCGGCAACCCCTGGTTCCTCAGCCGGATTGCCTACACGGCCATCAAAGACACAGTCTTCCGTAAGCGTCAAAAACCCATCCCCACCAGTTAATCCTATAGGAAAGTCTATATCCTTATGTTTTCTGCCTCCAAAACAACCTCTATCGCCATCAGCCTGATTTTTATCTTGCTGATAGGTTTGGCGGCAGATGCAAAGCCCTTGAAGGGTGTGGTTATTCACGAAGTCGCGCCACAACAAACATCGGATAAGCCGGCGGCGAAAAAAACCTTTACTGAAGGGACGGATATTCCCATTACGGTGAATTTATCGGATATGCAGCTAGACGCCTTGGCTGATGGAGATGCGTTTTACGCCAAAATTTCACGTCCCGTGACGTCTGGTGGCAAAGTGGTGATTCCTCGCAACAGTATTTTAGAAGGGTCTGTCACGGGATCTTCAGATGCTAAACGGTTGGGTCGGCATGCCTCGATTTCCGTAGAGTTTGAGAACCTGATTTTGCCCGATGGTCAGGAAATTCCCATTGATGCCAAATTCACCACCAAAGACTCGGTGATGAAAACCGTGGGCCGCAACGTAGTTCGCGGCGCCGGGTATTCGGCTGCCGGCGGTGTTGTAGGCGGTATTATGGCCTTTCGTATGGCAGGAATTGCCGGATCAGTGGCTTCCCAAGGCTATGTGGTGGCCGGTGGCGCGGCTGTGGGTGGAACCATCGGATTAACCTCTGCCTTAATGAAAAAGGGACGGGATAAAAAAGTGGATGCCTCTCAAGCGTTGACTCTGGAACTTAAAGAGCCTCTAACCCTGCCGGTGAGTGATGAGCCTGCCGTGGAAAAAGATGAAACCATCCCGGGTCTTTCTGTCACCATTGAGAAAACCCGAATTACCGAAAACCCCATGGGCGATCCCACCCAACTTACATTGAATTTGGCCATTAAAAACGACTGCGACATTGCCTTCGGCTTTTACGACATTGCCCTGAAAGACGAAAACGGCATGCTCTTTTATGCTTCCAGTTACTCGGACAAAGATTTGATGTTCCACAAGCTAAAACCCGGCCAAAAAGTGAACGGCCGCCTTAGCTTTAATGTGGATAACCCCCGGATGTTTCACCAGTTGGTGTTCTTTAAGCCCAACACTCGAGAGCCGGTGGCTGTGGTGGCGTTAAACCGGTAGAGGATCTATTTGACAATTTAAATCCGGTAGATTCTGCTGACGAGTTTCTTTATCAAAGGCGTTATGGTTTACATGAGCTTCAATATATCCGCCGCCGTACAGTTGTTGGTAGTCCGTATCGTAAAATGCGGCAATTTGACCCGGCGTCACCGCATCTTTGGGCTGGGTCAGTTCCACCTCTAAAGTCGATTCATCCACCCAATGCACCGTTCCTAGCTCCGGCGGCGAGTTGTAGCGGATTTTCACCATGCTCTCATACGGATAGACCGACGGATTAGCAAGCTCATCCACCAGCCAGTTCGGCGACTGTACCCGGAACCGGGTGGTATCCAGGTGGTGCTTATCGCCGACATAGACTGTGTTGGTGGTGGGATCCACCTTAATGACATAAATCGGTCGTCCGGCGGCCACTTTAACGCCTTTACGCTGGCCGACGGTAAACAGGTAGTGGCCTTCGTGCTCTCCAAGAGTCTTGCCGGTGTCTAAATCTACAATAGGCCCTTTTTGGGCGCCGAACACGCCTTTCATATAGTTGGCCTGGCCGTTTAAGACAAAGCAGATATCCTGGCTTTCCTTGCTATAAGCCGTTGGCAGGTCCACTTTTTGGGCCAGTTCATAGACCTGGCTCTTGGTCATATTACCTAAGGGAAACAGCGTGTATTTCAGGTCTTTGGGGTAGACTCTTGCCATCATATAGGTTTGGTCTTTGCGTTCGTCTTCTGGTCGGTACACTTTGACGTGACCGCCGGATTGAACGTCGGTATGGTCCAATTTGGCGTAGTGACCGGTGGCCACATAATCCACGTCCAGGTGATCCCGGGCATAGTCCACCAGTTTTTCCCATTTGACGTAGCGGTTACATTCCACGCAGGGGTTGGGGGTTAGGCCCTTTTCGTAGGAGTTGTGATAGTAATCCATCACATAGTGGGCAAACTCCGCCCGCAGGTCCACCGTGTCGTAAGCCATTCCCAAGGTTTCGCACACCCGGCCTGCATTCACCAAGGCATCATTGCAGCACTTGCCGGGTCCGTTCAGGGTCCAGGCTGTAAAGCCAATCAACTCGTGGCCAGCTTGCTCTTGGGCCAGTAAATACGCCACCACACTGCTGTCTACTCCGCCACTCATGGCGACGGCGATGCGTTTTTTGGCGGTGGGGAGGAAATTAACGGATTTCATTGGATTGACTCATTACGGCATTGGTTCAAATTGAGAATTCTCTCATTATCTTGCCATTAATGGCCTTTGGGTTCAAGAGAGGGAACCGCTGCTTAATTCGATCAAAAACTATTTTGGGATCTTTGGGATCTTTTTGGGGTGGAAAAATTAATTTGGGATCTTTGAGATCTTATGCAAGTGTCGATAGGGTCATGTTTCTCGTCGTTTTTTAAAATGGAATGGCGATTATTGAGAGGATCCACAGGATGTTTTTTTAGAGGGGTTTTTTATGATGGGAGCCTCCTTTTTTATTTCATGGATACCTTGTTGCTTACTGATTAGAAGGTATTTAGATTTGAAGGATGTCAATGTTTTTGGATTACACTATCAAACGATTCTGAAAGCAGTTAGCAACTTTATGATTGTTTGGGGTTTATTTTATCAACCGTTTTACTGATCTAAAGGCCACTGTTTTATGAGCACCCCAAACATTCAAGCCAGCCTAGCTTTTCAGCACGGATACCAGTTTCAAAAGCAGTTCGATGAAGAACAGCACAAAGCATACAAACAGCTTACTTTAGGGGATATGAAACCGGTCAGCGCCTTTATGGCAAAAACCTGGCAATTTGCGCCATCCGGCGCATCTAAATCACAATTGGGACAGGCCGCCGTAGGTTTGGCAAAAGCCATGGTCGATACTTATGATAAAAACAGCGATGGCCAATTAAATTTTGAAGAGTATTTTGCCTCTTCGTCAGGACCCTATTTAGAAATTATGGTGCAGCGTGGCGATCTGGATAAAGTTAAAGACTATATTATTCAGCACACAAAAGCAGCTATTGTCCCTATTAAGCCCTTTGCACCTGCTGAATTTAGTGCACAGTTTGAAAATGGGCTCCAAGAAAATAAATCTCTGTTAGATGATGTGTTAAAACAACCCAGAAATACGGGCCAAAAAACGTTTCAGATAGAAGATATTAACGGAGACAAGCAGTTAGATCTGTCTGAAATCGCTGTTCATCAAATTCTGAGAAGTTCCTGCATTGAATTTGCCAGACAAGCTTCTAAAAATAAACCTTTACCAGAATCACCTGCTACAGATCTATTAAATCAATTTTTAAGCCTCTATCAACATGCAGGGGTTAAGCTTAACGAGTTTATGGATATGAAAAGCGCTGCAATTCAGGCTTTTCTGGCTTCCATGCAAGCAAAAATTACAAATCAAGACGACGAGGTTTTTGTCAGCAACGAAGTTTATCATAATGTTGCCAAGCAAGCCCTTGAGGATCCAGAGCTTCAGATTCCTCAGTTTGTTCAGCAACTTAAAACAAAATAAATTGAACAATTGTCCAGCATACTAATGCCAGGCGGTGTTCTGGGTAATATAAATATTTGTAAAAATATAAATCATTTTTACAAATGATATAAAAACCTGTCGATACTTCTTCTTGAGAAAGAAAAGCGATCTTTCAATATGTGAGGGTATCCTATGAGCAGGTATTCAAGATCAGGACAGGCACTATCAGAGCATGTGGTTATAGGTGGCGCACTTACTCTTGTGGTTGTTGCTGCGTTAGTCCCATTATCCGGTAATTTCGAGAGCTTAATGGAAAACATTGCTAACGGAGCCAATGCCGGGGTAGCAAATGCAGTTAATGCAAACCCATTGCCCGCAGGTCAGAACAACAATCCTATAAATCCTCCTACTAATTATTCACCTATTAATACAGGAATGTCGCCAGTCCAATTTACAATGAGCAACGGCCAAACTCTGCAATTTCAAATACCAACCACAACAGCTGGCCTTTCATCGCTGGTGGACACCAGCGGTGCGAATGGCGCCACCAGCTTGATTAATTCTCAGCTGGTGCTTATGGCGAACGAACTGGCGCAAGCCGGAGACATTACACAGCAACAGCAAAATACTTTGGTCGCATTGGCAAACCAGGGACATGATATGGCGAATGTTCAATCGCAACTTGAGGCCGCCATTGCAGGGTTTACCAGTACGGACGATTTTCAACAACAAACTGTGACCTATCAAGGTAAAGACTATCCCCTAATAACAGCTACTTGGATGATTGGAGTTGGACCCGACGGTCCCCAACCAGACACTTGGCCGACAAATGTGATGGATATTACGCATGCGGGTCCTGCAATGGCAACCTACCAACAACTTTATCAAGAAGCTGTCAGTTCAGGTGCGTTAAACAACCCAGCTGTCAATGCTATTGTGTCGGAACTCGCCCTGCAAACGACCTTTCTAACAGAAGTATCAGAACACCAGATAATGACTAACTTTGAAACTGATACTGATGGTTCAGCCATGGCGGATTCAGCACAACAGCTTTCATTATTGAACCATTATAATTCTTCCGGGATTTGTTCAACCGGTGGTCATCAGACCACTGGGGTCCAATGCCAGCCATAAAAAATCATTAAAATTTCTCAAATAGTTTATAAGCTTTGGATAAAGAAAGCCTACTATTTTGGCCACAGCTCTTGTGAGCATCTTTTAATATTATTCTCAAACCAGAATTGACTCAGGGCGATTATCAGTCTGTGTATCCACATTGTCCTGAGCGATTTGGTTTTGCAGTATATGAAAATATGTAAAAAATATTAACTGACAGTTAAATTAAAAGAAAACTTGCCGAAAACACAATTATAGATAGAGGAAAGCCGTTTTTTATCGTGTTAAAGGGTAGATTTAATGTTTAAGTGTTCAGAAATTGGGCAGGCACTATCTGAGCAAGTCATTATAGGTGGTGCACTTACTCTTACGGTGGTCGCTGTAGTAGCCTCATTATCCGGGAATTTCCAAGGCCTAATGGAAAACGTTGCCGACGGAGCCAATGCTGGCGTAGGAAATGCTGCTACAGCAAATCCAAATCCAATGCCTGCAGGTCAGAATAATAATCCAATAAATCCGCCTGCGAATTATTCCCCTATTGGTGCAGGAATGTCGCCTGTTCAATTTACATTGAGCAACGGCCAAACCTTGGAAGTACAAATACCCACCTCTACAGCGGGTCTTTCCTCGTTGGTAGACACCAGCGGTGCGAATGGCGCCACCAGTATGATTAATTCTCAGCTGGTGCTTATGGCGAACGAACTGGCCCAAGCAGGTGACATTACAGCAGAATGCCTTGTTAGCATTGGCAAACCAGGGGCATGCCATGGCGGATGTTCAGGCGCAAGTTGAGGCAGCCGTTGCAAACTTCACTAATTTTACCGATCTTAGCCAACAAACTGTGACTTATCAGGGTCAGAACCACCCCTTGTCTGCTGCAATTTGGATGATAGGCGCCAACGGCCCTGAGCCGTCCAATTGGGCAACAAATGTGATGGATATTCAAAACGCGAGCCCTGCATTGGCAACCTACCAGCAGCTTTATCAAGAGGCCATGAATTCCGGTGCCTTAAGCAATCCGGCTGTTAATGCCATTGTGTCAGAACTCGCCCTGCAGACGACCTTTTTAGTAGAAACAACAGAACACCAGGTCACGCTAGCCATTAGCGCCGAAGATACGTCCATGCTGGATCCGGCAGAACAACTCTCATTAACAACCCATTATAACTCTGCCGGCATCTGCCAAACCGGTGGTAATACCACGAGTGGGGTTCAGTGTATTTAGAATGCATGTGTAAATTTTTTGAACTTTAAACAAGAAAAAGCCAGTTAAAACTTAAGGCAACCTACTGAGGCAAAAATTAACCATGGCGAAATATTCAGGACAATCAGGACAAGGTTTAGCAGAATATATTACCGGTGGCAGTATTGTCGCCTTTGTGGCAATCGCAGCTGTGGCGCCTTTAGCTGCCAACTGGCAAGGCTTTATGGCAGGCATCGCCAATGACAGCGTTGGCGGCGGTAACACCATTGCCTCTGCAAATACGAGTCAAAATACTCCCGCACCTGCCACACAACCCGTCGGTGTAAATGCTCCAATTCCTGGTACAACAACCAACATCACCACCAATGCTTTTGGTTCAACCCTTACGCTGTCAGATGGCACCACAATGACCTTAGAGCAATACCCCCTAGATGTAAGTATGATTGAAACTGCAGGGGGACATGGAACCACTGAGTTTTTGATGAGTCAGATGGAAACTATCATCGCTCAGTTGGAAATAGACGGTAAAATTGATCAAACGCAAGCAAGTCTGCTCAAGGATCTGTCGAACCAAGGCCACCGAATTGCAGAGATGGAAAAAATTTATGAAACGACCCTCGCCAATTCGGGAAATGATTATCAAAACTTGCTAAATACACCAGTTACCTTTGATGGCGTTCAATATGCCAATGCGGACAGTATGGTTCGTGAGAACCTCGGCTGGAGAGGGTCTCATGCTCAGGAAATTGCAGCAACGGGTAACCTATTATCGTCTAGTTTTCAAATAGGGGGATAAACAGCTAGCCCCTTACCTGAAACTGGGAAATTTATTGATTTATATCATGACGCCCTTGCATCAGGCGCCATGGCTGATCCGGTTGTTGCAGATGTGGTATCACAATTTGCTTCTACCGTGACGTTTCTTACAGAGTCTGTCAATAATGCAAACTTTCATTTAGGCAAATCAGGCGGTACACCAAGCGACTACAAAAACGAAGTGTATTCATCCACGACGCACTTAAGTTCTAAAGGTATCTGTGATTCTGGCGGCAGGGCAGGAAGCCATACGGCTTGCCCATAATTCCTGAGTAACGCCTGAGTTCATATAGAGCAGATTTTACTGCCGGAGCTTATTGTGCCCGGAGCCTTCGGTTCATCAACTCATAGACCATGGGCACCACATACAGGGTGAGAAAGGTGGAGAGGATCATGCCACCGACGACAACCAACCCTAACGGTTGGCGGCTTTCAGAGCCGGCGCCGAGGCCGAACGCGATGGGGAGGGCGCCAAAAATAGTGGCAATGGAGGTCATGAGAATGGGGCGGAACCGAATGTTGGCCGCTTGGACAATCGCCTGCCGAATTGTTGCCTCGGGGTTCTCTTCCAGTTGCCGGTTGGCATATTCCACAATCAGAATCCCGTTCTTGGTGACCAGCCCAATGAGCAGGATCATCCCAATTTGACTGTAAATATTGAGACTGGCGCCGCTAATAAAGAGGGTGACTAGAGCGCCGCAGACGGCCAAAGGAACGGTAAGCATGATGATAATGGGATGGATAAAGCTTTCAAATTGAGCAGAGAGCACCAGGTAGACAACAAAGAGAGCGAGGAGGAAGGCAGCCAAGGTGGCGTTTTGAGCATCTAAGAACTCGCGAGTTTCACCGGCCCAGGTGGTGCGGATGGATTGTGGAAGTTCTTCAGCGGCAATCTTCTCTAGGTTTTTCATGATGGTTTCTAACGACACCACACCGGGGATGGTGTAATAGCCACCAGAGATCGTGGCGGAGCGGAGACGTCCGTAGTGGC
>JAHQWC010000069.1 GCA_019634025.1 Vampirovibrio sp.
AGGAGAATTAGGGTACTTTCAGGCAAAGCGGCTTTTACTTGGGCCAAAAACTCAATGCCGTCCATATCCGGCATCAAAAAATCGGAGATCACGACTTCGGGCTGTAAAATTTCTAATTTCGCCAAGGCGTCTTTTGGGGCATTAAACCCATGAACCGTGTGATCGGTTTCCAGTTGCAGCATGGTTTCAATACTGTTGGTGACCATGGCCTCATCGTCCACCACAAAAATGCATCCCGGCCGGTCGTTCATGCTGTATACCAGATCATCGCCTGACGGCTGAGATACTTGTAGTTCTAAATCACCAGACCCCACTTAAAACGTCCCTTTGTTGTCAAAATTATCTATAATAAGATTCTGCCGGCACGTTTTTAACGATAGGCTGGTACCATTATACCGATTTTATTAGTGGATTGACTGAAGTTGCCTTAAAAAAACCATGAATCAACACTCACACGCATCATCTCACGGTAACATCATTGTTTTATCAGGCCCGTCCGGTGTGGGGAAGGGTACCTTGTGCCAGTTGCTGCGCAAACGCCAGAAAAACATCACTATCAGTATATCTGCCACCAGTCGGCAGCCCCGACCGGGAGAAGAGGATGGGGTTCACTACTATTTTTTAAGCCGCGAAGACTTTATGGCCAAAGCAAAGACGGGTGGGATGTTGGAATGGGCGGAATATAACGGCAACTTTTATGGCACCCCCAAAGAACCCGTGGATGTAGAACGTGCCAAAGGGAATCATGTGCTGTTGGAAATTGATGTGCAGGGGGCGCTACAGGTCAAGGCTGCTGATCCGAATGCTTGTCTGATTTTTATTGAACCGCCTAGTTTAGATGAATTGCGCCGCCGACTGGAAACTCGAAACCAGGATGCACCAGAGGTGATTGAACGTCGGATGGTGATTTCGACGCAGGAATTGACTCAGAAAGATCAGTTTGACCACCAGGTCACGAATCAAGAACTGGAAGCTTGTTATCGGACGATTGAAGCTACGTTGAAAACACTTTGAAAAACTTGTAACCCTATTCTGCAGAAACCGCAGTCGCCATAACAGGCCGGTTCACAATATCAAAGACCAACACGGCTGTAGCGGTGCCGACGTTCAGCGAATCCACATACCCGTGCATGGGGATCTTCACTTTAAAGTCGCAATAGGTTTTTACTAACCGGCTAACTCCTTTTCCCTCGCTGCCCATGACCAGGAGTGTTGGCATATTGTAATCTTGCTGGGTATATAGCACTGCATCTTCGTCACCGGCTGCACCCACTGTCCAAAAGCCTGCATCTCGCAGGCGTTTAATGGCATCTACCAAGTTGGGCACCATCACTATATTAACGGTCTCCTCGGCGCCACTGGCGGCCTTAGACACCGTGGGAGAAAACCCAGCACTATTGTTTTTGGGAATAATCACGCCGTCTAGCCCCGCTGCATCTGCAATGCGTAAAATGGCGCCAAAATTATGAGGGTCGGTGACTCCGTCTAGCATGAGCACCACTGGGTGGCCGCCTTGCTCAATTTTAGGGCGACAGTGGTCTATCAGGTCTGCAATGGATAAAAGATCTTTGGGCGCTACCGATGCCAGTACGCCTTGATGCACGCCTTGGCCTTCCTCGGTTTTTCCCACCAGGTCTTCAATCTTTCGCCGAGGCACCAGCCGAATTTGGAGTTTATGCTTTTCGGCCAATGCGTAAATACGAGCAATGCGATCGTCTGGTTTCAGGCTATCAGCTATGAAAATCTTATAAATCCGTTCCGGATGGGTTTCAATGACAGCTTTGACGCTGTTTTTTCCGTATATGTATTGGCTCATAGACCGTCATTATAGCGTGGTTGATTGTGGGAAGGGAATCCGACGAAAAGCCCCATCAGAATTATTTTGACGTTTCCTGTTTTCCAAGTGCTGCTGCTTTATGAATCATGGCACGATCTTCGATATTCTCTCGGTGAATTCTATCTACGCTGAGACCCCCACCTAACAGTGCACCTAAAAGAGTAAGAGATGTTGGCAAGCTGACTGCAGATAATGAGTACAGACCTATACTTGCCATAAAGCCGGTAACGCCTCCAAAAAATATATTATCTATGACTCTATTGAAGCGTTTTGTTTTTCGAGCAACGGTGACATTATCTCGTAGTTCATTGAGGTTTGCCGCTATTTCAACGTGGTAAGGTTTTTCCTCTTGATGGCCAAAAGGTACTTTGGCAGCCCTGTATTGTAGAGTGCTTGAGAAACCTGAGGAGGGAGTAGCTGTGTAGACTTTCATGACACGCCCTCCTGTCTTTTCGAAGACGAATGACGGCCTAGTGATGCGGCTTTATCAATGACGTGAGCATCTTCGGCAATGTTACTTTTTCCTCTTGCAAAAGTGCCGCCAAACCAAAGTAACCCACCTGCCATGCTCATTAACCCGCTAAAAAAAGTGTCCAGGCCAATTAAAGCCTTGCCAATTACACCCCCAACAAACGCTCCTGTGATACCGTCCCGTGTTGCATCAAAGTTATTGGTGAGTTTACGTCGCTGTTCCACATTATCTTTTAACTGTGTCACTGTTTGACTATCAGCGATGTAAGGACGGATTAATGGGGACTCGATACTATCGCAGTTTCCAAAGGGAATCTTACGGTTGTGATAAGGCGTAATTTCCATTAAAAGTAACTCTTCATCAAGCTTGCTTGGGTGTTTCTTGTTTTCCAAGCGTGGCTGCTTTGCGGATAATGTCTCCGTCTTCTTTCAGACTTAGGGCGATTCGACGAGAGGCAGGTAGCCACCAGGCAAGGACGGTAGCTAAGGGCAGAAATGGGGCAGCGGCATTAAGTGCTGTTCCCGCAGCAGTAATAGACTGTAATCCAATAGCGCCAGCCATACCAGCTCCTCCAGAAACAGCCAGGCCGGTTATCCAGTTGGCAAAACGGTCAAAAAGCCTAGACCTTAAAACATTTTCCTCTAGTTCGCCAGTGTTTTCAGCCATTTTAATATAGTACGTCCCTGTATTGCGAAGGCCAAAGGTTGGTTGGAAGCAAGTAGCTAAAGGCTTTGACATACGGTGGCCAGGTAATAATGGATTGATCATGCCATGGCTCCTTTTGCTAAATCGGATTTCCGGCCTAAAGACGCCGCTTTCTCAATCATCAGCATATCGGCCCGGTTGTCACGTCTTGATTCAATCCGGGATAATATGGCGCCCAGCTTGCCGCCAGAAATGGTGAGGGCGCCGGTTAAAAACGCATCGAATGCGCCGATGATGACTGTCCCCAAGAAACCGCCTAATAACATGCCTCCAGCTATGTTTTGAAACCCGTTTAGCTGGTGACCCAACTTGCGGGCTTTTAACACATTTGTTTTTAATTGCCGAACAGTTTGGCTGCCAACAATGTAACGTCGGACAGGGAGTTTTACGTCCGGCTTTTTGCCAAAAGCGATGGGGGCGTGAAGTGTGACTTGCATAGATTAAAAGATGAATCCAGCCTTACTAAACGGTAAAACACAATCAATATAGACAAAACCACCTCTAAACAAAAATTGCTTTTCCTCCAAAAACTGTACGCCAGAAGTTCTAAATCATCGGGTGTATTTTGCCCTGTTTAATGAGCCAAAAGTCACATTTTGCCGTTCTAAAAGTAGGGCCACTCTACCTGGGAGGCAATACCACAAACCCGTCATGCACCCGCTTAAACAAAACTCGCTCATTATTCGAGCCGGTGACAACTGTCACCGGTATGTTTGCTTTTTAAACGGCAAAATCGTCAGCTTTACTACCCACGAAAAAGATTTTTTGTCCAATCTGGCCCAGCTTTTCGGGGCTCTCAACAATCTAACCGGCGCCATTCGGTTTGCCGTCACGCAACTGGGTCTTATTCTAACCCTGCTGGCGCTTATATCAGGCCTTCCTGTCTATGCCCTGCCTCAAGGATACGAAGTAGTTTCTGGGGATGTGACCTTTCAGGTGAATAACAAAGAGCTGGTGGTTACTTCTACCGGTAATCAGGCCATTGTAGAGTACCAGTCGTTTAACGTGTCGCCGGATGAACGGGTGCAGTTCAATTTGGCAGGCGCCAATGCGTCTATTCTCAACCGTATTTTGGGAGGGCCTTCCGCTATTAACGGCGCCATTCAATCCAACGGCCAGGTGTTTTTGGTGAACCCTGCCGGTATTCGGATTGGGAAAACCGCTCATATTCAGACGGGTGGTTTTATCGCCTCGACGCTCAACCTCTCTAACAATAACTATCTCAATAACACCCTAAAATTCCAGCGGGCATATGATACGTCTTCCTCAGGTATCCATAACGAGGGGCATCTGGAGGCCAAGGATTTTATTGCGCTGTTGGGGAATCAACTCTCAAACGGCGGCGTCATCAATGTAGAAGAAGGTTCAGTCGCCATGGCCGTTGGCGACCAAATCCAGGTGGACATCAGCCCCAATATGGCGGTGGAAATTACTGTGGATGAGGGGCTGAAAGAGCAGATTGAAACGGTGGAGGATCATATTACCAACACCGGCAAAATTACGGCTCACACCATTGCGCTGGAAGCCAAGTTGGCAAAAAGCGCCATTTCACGGGTGGTCAATTTAGAGGGCATTATCCAAGCCACGGCCATGAAGCGTCAAGGCGGCAAAATATCGTTAAAAGCCGATACTGTGAAACAAGCCGGAAGGATTATTGCTGAAGGAACAAACGAGGCGGATGGCGGCAAAATTGAATTGCGTTCTACCCGGTTAACGGTGCTGGAAGAGAGCAGTGTGACCTCGGTTCGAGGCCAAGGCAAGAGCAGCAGCGCCGGAGAAATTGTGGTTTGGTCTGACGGCAACACCGACTTTCAGGCGGGCGCCGTGCTGGATGCGCGAGGGGGTGATGTATCGGGTGATGGCGGGTTTATAGAGGTGAGTGCTGTAGATACCGTTTTATTTGCAGGCACAGCTTTGGGGCAGGCCAATGATGGTACCGATGGCACCATTCTGATTGACCCCACCGATATCCGGATTCAGGCGGGTGGCCCAGCCGGTAGCGCCAGCACGCTTTATACTGCCGCCAACAATAGCGGTGGCGAGTCGATTTTCCAGGCGTCTACCTTTAACGGCTTTGGTAATGTGGTGCTGGAAGCCACCAACGATATTTTTGTAGAAACGCCGTGGAATCTGGGAGGTATAAACGCTGGTGGCTCCCTGACCTTAAGGGCTGGGAACAACATCCAAGTTCAGCAAGCCGTTACCACCAACGGTGGGGACATCAATCTGGTGGCAGACGCTCCTTTGGGTGGGGCCAGTAATGATGTTGGCGGCATTCACATCACAGGCACCGGTAGCCTGGATTCAGCGGGTGGGAATATCTCTTTAAGTGGCGCTACGGTCAATATTGATAACACTGTGACGGCTGGTACAACCGGTACGGTTTCTCTTATTCCTTCTACGGGCACTCCCGGTATTGAGCTCGCTGGAGCGGTGGATAATAACGATACTGCCGGTGTCCGGTTTGATGTGTCTTCTGCTGAGCTTGGCCGGATTAGCGCCAGCACCTTATCAGTAGGAGATAGCAGTCTCACCAACAATATCACCCTAGCGGGCAATATTGATGTCAGTCAGGTTGCCGGTTCTCCTGGTAGCTATGGGTTATCTTTTAATACCGGTGGTGATTTTATTGGTACTGGGCGTACCATCAATTTGGGATCTACGACCAACTCCCTCAATTTTGATGGTGCTAATGACTACTTAGCCATTCAAAACCTGTTTTACAACACGGCAAACAACATTGATGAACTCACTGTCATCACATGGCTGAGGATGCCCACCTACCAACGTTCCTCTCTGGTGGATTTTGACCGCAGCGAGCACTATTCCTTTGGGGTGAACTTTGCCAATGCCGGTGGCAACGACGGCAAGATCTCTTTTGATACCTATTCCACGGCCGGGGGGCTGCGGGATTTTGCCAGTAACTCCCGAATTGATGACGGCCAATGGCATATGGCTGCAGCCAGGTTTGATGCGAACCTGCTGAACGATAAAGCAATTTTTATTGACGGTGTGCTGGATCGAGAAATTAATCAATACGCCAACGGCATCAATCTGGGTAAAAATGCGACCCGGTTTGGCATTGTTGGTGATGGTTCCGAGGCTACGGCATTTAATGGCGGCCGAAACTTTACCTATTTTCGCGGCGATATGCAGGGCGTCCAAATTTATGATCAGGCGCTCACCAATGCGGAGATCGCCGCCATTTACGCCAACGGCCCAGGCCTTACTGGCGCCGAGCCCGGCCTGGTTTTGGGGTATGACTTTACGACCAACACGCCTGGTAACACAGTGACGGATCTATCCGGCAATGGCTACGATGGCAACCTGTTTAATAACCCCACTTGGCAAGGGGGTAATCCTCTGACCATCAATGCCGGTGGTAATGTGAATACCGGGGCCATTACCAGCGCGGGCCAGACGGCGAATATTACTGCTGGTGGGAATATCACTGTTGACGGGAATATTACGGCCCCTGTGACGCTTACTGCGGACAGCACCATGACCAATGTCGGCAGTCTCATCGTGAATAACACCCTGAATACCAGCGGTAGCAGCGTTACGTTTACCGCCGCCCAGGTGGATATCAATAACACCGTGGATGCCGGGTCTGGGGTGATTACGTTTCAACCCTCTACCGATAAAGCCATTGCTTTGGCAGACGCCAATGACAACAATGATTCGGCGGTTCTATTTGATCTTTCGCTGCCTGAATTTGGCAGGATTATTGCCAATGAACTGTCGGTGGGCAGTCTTAATTTATCCAACGATATTTCACTGGCCGGGAATCTGGATCTGACCGGCGCTGCCGGTACCGACCCTGGGGCGTTTGATCTGACCCTGAATACCGGTGGCAGCTTCTTGGGGAACAATAACTTTGTTCATCTGGGCCGAGGCGTCATTACCCTGGACGGGGTGGATGATTATTTTGCCATCCAAAACCTGTTTTATAACGCCCAAAACATTGATGAATTGACTGTGGCAGGCTGGCTTAAAACCACGGATGATCAGGGTACCATTCTGGATTTTGATCGTAGCGAACACTACTCTTACGGTGTTAATTTCGCCGCCACCACCGGCAATGGTACGGTGTCTTGGGATACCACTGCCGGGGCGGCAGTAGATGATCAGGGCAGTACGGTGCGGGTGGATGACGGCCAGTGGCATTTTGTGGTGACCACCTTTGATCGAAGCGTCATCAACGACAAGGCCATATACATTGATGGCGTTTTGGACAATGCTAAAGATGCCTATGCGACCAATACATCTCTGGGTAAGGTTTCTACTCGCTATGGCATTGTGGGCGACGGGTCTGAGGCCACTGCGTTTAACGGCGCCCGTAACAGCATTTATTACGGCGGACAATTAGACGAAATTCGGGTTTATGATCGGGCTTTATCCGCAGGTGAAATCACCGCCCTCTATAACAACGGCCTGGGCATTACCGGTACGGCGCCAGAGGCGAACCTGGTGTTGGGCTATAACTTTAACGAAACCAGTGGCATTACGGCCAACGATTTTTCCGGTAATGGGTATCATGCGACATTGTTTAACGGAGGATCTTGGAGTGGGGGTTCTCAGAGTCTGACGGTAAATACCGGCGGATCGGTGACGGGTTTGTCTATGGCGGATGATGCCGGGAATGTCGCCATTACCGCCAACAACAATGGCGTAGGTGGGGTGATCGATTTGACTTACACCAATAGTGCAGCCACGCCGGTTCAGCTCAGTCCCGGTGGTAACAGCGTTATTGGCACGGCTACCTTTGATGTTCTGCCGGATCCGGTGGTGAATACCGGCAACAATACGCCATGGATCCAGGACAACAACAGTAATATTTATAACCAATCCTTCTACACCTCACAGGGCAATGTGATTCAGGCCGATGGCATTACCACCAGTCCCATTCAACTTCCGCCTAGCCCTCTCAGTCCTGAAGCCCGTGCGTACGGTAATGGCAGCATTCAGGCGGTTGAAGCGGATGGTTCGGTTGTCTATACTACCAATCCCAACCGAAACACCATTTCGGTGATTCAGTCTGAAACCGGCACCATTATTCAAAACGTACCTGTAGGCAATAACCCGTCCAGCATTGCCTTAAACCCGACCCAACCCACTGCTTATGTGACCAATACCGATAGCAATACGGTTTCGCTCATCAGCACCGACACTCATCAGGTGGTGGCGACCATCCCCGTGGGTGAGAAACCCAAAGGTCTGGTGGTTCATCCCGATGGCAACAGCGTGTATGTGACCAACTTTAATAGCAATACGGTCTCTGTCATTGATACCGGCACCAACACCGTGGTCACACATATTCCCACGGGGCAAAAACCCATTGATGTGGCGGTGCATCCCAGCGGCAATTTTGTGTATGTGGCCAACTACCAAAGCCATACCCTTAGCGTGATCGATGCATCAATGCACCAGGTGACTTACGACATTGCTGTGGGCAAAGGTCCGCGCTCTGTCAAATTTAGCCCGTCTGGCGATGAGGCCTACACAGCCAATTATCTGGGTAATACTGTGTCTGTAGTGGACACGGTTGAAAAAGCTGAGAAAAATGCTATTGAGGTGAAACGAAACCCCTATGGGATTGCGGTGAGTGAGGACGGCAAACAAATTTTTGCAGCCAGCCGGGTGGGGCCGGTGGTGTCGGTGATTGATCGGGAAACCGGTGAGGTGGTAGAGACCTTACCGGCAAGCGATTTACCCATCTTCCAGAAGCTTCAGGTGATGGAAGAGAATTTGTAAAGCATCGTCATTGCCGTCGTCCTGAACGGAGTGAAGGACCCCCTGCGGAATTGCGACCGTGATCCCGTAGGGGGGCCTTCACTTCCCGTTGGTTCGCTCAGGACGACGGCGGCTTGCGATCACTCAAAAACGTGTTTGTATTAAAATATGCTTCTAGATTTGAATAAAAATGAGGGTTTTGTGATGCGTCTTTTTTCAATGAACACGGCATCAACCTATTCTCCAAACCGATTGGGATATTACGCTCAGGGACAACTGGATACTCTGCGGTTTGGGACAAAAGACAAATCGCAAGAGTTGGCCAAGCTGGAAAAAGAGAGTCCGGTGGTGGATTTGTTTATCCAGATGGCTCGTAAGCCCACCGTGACCATTACCGGAAGTGAGCCGGATGTGGCGCTTCGCCAAGAAAAGTTATCGGCCTTTAAAGAGTGGTTAAAGCAGACTCTTCCTGGGTTAGGGATTTCGGTATCTAAAGTCGAAGAAACCCCTTTGGGCGCGGTTGTTTTCAAAATCCCCGGTCATGGTCGCTATGCCAACCAGCCTCCGGTATTGCTGAATGCCCACTACGATATTGTGGCTGCCAGTGGGCAGTCGCCTGATACGCCGATTGATCCGGTGCTGACTGAGGAGAACGGCGAGCCCTGGCTGGCCACCAACGGTAAAACCTCGTTGGGGGCCGATAATAAAGCTGGGCTGGCGATGATTTTGGATGCCGTCCGTCGGGTAACCGGGAATCATCCCACCCAAAAAACGCCGGTGGATCACCCGCCTATTGAGCTGCTATTTACCCCCGATGAGGAATCGACGAATAATTCCTTAAGGCCTGAAAACTTTGATCCTAAGATGCTGGAGAGCCAGACAGCCATTGTGGTGGATGCCTTTGACCCCATGACGGTCTTTCGCAAAATGGCTGGGGCCACTATCGTCAATGTGTCTGTAGAGCGTAGCCAACCTGGTGGTCACAGTGGGGTAAACGCCCATACCTTGGGCAAAACCGTTTACGACGCTAATGCTGCTGCTGCGGATCTGTTGGCCAACCGGCTGCCTAAATGGACGGTGGATGCCAACCCGGACAACCCTGGTGGATTTGACACCAGCATTAACTGGGGCAAGCTTCAGGGGGCCACTGCGCCCAACGCCATTGCCGATAAAGCCGTCATCGGGGGTAATTTTAGATCCTTCTCTCCTGAGAAAAAAGCAGTGGTCGAAGCAAAAATTAAGGATGCAGTTCGTCAGGCCGAAGCCGACTACCAAAAAACCGATCCTCATATCCAGCTAAAGCTCTCGCTGATGGATAAATTTCCGCCTTGGACCAACCCCAGCACCTTTTTGAGGAATATTGCCAAGACCGTTGGCAAGGCTCTGGGTCAGGATGTTAAAGACACCGGCATGCCGGCCTCCGCCATCAGCAACATTATTGGTAACTTTAAAAACAAGCACGGTAAAGGCATCGACACCATTTTGATGGGCCCCAAAATCATTGGAGCCCATAGCGGGGCAGAGCGGGTGAATGTGAACTCCATGAAGCAAGGTGCGGACTGGCTGTATGGAATGATCCAAGAAATTGGGAAACAACAGGAAGCAAAAGCCTCCAATAGTTAACGTCCCAACTCCACCTCAGCCACCTGCCCGTTGCTTCTGAACGGCCCCCCGGGTTGGTTTAAACTCACCAACCGCGTCTGCTCCGCCACCACGTCGTAGCTCCAGGTGCCTAAAAAGTGTTTATGGCTGTTTTGGCTGTCGCCTTCGTATACCCACGCCGTTACCAGCACGGTGCTATCGCTGCCGGTAGCCCAGCCCAGGGGGTAAATATCCCAGACTTGCTCTTTTAACGGTGGGGCGGCGCTGTGGGTCAGCCAGTAGTGCTCAATGGCACGTTTAATCTCGGGGTAAATGGTGACGGTGCCCTGGGGTTCGTCATACACCAAAATATCGGAGGTCCGCTCGCCGTGGTATAAAATGCCGCTGCGCTGGCGCATCAGCAACCGGCTGCCGGTGGCAGACCAGTCTACAACGGTTAGGGTCTTAAAGTCATAATCGTTAAACCGGTACTGGCCCACTTTATGAAGTTCCTGGCGCTGATGAAAACTTTTATTCGGGTCCAGCCGAGTGCTGAAGAAATTGACGTCCGGTTGGCTCATATAGGCTTTGCGCTCTGGGTTGGCGTATTGATCTTCCGGCAATGGCGAGACCGGATCTTTGGGCGGTGGGGCAATGGGGGTGACAAATATTTTGGAGAAGGTTTGGCGAAATTTGGGGATAAATGAAACTTCGCTATAGGCCATCTTGCCTTTATCCGGTGACACCACTCCCCGGCTGCGAATAAACCGTTTTAATTCCAGCCACGACAAATCAAGCCGTGTCATGCCGTCGTTGTATGGAGTATATTGGGTGTAGTCTTTGGGTTGGTTTAAGGGATTATCAATGGAATAAGAGGGCACCACGCCCTCCGTACTGACACCACCCGGTTGTGCTGCCCAGCTGGGCATACAAACCTCTAAAGACAATCCGGTTAAGGTAAGCATCATTGTTGCTGACAATAATACATACCGTCGTGTTGTTTTTAGCAGTGTCAATCCAAGGGTCTCCTGAGTCATAAGCCTCACTATACCCATTGTGACATATTTTCAATATTCTGCATCCGTTGGACAGTTAGCTACAGAAGAAATAAATTTTAGATTATAGATGCCAGCCCTATTATTACGAGCAGGAGACACTCATATTGGCAGAAGAACCGCCGCCGTTAGAGCAAATGGTGCCTGAACTCATATGGGTCATTCTGGAAATTTTGTTGTTAAGACTAGTGACCAGTTGGGCTGCATTTTGAGGTTCGTCACCATTTTTAGGTTGAGTGTTTAACGTCCAGCCCATGATGGATTCCATCCTGTCGCTCATGTTAATGATGTCTGTGGATAAACCTGTAACCAGTGCTTCAACCGTCGGGTTGTTCATAGCGCCTGATTGCTGAGCCTCTTTAAATAAATTGGCAAATGCAGCCGTTTCTGCCCAAGAGTTGTGTGCACCTAACTGTGTGATCCCGACACAGTCCTGCCGGCAGCCAATCATGGTGCTTAATTCCAACATGGTGTACTGTTGTCCATTCCAATCTATCTTCGTATTTTGCATTTCGGCCACGCTGGCGTTAGTTTGCTCAAAAATGGCTAGTTGCGCCTCAATAACCCCTTCAACTTCAGCAATTCGGTGCCCCTGGTTTGCCAGAGCAATTAAATCGGCTTCTTGTTGTGGGGTAATTTCTCCGGCTTTTACCAATTCACTAGCCATGGTAATCAGGTCTGCCATCATCTGGTTGGTGTTGCCTGCCACACTGGTGCTGGTGGTGCCGGCGCCTTGCCCGCTTTTGATTAAGAATTCAATTTGGCCGGTTTGCGGGTTAAAGTTAGTTGAAAGAGACACTGGACTTGCGGAGGTAATGGGCGAAGCACCCGCAGCACCACTACCACCAGAGCCAGCGCTTCCTGTGCCGGTTGATGGCGTTCCGCCTCCTGTACCGGCACTACCGCCACCAATAGGAGGGCTGGGTAATGGAGGTGTTGGGTTGGTGGCAACTTGTGTGCCAAAAATGGCGGCCAGTGGGCCGGACTGCATGGCAGCCATAATATTTTCCAGATTAAAAGACGTTGTATTTCCTAATAGCATTAACGCCGGAATTGCGGTGATAATTAACAGTCCAAAAATTAATGCATATTCTGACAGGGTTGTACCCACAGACTTTTTCCGACGCATAAGACTTACCTCTGAATTCTTTCTCTTCCAAGTACCCGCTATTTAAAATGATACTATTGATTCATCGACCGGTTATCTCTGATCTGAAAAATTTGTAAAGATATATAAAATTCAGGTTTAACCCTATACAATACTGGCTTTTCCCAATGTTACTCGGCGTTCAAAAATAAAAACCCCGCGCAGCAAAAGCTACGCGGGCGAATCCTGTTACGATCCGAGGAGAGAAGAGAGAAAGAGAGAGCGTGTGTGTGTTGTATGTGTAAATCTATACCTGAAACCAGCCTCAGCTAAAGCTAGTATTCACTGAGTTTCTTACGCGATTAATCCGATCCTATAACCTTGAGTTTCTTGTCTAGTGTCTGTTGCGACTTCCTTAACCCTTACGTTTATATAAAAACAATCAATTGACTCGCTGGAACAGTTTATGAAGAAATGTGAATAAACGATCTGCTGAAGAAGCGCTTATGAAGCCCATAAGGAAGTGAAAACAAGGGTATTCTCCAAATGGGCAATGTATGTCTCCTTGTTTGATCCAAGATAATGGTAGTTCTCTTCCTGCAGACGACAAGAGATTGACCCTATGACTCATGTGGAACCCATCCCTCCCTTCTCGGCTGACCATCATTGGTTGGACACATATGCACGCCAATTGTTAGAGATGGCTCCTCAACAAAAATCTGCCGCAGCATCTGCAACGCCTGCCGCTGTTCCTCAGCCGGAAGCAGAAGACCCTGCCCACCAAGCGCCTGATGCTGCAGGCCCGCAGCAAGGTTACCGGAACAACAAAAAGTATTTGACCTTTATCCTTAACCGCATGATTTGGCGGGCGCGGCAAAACATGTTTATTCAAAAAGATTACAACGAGGCCAGTAAGCATTACGGCAAATATATGCGTTACATGCATTACTATTGGAGCCGCTTTCCGGGGCAGTTTAATCAGTGGTATGTTCCCCTGTTTGAATATATGTGGGCACAAGATCTAAATCACAAGCAAGAACGCGCCGAAGCCCAGTTTAATCGCACCCTTAGCCAACTGTCCGGCCTGATTGAAAGAGAAACCAATGGCGCTCAAGAGGTGACACGCTTCCTGCGTCAGCGTCAGGCCAACGGGCAACTTCCCGGTGGAGCCAACAAGTCTTCTGCCACGCCTGTTAACCTGGGCGAACTTCACGAACTGGCTTTAATCCTAGAAAACCTTGGGCGGGATGATCTGGCCGAAAACGTGCTGGCCATGGTGGAAATCCACCAACGTGTTG
>JAHQWC010000070.1 GCA_019634025.1 Vampirovibrio sp.
ATCGGTTTTTACCCCCCACGGTGCGGGTCACCTCGGTGTTTCCCGACGTGGGATTTCAGTTCCACAGCCGTCGAAATGCTGAGGCCAAATGGTATCGCTACACGTTATACAATCACCCTCAACAGTCGGTGTGGATGCCGCCGGATGCCTTGTGGGTCCGCCAACCCCTGGATGTGGCGCATATGCGGCAAGCCCTTAAAAAACTGGAAGGGACCTGGGATTTTGAGCGGTTCAAATGCCCCAATACCCTGGTTACCGATAACATCTGTACCGTCCGCTTCGGTGAGGTGAGCGCCCAAGGCCCCTATCTCTATATTGATATTGTGGCGGATCGCTATCTGTATAAAATGGTTCGCAATATTGTGGGGATGTTGATTGCAGTGGGAAAAACGTATGCAAATCCCCCCGAACAAGGGGACAAAAAAAATCGGATCTTCACACTGGACGATGTTTCAGGTATGGTTTATAATCACCAAGCCTCTGGATTGGCACCCGCTAAACCCTCTGAGGCTGTGTCCTTATCTGAACCCGAGTCTGGTTCCCATACGAAGTCCAAGCCGGAATTTGTGGCTTCAAATCGTCGGTTTGCCACAGCACCCGCTCAAGGACTGAGTTTAATGGCCATTCATTATTCGGATCCGTACCGCTTTCTTTCGCGCCTTGACGGTGTACAATGGTCGGACCTATTGGATATCCCAGGTAATCTTCCCAATAATCTTACAAGTTTAGACCACACTTTCAGCAGTATCCAGAAAGCGCTACAAACCCCTCACACAAGTTCTTAATTCGAAATCTTCAAGGAGTCGACCCCGACCATGACCATGAAAACCTTTTCCGCCAAACCCGCCGAAATCACCCGTAAGTGGTGGGTGGTTGATGCCGAAGACAAAACCTTGGGCCGTTTGGCAACCATTATTGCCAACATCCTGCGTGGCAAATTAAACCCGCAGTACACGCCTCATATTGATTCCGGCGACTTTGTGGTGGTGATCAATGCTGAAAAGGTAAAGGTTACCGGCAAAAAGCCTCAGCAAAAAATGTACTACCGTCACTCGGGCTATCCCGGTGGCTTTCGATCCATTAACTTTGAAAAGCTGCAGGAAAAAGCCCCAGAGCAAATCATTGAAAAAGCCGTGAAAGGCATGCTGCCCCACAACAGCTTGGGCCGCCAGCAACTCACCAAACTCAAAATTTACGCCGGGCCCAGCCATCCCCACGCCGCCCAGCAACCGCAAGTTTATCAAGAACTGGAGATTGTTAAATAATGTCCGCTACCAAGCAAGAATCCAAAAAATATCCACAAGTGGGCCACCGGGGTACCGGTCGCCGCAAGCAGGCCATTGCCCGGGTTCGGATTAAGCCTGGCACCGGTAAAATCTTCATTAACGGCAGAACCTTTGAAGATTATATCGGCAACCGCCCGTCCCTTCGTGTGCCTATTTTGCAGCCTTTGACGGCAGCCAACGTGAAAGACCAGTATGACATTCTGGTGAACACCCACGGTGGTGGCATTAGCGGCCAGGCAGACGCCATTAAATTGGGTATTGCCCGGGCGTTGACCGCTATTAGCTCTGATTACGAGCAAACCATGCGGGCCGAAGGGTATATGACCCGGGATCCTCGCGTCAAGGAACGGAAGAAATACGGTCTCCACGGCGCCCGGAAACGTCCTCAGTTCTCCAAGCGTTAATATTTCTTTCCATCTTTTCAATATTACCAACACCCTCAAGCGCCCGTCAGCATTGGGGGTGTTTGCTTATAGGCAATCTTAACCAATAAAATGTTTTTATTTATATAACTGCATATATTGGGAGGATTTGAGATGGGAATTCAGTATCCAGGTAGTGGGTCTTACAAGCCTGTCACTAAGCAACAGCATTTAGATGCTTATAAGCAGAAATTTGAAGAACAGGATTTGAATAAAGACGGTGTTGTTACCCAACAAGAATTGTTAGCCAGCATGCCTGAAACGAATAACCCAAATGCAGGTTTTTTCCAGAGTCTGGCAATAATGCACTTTGATTCAAAGGATACGAACAAGGATGGTGTGGTGAGTTTTGAAGAGGATCAGGCTCATGCAGGAAAGGTATTTGATACCTATGATGAGAATGGTAACGGTACGATTCAAAAAAACCAAGGATTGTTTGGTACACCTTACAAAGATGACTAGTCCTAAACCTTTATGGATTTACCAAAGATATTAACTGGCCAACAATGCTGGTGGCTGTTGTCAAATGCTCCGGCTTCATCAGGCAGCTGCGGAGGACGGTCAGAGATTCGGCATCCTGAGTAATATCGGGGTGTAATGCGCGTAATCGAGCCGACGGGATAGTGAGTTTTGCCAGGTAAACAGTTGCCTCTGGCTCTGCGGTCATGGCGGTGGTAAACAGCTGCTCCGTGCGCTGGTTAATCTCACTGACCCGCTCTCCCGTGGGGAAAAACGTCACAATATCCAGCTCTGGGGGGTGAAGCAGGGTGAGCTGCGCGGAGGCTTCAAGGGCTTGTGCCATGGTTAGGGCTGCTTGTCGGGTCTTTTTTAAAATAGGGCCAAAGCCCCGCTCTGCTTCCAGTGGAAAACACTGCAGTGTGAGCCACAAGGCGGCTGCAGCAGCGCCGGGACGAGAGCATTCCAGGCTGATTTCGCCCAGGTGCAATTCATCCGACGTAAAGTAGGTATACGGCGAATCATGCTGATAGACCTGCCCGACGCCTGGATCCGCAAACAGGACGCATCCGCATCCGTAAGGTTGCAGGCCGTGTTTATGGGGATCCACCACAATGCTGTTGCAGTCTTTGGTCCAGGTAAATGCAGACAGGTCCGGGTCTGATTCTGCCAGGGCCCGGTAAAAGCCGCCGTAAGCGGTATCCAGGTGGATACGGAACTTGTATTTTTCTTTTAACGCCACCAGTTCTTCCAGCGGTTCCAAAGCGCCCAGTGATGTGGTGCCCAGGGTGGCCACAACGGTGCCGGTCTGGCCATCTTCCAGCAGGGGTTTTAAGGCGTCTAAGTCCATTTTGCCTTTATAAGTGGCCGGTATTTGAACGTAGTCGGCTCCAATCAGGTCACACATCCGTTTGTGGGTGTAGTGGGCCTCTTCGCTAAACACAATAAACCGGTCCGGGTGCAGCTGTTTGGCCACCCACAAGGCTTCCAGGTTAGCCATGGTGCCGCCGCCAGTCAGGTGGCCCAGGCAGTTGGGCAGGCCAAAAAACCGGCCCAAAGCCTCAACACACTCCTTTTCCATCTTGCTGGTGGCGGGTCCGCCATCCAGGGCGTGGTTGTTGGGGTTAATTTGCATGGCCAGCATATACCCCAGCATGGCCACCGGATGGGGAGGCTTCAGCATTTGCCCGGCATACTGGGGGTGGAAAAACGGATAATTGTCGGTGAGTCGCTGGGTAAGCTGTGTCACTGCTTTTTCGACGACCGTTGGATCTACGGCCAATGTGTCATCGACCCTCACCTCAGGCCATTGATTTTCCCAGTCTTTCAGGGCGTTTTGTCCACGCTGATAGAGAGAATGATAGGTGTCTAAATCCATCTTGATTACCGTATGCAAACTTTTGCTTACTTTGGGTTTTATCCACTATACCATTCGTGTTTCCATTGCTTTATCCAATATTGGGATTCCTTAGAGTTTGTCATCAAAACGTCACACGATTTTGGCACATTTGACCTACAATCAAGAATCTGGCTTGTATAGCCAGTTGTTTGGTCCGACCCAACCGGATTAACAGGAGCGCTTTTATGCGGAACCTCTTTTCAGTCTCTCGCCCCTTTACCACCTTGGTGGTGCTGGTTAGCGTTTTGTCTTTGGCTGCGGTGTTTCTGCAAGGATGCGGCCGCCGTCCCCAAGGCTCTCTTTCCAGCCAACTGGGCAGTATGGTGACCATCAAAGGGTCGGATACCATGGTGCATCTGGTCAGCATTTGGGCCGAAGAATTTATGGACGCCAACCCCACACTTCAGGTGTCTGTGACCGGCGGGGGCAGTGGTACCGGTATTGCGGCGTTGATTAACCAAACCACCGATGTGGCGGCGTCTTCCAGGGACATCAAAGAAAAAGAAATGACCATTGCCGCAGAGCGTGGGGTCCAGCCCCAGGAAATTGCGGTAGCCCGGGATGGAATTGCCGTGGTGGTGAACCCAGACAACCCGGTGACAGAACTGACCATGGCCCAACTCCACGATCTGTTTACCGGCGCCGTCAAAAACTGGAAAGAACTGGGCGGCCCGGACAAGCCGGTGCTCATCTATTCCCGGGAATCCAGCTCCGGCACCTTCATCTTTTTCCGGGAAACCGTTCTGAACAACAAAGATTATGCGCCCAAATCCCGGTTGCTGCCGGCCACCTCCACCATAATGGAGGCGGTATCCTCAGATCTGGGCGGCATAGGTTATGTGGGCCTTGGGTTTGCCAAGGAAGCGAAGGATCGGGTGAAGGTCGTGAATGTAAAAGCCGATGATGCTTCGCCAGCCATTACCCCGTCAGAAGACACCGTAAAAAGTGGCGAGTACGCCATTGCCCGACCGCTGTTTTTTTATGTCAGTCAGCCGGTCACTGCCCCAGCTCCTGAAGGTGAAGATGTTCAGGCTGACGCTGATGGCGTATCACCCCAAGGAACTCAACCTGTGGTGGGCAAGCCGTCCGTCAATCAGTTTATTGAGTTCTGCCTGAGCGAGGCAGGACAAAAAGTTGTGGAGGAAACCGGCTACGTCTCCATCCGATAAACCCAACCCTCTCCTCCAGTCTTCTGGAATGGGCCGCGCTGCTTTTCGAGATGCGGTGATTTCTGCCCTGCTAAAAATTGCAGGCTCTACCAGCATTTTGGTGGTGCTGTTGATTTTCTTTTTTATCGCCAAAGAGGCCGCGCCGTTTTTGATGGGAAGCCAGGCCAAGACCCTGCTGAATCTTCGCTGGCTACCGGTTTCGTTTGAAAATGAATCCTACGGACTGTTGCCGCTGTTGAATGGTTCGTTGTTGGTGACGGCGATTGCCACGCTGATTACGGTGCCTCTTAGTGTGTGTACGGCGGTGTATTTGTCTGAGGTGTCTAATGACTGGGAAAAGAATTTTCTGAAACCCTTTATTGAACTGTTGGCCGGGATTCCGTCTGTGGTCATTGGCTTTTTTGGGCTGGTGGTTTTGTCCCCTCTCATTAAATCTGTGTTTGGTTTGCCTTCCGGCATGAACGCCCTGACCGGTGGGCTGCTGTTGGCCTTAATGGCGGCCCCGACCATTATTTCAATTTCCGAAGACGCCTTGCGCAGTGTTCCTGCTTCGTTTAAAAGCGCCTCGTTGGCGTTGGGGGCCAGCCATTTAGAAACGGTTTGGAAAGTCACAGTGCCGGCTGCCCTGCCGGGGATTACGGCGGCGGTGATGCTGGGGATTGGCCGGGTGGTGGGCGAGACCATGACGGTGTTGATGGTCATCGGCAACGCGCCGATTTTGACGGCGTCGCCTCTGGAATCTGTGCGGACCATGACGGCGACCATTGCCGCAGAGATGGGTGAGGTGCCCTTTGGCAGCGAGCATTACCATGCCTTGTTTTGTGTGGGCGTGGTGTTGTTGCTGGCGACCTTTTGTTTAAACCTGGTGGCGCGGTTTATTCTAAAAAAATATAGAATGGTGGGCAGCGTATGAGCACTACAGCGACCCTGCCTGTGCAAACCACCTCTCTGACTCAGGGGGGCTTGGCGCGGCGTAACGCCAAGCTTGCTGAAATGCTGACCTATGGGCTGATGCGGCTGGTGACCTATTTAATGGTGTTTGCCGTGGGCTACATTGTGTTTGATATTGTGGCCAATGGTCTTCCGGCAATTAATTGGGAGTTTGTCAGCCAGTTTCCTCGGCGCAGTGGGGCCCAGGGGGGTATTTTACCGGCCATTGTGGGCACCATTAGTCTGGTAACGTTGGCCATTGGCGTGGCCCTGCCGTTAGGGGTGGCCAGTGCGGTGTATCTCAACGAATATGCCAAGCAGGGACGGTTTACCGATATGTTGCGCTTGGCCATTGTGACGTTGGCCGGGGTGCCGTCTATTGTGTTTGGACTCTTTGGCCTGGCGTTGTTTGTGTTGGTGCTGGGGTTTGGCGCCTCTATTTTGGCCGGTGGGCTGACCCTGGCCTGTATGATTTTGCCCACCATTATTGTGGCCAGTGAAGAGTCTCTCAAAACCATTCCCAAATCCTTTCGGGAAGGCAGCCTGGCCTTGGGGGCCACCCGGTGGCAAACCATTTTTAAAAACGTGCTGCCCTATGCCATGCCGGGAATTCTCACCGGCACGGTGTTGTCTATTGGCCGGGCTGCCGGAGAGACGGCGCCGATTTTGTTAACGGTGGCAGCGTTCTTTTTGCCGGTGTTGCCGGGCTCCGTATTTGATCAGGTCATGGCGCTGCCGTATCACTTGTATGTGCTGGCCACTCAACATCCTGAAGCGGCTGCCGTACGGCCCATGCAGTACGGCACGGCGTTATTGCTGCTTTTAATTGTGTTAGGCATGAGCCTTTTGGCCATTGTGTTCCGTAACTACTTCCGAGGAAAATACAGATGGTAATTGATACTGACGTTCTCCAACCTCAACACTCGGATAAAACAGGTTTAGACGTAGATCCTGGTAAGATGGGGGTAGCCCCTTCGGCGCCCTCCGCATTTTCTGCATTATCTGTCGAAGATCAACCCGCAAGGATGAATACGCCGTTTATGGATAATTTCCCGGATCCGTCGCAACCGGAACACCCTGCCGAAACACTGGCGCCCACTAAACTAGAAGTGCATCATGTCAACTTCTTTTATGGGTCTTTTCAGGCGTTGCATGATATTTCCATGAGCCTATTACAACAACGCGCCACGGCGCTCATTGGTCCGTCGGGGTGCGGAAAGTCTACCTTTTTACGCCTGATGAACCGGATGAACGAGCTTATTGAAGATACCCGGATGGAAGGCCAAATTCTGTTAGACGGCCAGGATATCTACCATCCCGATGTGGATGTGGTGTCGCTGCGCAAAGAGGTGGGGATGGTGTTTCAAAAACCCAACCCGTTCCCCAAGTCTATTTACGACAATGTGGCTTACGGGTCCCGGATTCACGGCATCAAAGATAAAAAGACGTTAGATGAGATTGTGGAATCCACCCTGCAACAGGCGGGCCTGTGGGGAGAGGTGAAAGACAGTTTGCAAAAGTCGGCCACGGCATTGTCCGGTGGTCAGCAGCAACGCTTGTGCATTGCCCGATGCCTGGCCGTGCAGCCCAAGGTCATTTTGATGGACGAGCCCACCTCGGCTCTGGATCCCATTGCTGCCGGGCATATCGAGGAACTCATCGGCCAGCTGAAAAAGAACTACACCATTGTCATTGTCACTCACAACATGCAGCAGGCGGCCCGGGTGTCGGATTACACCGGGTTCTTTTACCAGGGCGAACTCATTGAAACCGGGAAAACGGCTCAAATTTTTACCAACCCCAAGGAGAAAAAGACCGAAGAGTACATTACCGGTCGGTTCGGTTAAAAATCAAACATAACTAGCAACTTTTCTGCCTTTCTCGTTTTTAAACATGTATAGGCAGTATCAATCATATTTATTGGGGGCATTAGACATGGGAATGGATGGTATCCAGGGTCAGAGATCTACGTCATTGGCACAAAATAACGGGCCTGACTATCAAAAAATTTATGACAATGCTTATGAAAATGGTTCACAGCCAACAGGTTTTAAGGACCATGGATATGTCAAAGTAGAAAAAGGAGATGATACCTATCTAACCCCATTCAACCTGATGGGTGGTCCGACATATCGAATTGAAGAAAATGGAAGTGTATATAGTAAAGCAACACTACCAGGCGCAGAATTTGAGAAAAAGGCTGGTGCGGGCACAGTGGAGTTAGATAGTATAGATGGGGATACGCAAGAACTAGGTTTTCTTGAGAAGCGAAGTCAACTACAAAATGCCAGTCTCGATGAACATGGAGGTATTAGAGGTACGGCATATAATGTTTCGCCTGCAGGTTTCCATGAATTCTTAACAGGTGAGCCAGCAC
>JAHQWC010000071.1 GCA_019634025.1 Vampirovibrio sp.
AAGGCGCCAAATCTATTATCCTAGACCTGGAATTCCGGGTTCCCCGCGATAAACCCGGCGATACCGCCCTGGCCCACGCCATCCAAAACGCCGGCAACGTCTATCTGGCCTCCGTTGCCGAACTCCCACTGGCCGAATACAAAGACCGTCGACACAGGCAAGACACCCGCCATCAAGCCGACCGGAATGCGGTGTATATGTATTACCTGGTTCCATACCTTCAGCAGCAAGGCGTGTTGGCAAACCTCTATCCTACCCCGGTACTTTCCAGCAATGTCTTAGGCATCAACGCACCCTTCCCTGTCTCTCAGTATCTGAACCTTCCTCCCCAGGCGCTGATTCTCCCCTGGCAAGCACGGCTTAATACCAGCCTCAATCGAACCACATTCATTCAATCTCCTTTAAATCCACCCTCTCCAAACACAGTAACCGATGAAATCCTCACCCAGGAATGTCTGAAAGGCAACTATCACCAAACCTATCGGCAACAACCCCAATACCTGGATATCCTGAACCGGCAAAAATTACAGGCAACTGTTTATCAAAGCAGTTCTGTCCAAGATCAAACCTCCTATTGCGTCTTAAGCCCGGTAGTTCACGATTTCATCCGCAATGCCAAAGGGGTTGGCATTACGTCGGTGGAGTATGAATCCGACGCCTTTATTCGTGAAGTACCGGCGCTTTATCAAGGGTATCAGGGGAATGCATATACCCATCTGGGTATCCGCCCAGCCTTAGACTTGTTGGCGCCAATAGGGTTAATGTACAGCGATACACAGATGACCATTGACCAACAACAATTTCCGTCAAAACACATTCCGTTAAATAAAAACGGCCGGATGCTCATCAATTGGCGTAACCCGGCATTGTTGGCTAAAAATTTATACCAGCAAGCAGGTTACTCACTGCCGCCGGATTCCCTTAGACAAATCTCTTCGGACAAAGGCAACCCGGAACTCGGATACGGCCACCTGTATCGCCTAGTATCAGTGGTGGATCTGTTGCAACAGATCCAATCATCCAATCAAACTTCCCCAGCCGATAGACCGTCTCTTTATAATCTTTATGGCCAGCCGCAGACCGGCCTGCTTTCTTTCAAAGACAAGATTGTCATTTACGGCGACGCCATCAAGGATCTTCACCGTACCCCCGTCGGCAATACGGTTTTTGGCCCTGAAGTGGTGGCCACAATTCTGGATATGGTTTGGCAGGATGACACATTCATCCATCGGGCGCCTGTTTGGCAGTGGAGCCTTTTAACCTTACTTTTCTGTGCAGCCCTGGCAGCTTCTCTTCTGATTCCCAAAAGGGTGGTGGCAGGTTATATTCTGGCGTTAATCTTGTTTGGCCTTTATTGGGCAGGAAACTTTTGGTTGTTTGTTTCCCAAGCTCTCTGGCTTCCCTTGGTGACACCATCCTTGTTTATGTCTGCTGCGCTGGCGTCCAGCTTGGTCTATCGATTTAAGGTGCAGGATAAGGAAAAACGTCAGTTAACCCAGGTCTTTTCCAAGTATGTATCGCCGCAAATCATGGATAGCATTCTGGAAAATCCGGATTCTGCTATGGAAAAGCTGGCAGGTACCAAAAAAGAGCTGACAGTTCTGTTTTCAGATCTTCAAGGGTTCACCCCCTACATGGAAACCGAAGATATGACACGGGCCATCGAGCAGCTTAACGAGTTTTTCACCGTCATGACCCGGATTATCCTGAAGCATCAGGGTACCTATGACAAGTATATGGGAGACGCCATCATGGCCTTTTTTGGTGCACCGGTAGATGTACCGGACCATGCTGAAAAAGCTTGCCGGGCGGCTGTGGAGATGACTGAAGCTTTGAAGATGCTGAATGAAAAATGGACCCAGGAAGGCTTCCGGGAGCTAGGTATTGGTATTGGCATTAGCACCGGCGACATGGTTGTCGGCAACTTCGGTTCTGAAGACATTAAAGACTTCACCGTTATGGGGTCTGCCGTCAACCTCGGCGCCCGGCTAGAGTCCTCTACTCGTGCTGTTAAAGCTCAGATTGTAATTAGCGAAAAAACATATCTCCAAGCCCAAAAAGGTATTCAGGCCATCTCTGTTGGCGAAGAAGGCTTAACGCTAAAAGGCTTCAGCGAAAACGTACCGGCCTATATTCTAAACGGCGTTAATAAGCCATCATAGAATATGTCGGAGACGATTAAAGCTTGTTGAAAAAGTGCTAGACAGACACCGGAGCCTTTGCCGGTGTCGTTTCAGACTTTTTTTCGGCTTGGAGTCCATTCAATGCTTGCTTAAGGGCATCTACCTTGTCCAAAGCTTCCCAAGGCAGATTTAGGTCTGGGCGGCCCATGTGACCATAGGCGGCAACCTTTCGGTAGAATATGCCGTTTTCCTTACCTGGCTTACCCTGCAGATCAAAGTGCTTAATGATGGCTGCCGGACGTAGGTCAAAGTGAGCTAAAACCAACTCAGCAATGTCATCGTCACTGATTTTTCCGGTACCAAAAGTGTGTACATTAACAGAGACGGGTTTTGCGACGCCAATGGCATAGCCAACCTGTACTTCACACTTATCAGCAATACCTGCCGCTACTAGGTTTTTGGCGACATAGCGTAAGGCGTAGGCTGCAGAACGATCTACTTTTGTCGGGTCTTTCCCACTAAAAGCGCCACCGCCATGGCGGGAGTATCCGCCGTAGGTATCCACAATAATCTTGCGTCCTGTCAGGCCGGCATCTCCTTGTGGGCCACCCACGACAAAACGTCCGCTTGGATTAATAAAGTACTTGGTGGAGCTATCCGGCTTTACCGATAAATCGGCAAACACGGGGTCGATCACGTGTTTCTTCATATCTTCGGTAATCCGGGCCTGGACTTTGTCGTTATCAGCAATGCCCTCTATTTCCGGATCGTGTTGGGTGCTAATCACCACTGTATCAATCCGGCTGGGCTTGCCATCAATATACTCCACCGTCACCTGAGATTTACCGTCGGGCCGGAGGTATTTCATGGTCTCGTTCTTACGCACGTCAGCCAATTGACGAACCAAACCGTGGGCTACGTGAATCGGTAGCGGCATGAGGTCCGGGGTTTCGTTACAGGCAAAGCCGAACATGATGCCCTGATCCCCGGCGCCAATTTTATCCAGCTCAGCATCTTCGCTCTCATTGGACCGTACTTCGTGGGCTTCATCCACGCCTGCTGCAATATCGGCAGACTGTTCATCAATGCTGACCAACACACCACAAGTTCGGCCATCAAAGCCACCAGAGCGTTCACCCACATAGCCGATTTCTTCAATGGTCTTACGAACCACTGCATTAATATCCACATAGCACTTGGACGTCACTTCACCGGTAACTAATACCAACCCCGTAGTAACAGAGGTTTCTGCGGCGACCCGTGCTGTCGGATCCTGTTTTAAAAACGCATCTAAAATGGCGTCTGAAATTTGATCGCAGACCTTATCCGGATGCCCTTCGGTAACAGACTCTGAGGTGAACAAAAATCGGCTGGTGGACATGAGCATCGATCCTCTCTAACGGTTTTTCAACATCTTTAGTGTGAGCAGTCATAGCGGCAAAAAATGGGGAGTCTGTGAGCTGTTTTGCCAAAAGCGGACGACTGCGATTCCCGGAATGCTCTTTCTTATAGCACAATCCGGCGCATTATGAAATTAGGGTTATCAGTGGTAGGCGGCTTCAACAAACCGGCGTGTGATGTGGTGTGGCCGGGTAACGGCAGATCCGATGACTACGGCATGAGCGCCGAGCTCAAATGCTTTGCAAACTTCTGTTGGGTGCCAGATCCGGCCTTCCAAAATAATGGGTGTGGATAAAGTAGATGTCAAGGTTTTTAGCAAGTCAAAGTCCGGTCCTTCAGGTGCTGTTTCAGAGGTTTCTATTGTGTATCCTGACAATGTTGTGCTGATGAAGTCAAAGCCCAACGCCTCTGCTCCTTCGGCTTCTTGAGTTGTGGAGATATCCGCCATCAGACATACGTCTGGATAGTTTTTTCGAGCCTCTGCAACGATTACGGCTAATTTCTGGCTTCCTGGCCTGGGTCGAGAGGTAGCGTCTATGGCAACAATTTCACATTTTGCGTTGCATAATGCAGCAACATCCTGCCAGGTCGGTGTAATGTAAACCAACTCTTTCGCATTCTCTGGTATCTTTATGGGTTTGATGATCCCGATAACTGGTATTGAAGGGCAGGCAGCTTTAAAGCGTCGAATATTCTCTACCTGAGCCATCCGGATTCCCACAGCGCCACCATCTAGGGCGCTGCATGCCATAGCGGTCAAAGTATCAGGATTGTTTAAAGGCTCACCTCCGTCGGCTTGTACCGAAACTACGATACCGCCTTTCAGTTGATCAATTATTTGATGAATGGAATCTGAGCTACTCATCTTGCCTCCGTTTGTGTACCGTTCCATTATAGCGGTTATATGGCGCACATCTATTCTGGCAGAATTCACGGATATTCATAAACGAGATGTTGGATTGGTTGTCAATAGGCATCTGTGATACCTTAAAAGTAAGAGATCATGAGAGTAATCCATGGTGGGAAATTGGTAGAGAGATGAGCAGGATGGTTGATACGTCTCCCACAGTAACTCATAGTATTCGTGAATCGTTAGAAGCATTTGAGCAGCAGCACTTATCACGTGTTGCTGCCCTCAGTAGCCAATCCAAAGGTCGTGAAATTGACGAGCCACCGTGTCCAATTCGGACCTGTTTTCAACGGGACCGGGATAGGATCTTGCATGCTAAAGCATTTCGACGTCTTAAGCACAAAACTCAGGTGTTTATTTCTCCTACGGGCGACCACTTTCGTACCCGTCTGACCCATACCCTTGAGGTAGCCCAGGTGTCTCGGACCATTGCCCGGGCTTTAGGGCTGAATGAAGATTTAACCGAAGCTATAGCCCTGGCCCATGATCTGGGCCACCCACCCTTTGGTCACAGTGGGGAAGAGACTTTAAACGAAGTGTTTCCCGGTGGGTTTCATCATGAAGTGCAGAGTGTTCGAATCGTTCGTTACTTGGAACCCTTGAATCTCTCATTTGAGGTGTTAAATGGTATGGAAAGTCAGTACGGCAGCCAAAAATCCGTTACTCTGGAAGGCCGGTTGGTGAAGCTGGCCGATCGTATGACCTACCTACACCATGATGTAGAGGATGCCGTGCGAGCCGGTATTATTCAGGAAACCGATATTCCGGCAGAAATCACCGAAATACTGGGCCGCAGCCGTAAAGAACGGTTGGATAAGCTGATTCTGGATCTCGTGTTTACAACCAAAGCGCAATTCCAGCAGGCGGAAGAAACGGGTAGCGAAGCCGACATTGGCCTTTCTCCACATATTTATGAGGCTATGATGGCTCTACGTAAGTTTATGTTTAAGCAAGTCTACTTGTCTGCTACTCAACTAAGCCAGAAACAAAAAATTCGTCGGGTGCTTCATGGGTTATATGAATATCTCTGTGATCATGCAGACCTCCTTCAGGGTAAAAATCCTTTGGATCCATACTCTTTGAAAGAGAGTACGAAGGATGTTCAACGTCAGGCTCTGGACTACATTGCCGGAATGACGGATCGGTTTGCGATTGATAGCTATACCCGATTGCTCTTGCCGGTTCCGCAACGTGTGGGTATGGAACGTCTTTTTGTTGAACCTGATGATGAAGGTATATAGTCCAATGACGGTTCTTTCTTTTAAAGACGCCTCAGAACAAGTCAAATCTGGACTTGATATTGTGGAGATCGTGTCCCGGCATGTGGTGCTGAAAAAAACAGGTCGAAATTATGTTGGGCTCTGTCCGTTTCACAATGACAAGAGCCCGTCTATGAATGTGAACCGGGAAAAGAACCTTTTCAAGTGCTTTAGTTGCGGAGAAGGTGGGGATGCCCTGACCTTCTTGATGAAATTTGAACACAAAAACTTTGGCGACGTGATTCGAGATCTTGCTTCGGAAAAAGGGATTGATATTCAAGAAGCCGGTCGAGAAAAAGATCCCGGTGCTTATGCTCGACAGAAGGATCAAACGGAAAAAATTCTGGATTTAAATCGACTAGCTTGTGATTGGTTCAAGGCACAATTAACCACTCCTGCGGCTGAATCCGTTAATACGTATCTGTTGAATCGACAAATTCATGAGCCGATTCAACGACAGTTTCAATTGGGGTTTGCCCCGCCTGGATGGGAAAATTTGACCCGACACCTGTTGCAACAGGCGCCGTCTGTTCAGGCGAATCCAGATTTGTTGATGGAAGCAGGCCTTTCCAATAACCGCCAAGAAGGCCAAGGTCATTATGATCGGTTCCGCAACCGGCTCATTATTCCCATTCTGGACGGTCAAGGCCGTATTGTCGCCTTCGGTGGGCGGGTGTTAGATGCTGAGGATAAACCTAAATACCTTAATACGCCAGAAACAAGCTTATATAAGAAAAACAGTATCTTATACGGACTGTATCAAGCCAAAACTTCCATCCGCGAGACAAAGACAGCAGTGGTTATGGAAGGTTACTTTGATGTTATTTCTGCTCACGTTGGCGGAATATCCCAGGCTGTAGGTTCTTGCGGCACTGCAATTACGGAAAATCATATCAAGCTCCTCTCCCGGTTTGGCGCAGAAACGATTTATTTGGCTTTTGATTCGGATGAAGCAGGCTTGAATGCTGCTCAAAAAGCAATTGAGCTGTTGGAGCCATATTTGACGACCTCTGATTTGAAAGTTCGGGTGGTTGTGGTGCCGGATGATAAAGATCCTGATGATTACATCCGCCACCATGGCGGAAAGGCTTTTCAGCAGCTGATGGATCAGGCGGTATCCTATTTGCCCTTTAAATTTGATCTGGCACTGAAAGGGTTGGATTTTTCTAGCGCTGATGGCCGTGTTGCTGCCGTCAACAAGATTACACCTATTTTGGTCAAAATTGGCCAACCGGTGTTACGGGCCGAGATGTTAAAGCAGTATGCAGAACGCATTGGGGTGTCAGAAGAAGCCTTGGCCCTGGAAGTAAAACGTCAGGCAAAATCGTCTGGAAAGCAACATTCCCATCAGCCATACGGTTCTTCCGGTAGTTATAGTAAAAGGATGCAAACGAAACAAAAATATACATTTCCTGGGGCAATTTTTCCTAATGCCCGGACTTCATACAGTAGGAAAGGCTCCAAAGCGAGGCTGTCCTCTCCTTCCGTTGATCGTCCACTGGTACGGAACTACCTTGCGGCGGAAAAAGATCTTCTTAGGCTGTTCTTTATCAATTCAGAAAGTTATCAAATCATGTCCTCCCTTGCGCCCACTTTGCAAATTGAAGACTCGCTTCATCAGCAATTGCTGAATGGAATCGCAAATGTATCCTGCGAAGCCGTGACGGTGGAGGGGTTAATTCGTAAACTGCAACACCAATTCAGTGAAGATCCGGTGCTTCAGAAATGTTTAGCAGACTGTGTGTTTGGCGCCGAGACGCTGGCTGATTTACTGGAGATTGAATCTCTTGCACCACAAATGATGACGGAAAAAATTCAACAGCAAGCCATGGCCTACCAACGTGTAATTGCCCATCATCGGGCGCAACAAAGCCTGGAAACCATGAACCACCGGGTTCGAGCTACAGAAGAAAAACTGCGGAAAGATTTCCAGATTGATCAAAGTGTTGATCAAACCCCTGGAATGGTGGAAGATGATACCCTACTGGCACTACAGTATAAAATCCGAGAGCAGTTGGCTCAAGGATCGGGTAAGCACCAATCAAACAAGATCTCAAACAAACAAGGACAAGAGAGCAATTCTTTTGAGGCATCGGCGTTATTAGAAACGAACCCCATTGAAACAGATGGGATAACGTCCACCGTTTTAACCCCTACTTCACCAAGTAAAACAACGCCTCCTGATGCAGGCAGACCAAATAACCGTTTTGATAAAGGAGACATGGGACAGCCATTATGAGTAAACGTCGCTCCCCTAAAGATGAAGATTCGATAATCAACATGATTAAAAAACAAGAAAACAGCGGTTCCGGGCGTTCCGGTGTGGATGAAATCCTGGCTGCCGAAGAAGGTGATTCCGATCAAATCGGTTCCTTGTTTGGTGCTCCCAGCACCGGTGTTAGCTTGCTGGATCGTAACAGAGGTCAGGACGAAGAGAACACAGTTGATTTTTCCCAGGAGTCTAAAAGTATGTCTTTGGACGATCCTGTCCGGATGTACCTTCGGGAAATTGGTCGAATTCATTTATTGACTCCGGAGCAAGAAATTGAACTGGCTCGGAAAATTGCTGCCGGTGGCCCTAAGGGCGCTGAAGCTAAACGCAAGCTGGTTCAAGCAAACTTGCGCTTGGTGGTGAGTATTGCCAAAAAGTACGTAGGCCGGGGTATGTTGTTCTTGGACTTGATTCAAGAAGGTAACCTTGGCCTTATTCGGGCAGCTGAAAAGTTTGATCACGAACGGGGATATAAATTCTCTACGTACGCGACGTGGTGGATCCGTCAGGCGATTACCCGGGCCATCGCTGATCAGGCCCGGACTATTCGGATTCCGGTGCATATGGTGGAAACCATCAACAAGCTAAAAAAAGTAACTCGGAAGTTGGCTCAAGAGCGTAGCCGTAAGCCTACCGAGGAAGAATTGGCAGGAGCTATGGGCATCAGTATCCCAAAATTGCGCGATATCATTAAGGTAGCCCAGGAACCTTTGTCTTTGGAAACACCCATTGGAAAAGAAGAAGATTCCCGTTTGGGTGATTTTATCGAAGATCGCGAAGCTGAAGCGCCGGCACAGACGGTTGCCCACGAATTATTGCGGGAAGACTTGACGGATGTGCTAAGCAGTCTATCTCCCCGAGAACGCGATGTTCTTCGGTTGCGGTTTGGCTTGGACGACGGTCGTCAGCGTACCCTAGAAGAAGTAGGGCAGCTGTTTGGCGTAACCCGGGAACGGATCCGCCAAATTGAAGCCAAAGCATTGCGTAAGCTACGCCATCCCAATCGTAGCCGGCGGCTCAAGGAGTACATTGAGTAGCTTGCGTTAAAGGTCTATCGATATTTATTAAGCCCGCAGTATCAACTCTGCGGGCTTTTTTCGTGTTCATTTTATCGAAGTCGTTTTGGGTGCCCTATTCGCTCTCCGTTCAAATAGGTATGAAATACTGCACCAAACAAAAACCAAACGTCCTTGGGCGTGGCGATAATATGGGTATCGGGTAAGTATTTAGACAGCATAACGGCAAAAGAGGAGGCATCTTTCCCTATAAACTGTTGCTCCTTAGCAGTTTCACAGGCGTTTAGCCTTAAGCTACGAATCCCCTTATCTTTCAAGGGTGCAAACACTTCTCGATAATTTCTTGGGCCAATGGATTTGTTTGCACGGCCATCCTGAAACATGGCCCATAACTGTTGCGGGCTGCCGTGTGCATATAGAATCACGTCGTCTTCTGGTTTTACCTGTGCTAAGAGGTTTCGCAATTCTGATTCATCCAGCACTACAGTGGCATCTGGCGGCGCATAGCGACCCCAGCCAAAGGGCAGCCAATTGATAGGCTTCTTCCAGGGATCGATCAGGTTGCCGTCACCAAAAGAAATCTTCCAGGTTTTCAAAAGCATCTGATTTACAGGCATATATCCGGTTTCCTTCCCACTCAATTATGCCTTCAGTGAGAGCCTGGAACAAATTAAACGATTTAGATGTTCTCATACATGCTAAACATGGGCATGTAGATAGCTAATGCAATAAATAGTACGACTGTCCCCAAGACGAGAAGGAGCACGGGTTCCATCATAGCGGTGAGGATGCCGATACGGTGATCGATTTCATCTTCCAGGTAACTATGGGAGGAGAGTAGCATTTTTTCTAATTCTCCGGTCTCGTCACCGGTAGAGAGCATGAGCAGTACAATATCTGGTACATAGCCGGTTTGGGCCATGGCTTCGGCCAGACGTTGACCCGCCTGAATCTTGACATTTACTTGCTGAAAAGCGCTGCGCATTTGAGTATGTCGCACAGTGAGACATCCTAGGTAAATTGCGTCGGTAATGGGTAGTCCAGCACTAAAAGCGACATTGAAGGTTGAAATAAAGTGTGCGTTGTTTACGTATTTCACCAACTCCCCGACTACCGGAATGGTTAACATCAGTTTTTCCCATAAAATCTTGCCAGCACCTTTACTGCAGTAAATAAATACTCCATACCCAGCTAATCCCATCATGGGAAATACGATAAACCACCAGTTTTGCATAGCATGGCTAATAGCTAGGAGGATTTGGGTTAATAACGGTAGTTCTACGCCTTGTTGTTTATATATATCAGCAAATGTGGGCAACACAAACAAAAACATGACCAGTAAGACAATTGCCATAATGACGATGACCAAAACAGGATAAACCATGGTAGAGATCACCTTCATTTTGAGCTTGTCTTGCTTCATCATGAGTTCTGCTAGCCGAGACATTGATTCTTCTAGCTCTCCACTAGTTTCTCCTGCCTTGGTGACGTTTAGATAAACATCACTAAACAGTTTCTTATGTTTACCCAGTGCCTGACTAAAAGAATAACCTGCTAGAATATCTTTACGAATTTGGCTGACGACCGGTTTAAATACCGGATTCTGCATGTAATTTTCAAAATAGAATAAAGCTTCTGTTAATGGGATTCCAGACTTCAGCATCATTTCCATGTTTCTGGTGAAGGCAATTTTTTCTTTAGAGCCTACGCCAAAAATTCTTTGAAAAATGCCTTGAAAACCTGAGAATATAGATTGCCCTTTTTTTACGGGTTTGGTAAAAGCTGCGACTGCTGAAAGCTTTGTTGGTAAAAGTTCCTGTTCTCTTAATAGCTCTCGGGCTTGACGTTCTGATTCAGCGTTAATGACCCCGTTGACCTTGCTACGGTCT
>JAHQWC010000072.1 GCA_019634025.1 Vampirovibrio sp.
CATCAAATCCAATGGGGTTGGGACGTCGGGCCCTTCATCGTAAACCTCACTTATATATCCCTCGTCATAAACGTTTGCTAGGTTTTCAAAAAAGAAAGCTTCTTCAGGAAGTGTAAGAGCTAAATCTTCGTAGACGTCACTTGATTTAATGGCGGACACTAAATCTGAACCTGTGAGACCATTGTCTACAGACTCTCTAGCCAGTTCAAATATTTCTGTCCTATTATCACGGAACTTTTCATATACATTTTGTTTATCCAAAGCATCGAGCGTATTGGCACTAATCTTATTTTGATAAACATGATAGGACGTCGCATTTTTATATGGATTAGTTAAAAGCTGCTGCTTTAGTAATTGTATATCTACCATCAGAATAACCTCCAACCTAAACCCAATAATTTATTACCTTATTTGTATAAAAACATTATATAAAAATCCTGTGCTATTTCAATCATATATACCAATATGACGCTCTAATCCTCTAGCGTCGAGGTATCCCCCTCCGGCAGCCCCAGCTCACGAGCCTTCAACAACCGCCGCATAATCTTCCCGCTCCGGGTCTTGGGCAGGCTGTCAATAATATCCAGCTCTCGAGGGTACGCATGCGCCGCCAACCGGGTCCGCACAAACTGCTTAATCTCATCTTTTAAGGCCTCTGATGCTTCAAAGCCCACTTTGAGAGACACAAACGCCTTAATAATCTCCATCCGCTCCGGGTCCGGCTTGCCAATCACCGCCGCTTCCGCCACCGCCGGATGTTCCACCAAGGCGCTCTCCACCTCAAAGGGCCCCACCAAATGGCCAGCCGTGTTAATCACATCATCCGCCCGGCCAATAAACCAAAAATACCCGTCTTCATCCACTCGGGCCTTATCCCCGGTAAAATACCACCCGTCCTTAAACCGCGACTGGTAGAGGTCGTCTTTGTTCCAATAGGTTCGGAAGATAGACGGCGCCTCCGGTTTCAACACCAAATACCCCTCTTCTCCCGGTGGCAACACCTTCCCTTCGTCATCCAGCACCGCAGCGGTGACACCAGGGAACGGCTTGCCCATCGACCCCGGCTTCACATCCATACAGGGGTAGTTACAAATATGCATCGCCCCGGTTTCAGTCTGCCACCAGGTATCGTGGAACACCTTGCCAAACACCTGCTGCCCCCACACTACCGCTTCTGGGTTCAGAGGCTCGCCCACACTTAGTAAGTGACGCAAACTGCTCAGATCATAGTTTGTCACCACTTCATCCCCGGCCTTCATCAACATCCGAATGGCCGTCGGCGCCGTGTACCACACCGTCACTTTATAATCCTGCATCAGCTTGTACCAGTTATCGGCGCTAAATCCACCTTCATACACTAGGCTGGTCACGCCTTGAGACCAAGGGCCAAACATCCCGTAAGACGTCCCCGTCACCCAGCCGGGATCAGCCGTACACCAATAAATGTCGGTTTCCGGATGAAAGTCCAAAATGTACTTTGCCGTGGCATATTGGGCCACCACCGCATAATGCCGGTGCGCCGCCCCCTTGGGCTTGCCGGTGGTGCCGGATGTGTAATGCATGATAGAGTAATCATCCGGATCCGTCTGTACCACCGTATAGTCTTCTGATGCCGTTGCCATGGCCTGGTGATACAACACCTCATGAGCTTCCGGCTCATACCCGGTTTGGCCTCGGTCCAATACAATCACCCGCTCCAGGTTTGGCAGTTCTTGGCGGATGCTGTCCAACCGATCTTTCAAGGCCACACTGGTCACCACCACCTTGGCGTCACTATCTTCCAGCCGATCTTTGATGGCCTCCGGCCCAAAAGCCGAAAACAACGGCCCCATCACCGCCCCGGTTTTTAAACCACCAAACAGCGCAATATAATGCTCCGGCACCCGCTCCAAAAACGTAAAGACTCGGTCCCCTTTTTGAATTCCTAGATCAGTGAGTACATTGGCAAACTTGTTGGTCTCCCGCTTCAAATCGTTAAAGGTATAGGTCTCTTTAGAGTTATCCGCCCCATGCCATAACAACGCCGCTCGGGTCATCACTTCAGGAGGATGATCATCAATACAAATGGTGGCCTGATTCACCCCATTAGCCCGGGGTAAACGGAGTTCTTTCGCCATATTCGCCCACTGGAAACCCTGACACATCGCCTCATAGTCGGTCATATGGGGTGCCAACGCAAAACTTCTCACCGGCGGTTTCTCAATCACCGCATACTGTCCACCCACTGTTGTTGCTTGACTCACAAGATAACCCTCCCTGACCGATGAGAATAAATGAAATGACCCCTATTGTACCGGTAAATCAAGGAGCCAAACACATCTGGTAGATGGATCCACGATCTAGACTCTTTACATTTATTTATACTTTGACACCGTTTTTCCTTTACAACGCTTTATGAGATCGAGTTCCAGGGGATGACCCAAATCGAAGAGGTATAAGATCCAATGACAACCATTAATCCCATTTCATCTACGAATCAAGCCACCGCCGGTAGCTTCGCTTCAAAACTTAAGATGCCAAATTTCTCCGCAATCTTCCCTGCCGATTCTTTCAGCAAAGCAGGAAAAACCGCTGTAGACACCGGCTTAAAGGTCACTACAAAATCCTATCCCAGAGCCTTCTTAGGCACAACACTGGGTGGTGTTATCTCATCCATTGGCGCCGGCATCGGTGTTTTGGGTGCCACTATTGCCACTCACAGCAGTGCTTTAATGTCCGCAATAACCAGTAGCGGTGCCGCCGTGGCTGGTACATCGGGTGCTGCCGGTGGCGCAGCGGCCAGCGCTGCATCTAGTGCTGCCGCCAGCGGGCTAACAGCAACTTTAGGTACCATCGGCGGCTTCCTTGCCAAAGCCGTGCCAGCAATGGCTGCCACCGGAACCGGTCTTGCTGCGGGTGCTGCCGGGTTGCTGATTGCACTTCCCTTAGCCGCAAAAGCCTTCGCTTCAAAAGGCTTAAAGGTGGTCAAGTAAGGTTTACCTCCCCCAACTCACACACCCATCGTACGGACTGTCTTATCGACAGTCCGTATTTTTGTATTTAATCTTACTGTACAGTCATCCATAATCATTGTTTTCCCCTCCAAAAAAATTCACTAGCACAAAAACTCTAGTGGTTGTTTTTATATAAATACAGATACAAACCCTGTAAATCCAAATGGTAATAACAACACAGTGATGACAGCGCTGTGAAATGCAATCTAAACTCAATCATATTCCCTGCAATACTTGACTGATACTCTTGGAGGTTCGCCCATGTCTGCTCTCGCACCCATGTCATATGGTTATCCTAATCATGCAAACACTACATTTGATGTTGGCCGTACAACTAACTTAGGATTAAACCAATTATTAGATGCGGTAGATTTAACCGCTCTCACCAGCCAAAACAGCCAACAGCCCCCACAGCATGGATTAGGCCAAGGTTTTGGCGGTGGCCTTCCGCAAGGACACCCACAACCTCAACAACCCATCATCGTGATGGGAGACCCTATCTCAGCAGAAGAACTCGCAGCTAGCGGAGCAATCGTCCAGGCTGACGGTTTTGTTGAAGAAGTCGTCCTAGTCGATCCCGCCACGGGCCAAGTCGTCCAGCAAGGTGGCCAAGGTACTTTGGGAATTCAAGGCATTCAGGGCGGTGGCATGCTGGGTATTGCTGGAGCAGGACTTCCTCAGACGATGGGCGGTGGCGCTCCTCAGTTTGCCAATATTCCATTCTTGCCACCGGATCACAGCCTGAATCAACTGCTCTCCAATGCCGGTATGGTTCTGAATGATCATAGAGGCATTTTAAACCAGGCAGGACGCCCAGGCGGCAGCCCTATCCCTGGTTTAAGCCCAACGATGGCTGCAGGTTTGCAACAAACCAACAGCTTCGTCAGCCAGGCTCACCGAATTGCCCAGGGCTACATTCAGGATTTAAAAAAGTCTCCCAAGGCCAACCAGAAAAAAGGCGATGATAAGAAAAAGGGTGGGAACGAAAAGGCTAAATAATTTAACACATATAAATCATGTCCCTTAAAGGCCGCTTTCCAAGCGGCCTCATTTTTGTTCTGCAGTCACCATAACCCCAAGTCAGTCCCCCGAATCCCTCAAAATCCGCTAAAATAAACGTATGAACGCGCCTCAAACAGAACAAAACACACCTCTCATCCAGCTGGAAAAGCTCTCCAAGCATTTCCCCATTCACAAAGGCTTTTTCAACCAGAAGGTAGGCGAAATCAAAGCGGTCACCGAGGTCGATCTCACCATCCATCGAGGCGAAACCCTGGGCCTGGTAGGTGAATCCGGCTGCGGCAAATCCACCATTGGCCGCAGCATCCTGCAGCTCCTGCGCCCCTCAAACGGCAAAGTCCTGCTGGAAAACCGGGATCTCACCCAGCTCTCCACCGGCCAGCTCCGCCCGGTGCGCAAAGACATGCAAATCGTCTTCCAAAACCCCTATTCCAGTCTTAACCCTCGGATGACCGTCGGCGACATTGTGGCCGAGCCCCTGGAAATTCACCGGATCCTCAAAGGCAAAGCCCTCAAAGATCGGGTATTTGAATTGTTGGATATGGTGGGCCTGCCCAAAGATGCTTACGGAAGATATCCCCACGAATTCTCCGGCGGCCAGCGTCAACGCGTCGGCATCGCCCGGGCCATCGCCCTCAACCCCAAGTTCATTGTGGCAGACGAACCCGTCAGCGCCCTGGATGTCTCTGTCCAAGCCCAAATCCTGAACCTGCTGGACGACCTCAAAAAAGAATTCAACCTCACCTATCTCTTTATTGCCCACAACTTAAGCGTGGTGGAATACATCAGCGACCGCGTCGCCGTGATGTATTTGGGCAAAATCGTGGAAGTCGCCCCGGCCAAAGAGTTATATGAAAAACCCTTACACCCATACACCCAAGCGTTGCTCAGTGCCATCCCTATCCCAGACCCCGACGCCAAACACGATGACCGCAAACTCCTGGAAGGCGATCTCCCCAGCAAAAAGCATGTACATACCGTGGTGAGGACGCCAAACGGAAATGATTACGGGAAGGATTTATTGCGCCAGCATCTGGAAACTCATCCACATTGACCTAAGGTCCGGCCTGACTGCCGCCAGGTTCCCAACTGACAATTTCGCTTTTCAGCCCGCTCCTTCTTCGCCGCCGGGAACCCGAAAAATAAAACC
>JAHQWC010000073.1 GCA_019634025.1 Vampirovibrio sp.
ATCGAGAACCCACTGCAGGGGATACGGGCGTTTTGGGGTGTTGAGCTGCACTTCATCCACGTCCAGGGGACCTACCACCTTTGCAATCGCCTCGGCCGCGTCTATGTTAGACGGCATAAACATACACTGCAAAGTGAGTTTGCCAGGATAGATTTTTCGGAAGTCACGAATGCCCTGCAAAATAGAATCCAGGGTAATCCCTGGCACTGGCCGGTTCATGCGTTGCAGAATTTCATCTGTGGCAGCATCCAGCTTAACAGAGACCGTATCGGCCTCCATCAGATCTTTTTGCACCGCCGGATCCTGAAGAGTTGTGCCGTTGGTAAGGACCATGACCGGCTTTTCGTCATAGGTATAATCTTTGATGAAGCGAATAACTTCGGCCATATTGAGGGCCAGAGTCGGCTCACCACTGCCGCTGAAGGTGATGATGTCGGCAGACTCCCAAGCGCTTTCTTTAAAATCTCGCTCCAATTGATCGGTGGAGACGTAGATTTGACGCTCAATGGTTTTTTGCTGGATGTCGCCAAGTTGGCAATAGATGCAGTTAAACGAGCAGGTGGACGTTTGGAGCAACAGGTCTATACCCAAAGAATTACCCACCCGCCAAGACTTAACAGGGCCGTATACCGAGGTTTTATGGGCGATTTTAGGATCTAAGACCGGAGGCATGATGAGTACTCCCGCTGTTACAAGGGCGACAGGTACTGGATCTTAGCACAAAACCAAAATCACTGACTGCAAGCCTCAGCAAACAGGTTGTCGTATTTTATGACGATGCCCCTTAATTACTCAATCTGAGTATAGCAATACCGGTTACGGCCTTCGAGTTTAGCGCGGTAGAGCTCATCGTCGGCCATTTTCACCATGGCGTCAAACTTGGCCAGTTTGCCTGCCAGAGGAGATTTAAAATCGACCGTTGAAATGCCTTGACTAATGGTCACCCGGAGTTTTGGATCATCATCAAACGTCAGGCTGGCGACTTCAGTTTTGATGTATTCAGCCACTTGCAGGGCTGATTGCAAGTCTTTGGCTGGGAGGATCACGGAGAACTCCTCGCCCCCAAACCGGCAACAAAAACAGTTGCTTGGGGTAGCTTGTTTGGCGACAGCCGCCACTCTTTGCAGCACCTTATCACCCATCAGGTGACCATACGTGTCATTCAGCTTTTTAAAATGGTCAATATCCATCATAATAACCGTAAGCACAGCCTTTGTTTCCCGGGCCTTTTCAAATTCCTCCCGGATCTTCTCGATGAAGAAGCGTTTATTAAACACCTTGGTGAGATCATCGGTAATCACCGAATCTTTAAGCTTACTGGTTTGTTGGGCCAGATTTCGGTATTCCACGTTCAATTGCATCAAATCTGACGCTCGTTTTTCCAGCGCCTGTTGATAAACTTTTTGCTTTTTCTTGGTAAAGGAAAATTCAATCAGCAGATTCCAGATAAAGTTTTTCAGAAACTCAAAAACCCGATCAAAGATAGGGCTGATTATCGCCAAGGCGGCCATGGTCAGGAAGTTGACCCACTCACAATAACCTGGGAGAAGACTGGAGAAATCCGTCGCATTGAACCATTGAACAATCGGCTCTGGCCAGGGCAGGCCACCACTGACAATGAAATGCTGAAGCTGCCCACCCAAGACCTGAGCTTCTATCACAGGAAACCAGTTTGTTTGGGTAGCCGGAATAAGTTGGTTTACAATGGAAACCAAAAACGACACCGGCCAGTTTAAAACGCCCGCAACAAGGTATAGATTATCAATAAAAGGGCGCCAGCCGGCATATAGAGGCAAGGATCCCGGGGTATCGGCAGGCAATGCGATGGCAGTGGGATCACCCATCCAGAAGAGGAACCGGCCCAACAGGACCAGGTACAAAATGGTTAAGACACCTTGCTTGAACTTCTGAAACATGCCGCTAACAACAACCCTAACTTATGCGCAGACGCAAGTACCCGAATGGGGATACGTTCTATTGTAATATATATTGCCTTATTGTGACGCAACCCCTGCCCGTTTCGTCTCAGCCAATTATATGATCCCGTCAGAAGCCACAGCCCAAGGACTCATTCCTCAAAGCAACCGAAAAACTAATTCTAACGGGTTACTGCACTTTATTGGGAAAGTAATACTCCCAGCAATGAATGGCATCACACCCGGCACAAACAGCAAACTGGTTCATAAACATGAGATCCGCCACAAATTCTTTGTTGGGCGTAGCAATCAGAATCTCATCAAATTCGTTTTTACGAACTTCAACCTCAATCTGTAGTTTTGGATTGACCATCAGTTGAAACTCGGATGATCCACATGACTTACATTTGAACATCTGCTGCTTAAAAATGATTGAGGGCCTCGAGAAATTGAACAAAAACCGGGATCAACAGGCGCCATAGATATTACACGTGAGACTCTAAAAGCGTGAGGACTAGATTAGCACGCCAACCCTTGTGTTTATGATAGCTTTTTTATGGAAAAAGCGCAGCGGGAATCGTCTACCTGTAGGAGGGTTCCTGTATCAGTCTCAGGGATTCACCCAATGTCAACGCCACCCACACCTCAACCTATTGCCCTACTGGGCTCAACTGGGTCTATTGGCACCCAGGCACTAGAAGTGTTGCAACAGTTTCCAGATCGTTACCGTATAACCGCTTTGGCGGCTGGAAATAACTTGGAACGTCTGGCTGCTCAGGTAGACAAATTCCGTCCAAAGATGATTAGTATCCAGGACCCTGACCGAATCCTTGATCTAAAAACACTTCTGGCTGAAACCGTTCCGAGCTTTGATGGAGAAATTCTTGCAGGGGAAGACGGGTTACTTCAAATCGCAGAACACTCCACTGTTGACACCGTAATCATAGGGTTGGTGGGATTTACAGGGGTAACGCCGACATTGGCAGCTTTGGAAGCAGGAAAACAGGTTCTAACGGCGAATAAAGAAACCTTTGTTACCGCCGGGCATTTGGTAGCAACTTACCTAGATCAGATAATTCCTCTGGATAGTGAGCATTCGGCCATTCATCAGTGCTTAAAAAATGAATCCGCCTCGGCAGTTCACAAGATATATTTAACAGCCTCCGGCGGTCCCTTCCGAAACATGCCGCTAAATGAAATGAACAATGTCACGCCTACCATGGCTTTAAAACACCCCAACTGGATTATGGGGCAAAAAGTTACCATTGACTCGGCTACTATGATGAATAAAGGGCTAGAAGTCATTGAGGCCAAATGGCTGTTTGGCATGACGGCCGATCAGATTCAGGTGGTAATTCACCCACAGAGCATTGTCCATAGTGGTGTAGAGTATGTAGACGGATCCGTCTTGATGCAACTAGGCACCCCGGATATGCGGGTACCCATTCAGTATGGACTCGGATATCCGGACCGCCTGCCAGGTAACTATTTGAACAGCCGCTTGGATCTCTTGACCATGGGGGCATTAACTTTTGAACCGCCCGACCTAAAGCGGTTTCCTTGTTTGGCGCTTGCCTATGAAGCTTGCCGTCAGGGAAGTCATGCCGCCACAGTGGTTAACGCTGCTGATGAAGTACTGGTTGCACTGTTCTTGGACAATAAGATTGGATTCATGGATATTCCCCGATTTATCGAAAAGGTATTAACCCTTCAGCAGGCCTGGGAAATACCTGCTTATCCCGATATAGAGACGTTGAAAGCCTTGGATCAACGAACCCGCCATATCCTGAACGAACTGGTCGGACCCGTGCAATCAGTTGTTTAATAACCCCTATACTTTATTTGCCAAAATCAACTTGCCGTGGTAGTATTGTAATTGATTTATACCCCTTCGATTGGCCGGACAAATTTATTTCGTCCGGTTTTATTTTATGCAATTATGTGAGGCTAACATCCCTTGAGAGTGCGTTGGGGTAGGTCCAAAGAGGGTTCACTGAAATTGTCTAACTTGGCAAAATCATTTCCTACTATGGGTCAAAGCGCTCATATAATTGAGACATGGGTCCTAGATAAATACACTGGAGCTTAAATATCGACTGGACAGGGGAAGATTAGGCGGGCAAAAAAAGGTAGGATAGGAACGGGTGACATTGCAGACGTGTAAACAGCACGACGCTGCAAACCGTATCTTTTGATGTGACGTTGGGTTGGATGGTGTCATATACAGCTATTAAAATGCAACCTCGTTGCCTGTCACCTCAATAATCGGGAGCACAAAAACCGGGAGGAAGGGAAGGCTTTATGGCAATAATGCCCAAGGTGGAACTGGAAAAGTACTGGTCCAAGCTGGCCGAGCAAACGGATGATGTATCAACCTCCATCACCCAAACTTGGACGGATCAGGCTATTAAATGCTATGTCATTAATGGCAACTGTAACCAATGCTCTATTCCCCGTGGTAACTACTCATTTGACTGCCAAATGAATAAAGTGGTGCCCGTATTACTGAAAAACTTAGGCAAGCCGGAAGACAACCGGATTAAAAAACTATTGCCCTATATGGATACTTATATTGACCCGGCGGAGCTGCTGGGCTGACAAACCGAAAAGGTTATTCAAACGAGGCTGTGGAGGATACCTCCTTAAAAAGATATCCCCCTATAAAGCTGATTCACTTTCCGGAGAGTAAATCTCCGGTTTTTTCTTTTAAGGATTGATGCAGAACGCACTCTGCCTATCTAGCGTAATTCATAAAAAATATTTTTTACAGAAATCCAGGGAACTGCCGATACAAGCAATAGTACGTCAAGACCTGGGGCCAGATCTCTATATAGCGCAGAGGAGTGTTTACGCCGGTGTCGAACATTTTGGTTATTGAGTCCGGAGAGGATACCTTACGTCAGCTGGAAAATTCCATAAGCGCCAAAGATTTTTGTTTGGAAGGTGCTCATAATGGTGAAGAAGCTGTCGATAAAGCCAAAGAGCTACAGCCGGATGTCATTTTGCTGAATGCAGACCTATCTGATACCAATAGCGTTGAGACCTGTAAACGTCTCAAAAGTGATCCGGAAACAGAGAACATCCCCGTTATTTTCCTGGCAACAGATCCGAGCAATGGTAATGGAAAAGAAGCGGCTAATCTTTTAAAAAGCTTGGAGACTGGGGCCAATGACTGCATTTCGTCCCAAAGCAACCCAGAAGAAGTATGCGCCAGAATTCAGGTCGCCTTGAGGTTTAAACGCAGTATGAATCAGGCTGACGCTTTAGCCACCCAGTTAAACGAGTTAAATGCAGAGCTTTACCAAAGGAATTTACAGGTAGAGCGGGAACTCTATGTGGCAAGACAGCTGCAGCAAAGTTTACTCCCCCCCATCATCAAAGATGATGAATCTAGTGAGCCTGATCTGGATGCGCTACCCACGTTTAGCAAATGCCATTACAAAAACGATAAGGTAAAAATTTCGGGTGTATACCTGCCCTGCGATGCCTTAGGCGGAGATTTGTATGATGTGATTCCCTTCGGCAACAAATCCATTGGGGTATCCGTCGCCGATGTGTCGGGCCATGGCGTGCCGGCAGGATTTATTACCGCCATTTTTAAGTCCGCCTTCTACCGAACCACTCATAACGTTGAAAAGCCCGGTGATGTCTTTTACCAGTTAAACAACGAGTTGGTGAAAATTATTAAAACCGGCGATTATATTACCGGTATTTACTGTCGGTTGATAGACGAAGGCCGCCGGATGGAATATACCGGAGCCGGGCACCCTTACCCCATGCTGTACCGGGCAAAAGACGATACCTTGGTGCGCCTGACTGAAAACGGTACGCCATTGATTTGGTTTGCCGATATGGAATATCCCACAGTAACGGTAGACCTGGAACCCGGCGATAAAATTTTAATTTTTAGCGACGGCATTACCGAAATGAAAAACCCTCGCAATGAATTGTTTGGCGAGGAAGCTTTGGAAAAGCTTTATTTAGAACTGGTACGTAAAGTGCCAAACCGAATTTTAGACACCATGATTGAACACTTGTCAGACTACACGGAAGGCCATCCGCTGGAAGATGATATGAGCCTGGTGTTCATTGAAATCGATTAGGGACACAACCCAAAAACTCTTGGCTATAAAAACTCATCGGGACTGAAAAACGATGCAGCCTGATAATAATACTTTTCTCAAACTTCTAAGCATCTGGGGAACCCATCTCTTCATCACAGCAGCCATTTGCGGCATATTTGCCTGGATCACCCCGAGCCTGCAGCAGGCTTATGCAATACAAGGAGTGTCTTTCCTGCAACCGGCAGACTGGTTGTTTCATCATCCCAGGTGGGCCATATCACTTTTAACAGGACTCTTAATAGCAGATGGAACACTCCTGTGGCGGCTGTACCAATTGCCCAATCAACGGTGGTTTATCCTCACATCTGAGGTCATCCGTATGCTGATGTTGATTACCGGGATTTGGCTATTGGTTGCAGTGTATCTGCCTCAGTATGATATGTTTTAGCGTCTGTTTCGTATCACGGGCTTTTGATAAGATGTGCCCATTCGCCCATGCGATGTTGACAGGGATATTGAGAGAGACAAGCATGAATCTAGAGAGAGACAGTTGTGGCGCAACTGATGGCTGAAGATACTGCACTATCGCTATTGCAGCAATATTGGGGGTATGATAGCTTTTTGCCCCTCCAACGCGAGGCGGTGGCCTGTTTATTGAACCGTCAGGATTCCGTCCTCATTTTACCTACCGGCGGCGGGAAGTCCCTGTGTTTTCAACTCCCGGCCCTCATGCTAGGCGGCACCACCATTGTGGTCTCTCCCTTGGTCTCCCTCATGAAAGATCAGGTAGACACCCTCACCGGATTGGGAATTTCAGCCGGATACATCAACAACAGCCTGACAGAAGAAGAGCGCCGAGAAACCACCAACAAGCTGCAAGAAGGCGAGTATAAGCTTTTGTATGTGGCGCCAGAACGTTTTGGAAGCGAAGTGTTTTTAAACACCCTGTCCCAAAGCCCTCTAAGCGCGTTTGTCATAGACGAAGCCCACTGTATCAGTCAGTGGGGCCATGATTTCCGCCCTGCTTACCGCGAAATGAGCAAGCTGAGAGAATGGTTTCCCAATCTGGGCATCCATGCCTTTACCGCCACTGCCACCGAGCCGGTGCGGGCGGATATGGTGCAGGCCCTGAACCTGCGCAACCCCAATATGTTGGTGGGAGATTTTGACCGCCCCAACCTGCTGTACCGGGTGCAGTACCGCAGCGACATGCTGAAACAAGTGCGAGAGGTTGTTGACCGTCACCCTGCTGAGGGGGGCGTGGTGTACTGCATCAGCCGCAAAGATGTAGACAGCTTGGCCGCCACCTTAAAAACCCATGGCTATAACGTTCTGCCCTACCACGCAGGTTTAAGCAACGAAGCACGTCAGGCAAACCAGGAAGCGTTTATTACCGAACAAGTCGATATTGTGGTAGCCACCGTCGCCTTTGGCATGGGCATCGATCGCTCCAACATCCGCTATGTCATTCACACCGGCATGCCCAAATCGGTAGAACACTACCAGCAAGAGGCCGGCAGGGCGGGCCGGGATCGGCTGAAGGCAGAATGCGTTTTGCTGTATAGCGGCGGAGATGTGGCCAAGTGGAAAACCATTATGGGCAGCCCTACATCCCAAACAGACCAGGTGGCCCACGACAAGTTATACGAGATGTCCACCTATTGTCAGCAGATGATTTGTCGCCACCGGTTTTTGGTGGAGTATTTCGGTCAGGCTTTTGAACACCCCAGTTGCAACCATTGCGACTGCTGCCTGGGCGAGTACGAAGCCTTGGACGCCACTGAGGCAAAGACCACAGCTCAGAAAATTTTATCCTGTGTGTACCGAGTCGAAGAACGCTTTGGGGTGCAACACGTCGCTCATGTTTTAAGCGGCAGCCACTCCGAAAAAATCAAACAGGCTGGCCACGAAACCTTGAGCACCCATGGGTTGTTGAAAGAGGCCGGACGCAAGAACGTAGTGCACTGGATCGAACAACTGGTGCACCAGGGCTTTTTAATGAAAGAAGGGGAATACGTCACCGTGCGGCTCACCCCTGCCGGGGCGGCACTGTTAAAGGGCGCCATAAAAGACGGAAAAGAACCCGTGCTGGCCAAGCCGGTGAAGGTGGAACGCACCAAGTCTGATCGCCGCACAGGTGGAGAAGAACCACTGAGCGACGGTGATCAAATTCTGTTCGAAGCCTTGCGCAAAGTCCGCAAAACCTTGGCCGACGAGAAAAAAGTGCCGCCATACGTCATCTTTGGCGATGTAACCCTGCAAGACATGGCCCGAAGCAAACCTCGGAACTTACAGGCCTTTCGCGGCATCAAAGGTGTGGGTGAAGCCAAACTTCGCGAACTCTGCCCTCGGTTTTTACCGGTGATTGCCGACATGCTGGGGATACAAATCACCGAAACCGAGATTCAACAACAGATCACTAAACTCGGTGAGGCTCCTAGTACGACTAATCGGACCCGGCGGCCAACGGCAGCAAATCAGTTGGCAGAAAAACTGTTTGCCTCTAAAACACCCTTTGAAGAAGTGGTGGCCGCCACCGGCATGGCAGAGAGCACCGTGGTGAAATATTTGTGTGAGTTTATCCAACGAGAAGGGATATCTGACCCTGAACCCTGGATTACTCGGCAGGTATTAGACGCCGTGCGAGAAGCCGGAACCCGGCTGAACACCGTCCGACTGCGGCCAGTGTATGAAGCATTAAACCCCAACCTGCCACATCAGGAGGTGAGTTACGCCGAGATTAAGATCGCCATGGTCCTGTTGGGGAATATGGGGTAGACCCAAAAGAAATTATTCCGACTCCTTTTGGTGCTTAAAG
>JAHQWC010000074.1 GCA_019634025.1 Vampirovibrio sp.
CTTGCCTTTGGGTACTTCTGCCCCCTTATTTGAGCTTCCGGATCAAAACGGTGAATTGCTGTCTTTAACAGAGCTGACGAAGAACCACTTTGTGGTTCTCTCCTTTTATATGAAAGACAATGGCGCCAGCTGTATGGCGATGATGGAAGCTTTTATGGATGACATTGACGCTTTTCAGGAATTGAACGCCTGTTTTGTGGCGATTAATCCCGAATCGGTGGAAAGTCATCATGAATTTTGTGAGCAGGTGGTTAAATACCGTGTTCGCCTGCTTAGCGACGTTGATAAATCTGTGAGCAAGGCCTATAAAGCCCTTGTTTTTGGCGGCTTTGCTATTGACCGGACGGTGTATGTGATTGACCAGCAAGGCGTGATTCAATACGCCAAGCGTGGCATGCCGGACGTGAATGAGATTTTGAGCGTGCTGCGGAAAATTAAGCCTTATGCTTATTCCTAAGGTCTAAGCGGACGCTTGGAATTCGTGTTGAACCATGTTGACGTTGGGGCAGCTTTGGATTTTTTTGAGTTGGCCCCAGTCGTTGCGTTCTACAAAGGTAAAGGCAATGCCGGCTTTGCCTGCCCGGCCGGTGCGGCCAATGCGGTGAATGTAGAATTAGGCCTCTTTGGGCAGGTCGTAATTAAATACGGCTTCAATGTCGTTGACATCTAAGCCCCGGGCGGCGACATCGGTGGCAATCAAAATTTGGGTTTTGCCCCGGCGGTAGCCCTGCATAATGCGGTCGCGTTGAGATTGGGTTTTGCCGCCGTGGAGACCGTCTACCGCGTATCCTTTGCCCCGCATGAGGGTGACCATGTAGTCGACCTGGCGTTTGGTGTTGCAAAAGACCAGCGAGCGTTGGAATTTGTGCTCGTTGAGCAACCGGAACAGGGTATCGCTTTTATCGCGACGCTGCACTTTTAAGTAGCGTTGATCGACCTGGGCTACCGGTTGATCGTGTTGTTTGACCTTGATGTGCTTGGCGTTGCGTTGGAATTTTGCGGTTAATTCTAAAATAGCGCGGGGCATGGTGGCGCTGAATAAGATGGTTTGCCGGTTTTGGGCAGGGGTGTGGCTTAGGATAGTTTCAATATCGGGGCGGAATCCCATATTCAGCATTTCATCGGCTTCATCCAGTACGGCCATTTTGACGTGGCCCAGCTTTAACGTGCCTCGGCGAATGAGATCCAACACCCGGCCCGGGGTGCCCACAATGATTTGAGGCTGGCGGCGTAAAAAATGAATTTGCTTGGTTATGGGCTGCCCGCCGTATACGGCCATGCTGACCAGGCCAGGGGTAAACTTGCCCAGTTTGCGGAATTCATCGGTGACCTGAATGGCCAGCTCGCGTGTGGGGCACAGGACAATGGCCTGAATGCGGCGGTTGGCGGCGTCTACACGCTCGATGACCGGAATGGCGAAGGCAGCAGTCTTCCCGGTGCCGGTTTGGGCTTGGCCAATAACATCGCCACCGTCTAATAAGGCGGGAATGGCGTCTGCCTGGATGGGAGACGGGGTTTCAAACCCCATGCCGGTAATGGCTTTTTGGACGCCTTCACTTAGGTTGAGTGCGGTGAAGGGAACAGCTTTGTTTGTGTTTGGCGCCTTGGGTGCATTCGGTACATTTGGTACATTGGGTAGAGTGGCTGTGGCGGGTTTGTTTTGTGCCGGTGCAGGCTTCTTCGCCTTTTTTGTGGCCACAGGGGAATTATTGGATGTCATAAAAGATATCGCTTCCTTTTTATTGTTTAAATAATGAGACGATGGGGTGTGTCGCTAAAAACCCTTTAATCTCACTTGATAAACAGGATAAAAAGGTTGAACGCCGGGCCTGGCTTTGTACGTGTTTATTGGGTTTGAGTATCCCGGCTAAAGCTGAAAACACAATATCGCAATCAACCCAGTATGACCTCAATGTATGAAAAGTCAACCCTAACTGTGATCCGAGGCTCCATTGGAAAGTGGATACTGAAAACCTAATAATGACTTAACCTGAGGGTGGAATGGGCTCTGAAGTTTATTGACAGCAGTAAAACGGCTTGCTTTTAGTTCTAAAGTACAGTGCGGTTAAACCTTTTGGTTATTTGTTGATGTCAAACACATATGGCAATAGATTAAATAAATCTCCATGGTCTTTGTTTACACTGCCCGTAATTTTTGGCGTTGTTTTACCGGTATTGGGCAGTGCGTTTTCTATTTGGGTGATTCCTGACTGGCGAGGCGATCATATTCCCTTTCATGCGGTTGTAGAAGGGGTGGGTGGATGTATTGCATTAATTATGGCCAGTTTTTGGATGGTTTCGGGTAAGGCCGGTAATACTCGAACGCCATTTTTCTGGCTGGCTTGTGGCTTGATCAGTATGGGGCTATTGGATATTTTTCATGCAGTCGTCCATCCGGGCCAAAGTTTTGTGTGGTTTCACAGTATGGCCCATTTTACTGGCGGCCTCTTTTTTGCCGGGGTTTTCTTATCTCGTTGGGCGCCTTTTTCTGAAAAAGCAGTGGTGGGGATGTGGGCTGTTTTTGTTGGAACCCTGATTTACGGTGGTTTGTGTTTACTTTATCCGGATTGGGTTCCCTTGATGGTTGAGAAAGGAACATTTACGGGGCTTGCTAAGGGGCTTAATATCGTGGGGGGGATTGGCTTTTTTGGCGCTGCGTGGTATTTCGGCCGCCGGTATTTACACAGTGCAGAAAAAGAGGATTATTTGCTTAGCGCTCACTGTGCTTTGTTAGGTTCTGCCGGCGTTCTGTTTGAGGTTTCTACCCTGTGGGATGCGGCATGGTGGTGGTGGCATGCGTTACGTGTGGTGGCCTACGGGGTATCATTTGCCGTTATTTTGGATAAAAGCCAGGCAAAATATGATCAACTTCAACAAAAAAACCAATCTATTTTAGACTCTGCCGGTGAGGGAATATATGGGCTTGATTTGAATGGCTATACAACTTTTGCGAATCAGGCTGCTGTAAATATTTTGGGATATACCCTGGAAGAGATGTTAAATGTTTCTCAACATGATTTGATTCATTATCATCATGCTGACGGGACTCCTTATGTTCGAGAAACTTGTAATATTTATGCTGCGTTTCATGACGGGAAAACGCATACGGAAGATAAGGAAGTCTTTTGGCATAAAGATGGCCGGGCTATACCCGTAGAATATACGAGTAAACCTATTTGGGAAGGCGATAAAATTACCGGGGCGGTTGTGACGTATAAAGATATTACAGAGCGGAAGCAAGCCGAAGAAGCTTTGAAAATTGCCAAAGAAGAAGCCGAGTTATCGGCCAGAGTGAAAAGTCAGTTTTTAGCCAATATGAGCCATGAGATTCGTACGCCCATGAATGGCGTGTTGGGGATGACGGATATTCTGTCAAAAACGGATCTTACCCCGCAGCAACGAAAATATGTGTCTATGGTTCAAAAATCAGCAGGAAATTTACTGACGGTTATTAACGATATTTTGGATTTTTCTAAAATTGAAGCCCACAAACTGGAATTGAATGTGATTCCGTTTACGTTGCGCGAGATTGTATCAGAAACTCTTGAAATAGCTGAAGTTTCTGTAAATGAAAAAAAGCTATTACTAGACCATTGTATTGATGACAATGTACCTGAAAATCTTATAGGTGACCCGGATCGGCTTCGTCAAATACTGACCAATTTAGTGAGCAATGCCATCAAGTTTACGCATCAGGGTAGTGTTCATTTAAGTGTTAAACAAAACAATTTAATAGAGAACGGCGTTGAACTGACGTTTTGTGTTGCCGATACCGGTGTGGGTATGAAAACTGAACAGCAGGCGCAGGTGTTTCAACCTTTTTCTCAGGCAGATAACTCCACAGCCCGAAAGTATGGTGGTACGGGTTTGGGGCTAAGTATCTGCAGACAATTGGTGGAAATGATGAACGGGACGATGTGGGTTGACAGTACTTACCAGGAAGGGAGTAAATTCTTCTTTACAGCCAGGTTTGCCTTGGCGGCAAAAACCAAAGGCGAAAAAGGATCTCAAAATAATCAGCCTTTACAAAGTACGGTATCAATATCTTCTGTGTCGAAAGATACCCTTGAAGCAAATGATGTAGATGCTATTCATGAAAAGCCGCTTCGTATTCTGTTGGCTGAAGATAATGAGATTAACCAAATGGTTGCAGAATCTATTTTGCAAGAGGCCGGCTATACGGTAGTTGTGAGCCAAAATGGGCAGGAGGCCCTTGATACTTTGAAAACAGAGTTGTTTGACGTGATTTTAATGGATATTCATATGCCGGAAATGGACGGGTATGAAGCGACGGCCATTATCCGGGAGCAGGAAGCTGAAACTGGGGAGCATATTCCAATTATTGCTTTGACTGCAAATGCAATGTCAGGTGATCGGGAAAAATGCATTGAAATTGGGATGGATGGGTATGTCCCCAAACCCTTTGACCCCAAAGCATTGCTTAAGGCGATTAACAAGGTGACTCAAAGTGCTTTGAATACTTTTTCCTCAGAGAATGATTCCTAGAACGTCTTAAATTCGGTTGCAAGTGAGTGGTTTTACTATTAATTTTGTCGCTTGTCGTACAATACAGATATGATTACGTGGCACATTAAACCTTTTGATGACCTTACCCCGTTGGAAGTTCAACGCATCCATATTTTGCGCAACGAGGTGTTTATTGTGGAGCAAAAGTGCGTGTATCAGGATGCGGATAAACACGACGAAACGTCTGCCCACATTATGGCATGGCAAGAGAGTGAGTTAGTGGCCACTGCCCGACTGATGCCACCAGGTGCGGTTTGTGAGGAGTCTTCTATTGGTAGAGTGGTGACCCAGCCTTCTGTCCGTGGCAGTGGTGTGGGTAGGGAGTTGATGGCTAAAAGTATTGAGGCCACCCTAGCACTTTACCCCAATACCGCTATTCGTATTGGTGCCCAGCATTACCTGCAAACGTTTTATGAGAGCTTTGGGTTTGTACCGGTGGGAGAGACTTATATGGAGGATGGGATTTTGCATATTCAGATGATATTCTCCAACGCTAAGATGCAAATACTTTCCCCAGATTTTTCTGTGGATAGAATGTCATAGAGTATTTCAATAAGCGTAAAAGCTTACCGAGTCAAATTAATATTTAATATAGCCAAGCCATAAAATTGTTTTGGCTGCGACATATAGAACTATTCCCAGTTGGGAAAGCTTAAATGTTTATCAAGGGTTTATTGGGTTTGGGAATGAGTTAAAATAATAGGCTTATGCCAGTTGATTTAAATTTCCTTCTTCCCGAAATTCTATGAGGGTATTAATTAATTGCGTGAGTCTATCCGCATTTGTGTCGCCAGGATCGGCCGGGTTGTCTGCAAGAAATAATTTAAACAACGCTAACAGGGGATCGTCTTTCGTATCCGCTTGAGCTGTTGTTGTATTATTTGCTGTGGCGTCATTGTCCACGTCGCGCACTTTTGCATCATTATCATCATCGCGCCATCCAAATAAACCGGCCAGTGGATGATGGTATTTCACATCATCGCGGGCTTCGCTTCTGATATCTTTAAAAGCGTTCCAAGTCTTTTTGGGAGACCTTAGGGTTTTACGGGTATCTTTGGTCTCGCTTCGGATTTCTTTGCGCGTATCACGCAGAGCCCGAAAACCTTCAATGAGGGGCGTTGCCATAGGGGTACTCTCCTTGTTGTTATTTGCTATCCTTCAACCATATTAATATTTGCTCTTATTAATATAAAAACAATTAAAAGGGGATTCTTGCGCCCGGTAAATATGCGTTATATACGATGGAAAGAAAATGGCATAACAGTTGTTTATAGTGTTCAGTATAAAGAGCCAGCTTGCCTATTATTGACGCTTTTAATACGAGTAAGCCGAAATTATGACACCGACAGATAATACGACTTTGGTTGACAAACCCAGGATCAACGAGTAAAGTATCTCCAAGTTCATCTTGACCAGCTGAGGGAATAGGCCCTGTGATGCTGGGGCAACCTACCTAAACTTTTTAGGAAAGGTGCCACTGCCTTCGGCGAACTGCCGAGCGATGAGGTAACACGTTGAATTTATCGGCGCTGTTGCAAACGGGCACACCCCATACTCATTACTCTGTTAGCCAGTTCGCCTTCCCCAAGCGGCCTGGTTTTTTGGTTTTCAGGCCCTGCCCCCGAAACCTCAAGAGATTATGGAGACAAGTCCGTGATGCCCGCCCCCCGCCAACCTATACTATCTACCACACCGAATCCAAAACCCTGTCAAAGCCAGAACAACGGCTGTGCGGATATCCTGACCTTTCCTCAGTCCCATATTCCTTGTGAGGATTTTACTTTTACCTTAACTGCCGGAACCCCTTTAGATTATGGGCTGCTCCCGGTGGATATTCCGGTGAAAGCTCGATTGACAGGTCCGGCAGGTACTCCGGTGATTTTAACTTTGGGGGGCATCTCTGCCAGCCGCATCGTCTGTGATCATCTTGAGGAAGACCAAACGGGATGGTGGCAAGAAATTGCCGGGGCCAATACGCCTTTAGATCCCACTCAATTCCAAATTCTTTCCTTTGACTTTCTTCCCGGTGAGACCCCGGTGGATCCCGTGACTCTTAAACTGACTCCTGGTGATCAGGCCCAGGTGGCTGCCCGGCTTTGCCAACACTTGGGTATTGCTAAACTCCATGCCCTGGTGGGCGCTTCTTATGGTGGGATGGTGGGGCTGCATGTTGCCCAGCGATATCCGCATTTGTTAGAGCGCCTGATTATTGTGGGCGCCTCTTACAAGCCGCATCCGATGGGGACGGCATGGCGCAGTATTCAACGTAAGATTCTTCAGTTTGGGTTGGACACCGGCGAAACGGATCGAGCCCTTTCTTTGGCTCGTGAGTTGGGGATGACCACTTACCGGACGGCAGAAGAATTTACCCACCGGTTTAGCGCCACCCTGCCAGAGCCCGTGGAGCATACCCGCCCACAATTACCGGTAGAAACCTATTTGGAAAGCCGAGGAGAGGCGTTTTTGGGCAGAATGAGCCCTCAACGCTATTTGGTGTTGTCCGAATCCATCGATCTCCATCAGGTGGATCCGACTCAAATTAATGTGCCCACGGCGTTGATTACCTGCCGCCAGGATCAACTCATTCCGGTCGAAGACGTGCGTCATCTTCGCGACACCCTTGCAAACGTGACCCACTACCATGAGTTTGACTCTCTCTATGGCCACGACGCTTTTCTGAAAGAAACCCACATTATTGCCCAACAACTGCAAATGGCATTAAACATTTAACGATTGAATGAATAAATAGAAACAGATTAAAAAGGATCCAGATTCAAATGAGCACCCCGACCCCCAAACTTCCTTCTCCAATTCGTCCGGAACCCATTACAACGCTGGATGACCCCAGTTGTTCGCCCTCTAATAAAGGGTTAAATACGTCCACGTTGGCTGTTCGGGCGGGGATTGAATCTGATCCGACTCATGGGTCTGTAATGCCGCCATTATTTCTTTCCAGTAACTATACGTTTGACGGGTATAAGGGAAAGCGTAAATATGACTATACC
>JAHQWC010000075.1 GCA_019634025.1 Vampirovibrio sp.
CTTTTATTGGCAGCACTAGGGGGATTGGCTTATTATGCAGGGACTAAAAATTCTGATGATAGTCCAGTGGACGCTGCAGCCTTAAGCGTAGGGTTTGGGTCTGGTGATGGGGAAGTTGTAAATTATGGAGTTACTAATCCACGGGATGGTAGCTTTCTAAATTTACCGAAATGGAAGCCTTATGGTCCAGATGCAGGGGTTGAACCGCCAGCTGTATAGGGTTGATCTTAATAGGGACTAGTTAGTTTCCCGATGAAGGCGGTTTGATTAAAATCTTGCCCTCTACCCGGGTTTCTACATCCAGGGCATCATTCAGTCGGCGCTCCAACTCGTTGCCGCTATCGGCAGTGTAATACTTGCCGTAGGTCGACAGCGCAATGCACTTCAGCTGGTTCCTGGCGGCATCCATCTCTTCCAGGCCGAAGCCGATGACGTTTATTTTGACGCCGACGTTTTGGCGCACCATATTGACGGCGACACCGCACGGGTCTTCGTCGCAGGTTTCAATGCCGTCACTCACCAAAATGATGCTTTTTTTGCCGGGGATGTTCATAAAGTCTTGGTTAATGGCGGTTTTAAGCGACAAGCTGATGGGGGTCGATCCGGTGGGTTTGAGCCGCAGTAGGTTATTGGCGATCATATGCCGGTTGTTGACCCCCAGGGGCACCATCAACTGGGTAGCCCGGCAGGCGGTAAACCGGTTATCCGAATGACCGTAGACTCGTAAGCCCACATTGACATGGGGTGGCACGTTTTGCAAAAAGTGCAAAATCGAGCGCTTGGCCACGTTCATTTTGGTTTGCCCCGAATCCAGGGGTTGGATCATGGAATAAGAGGCGTCCAAAATAATGAGGACGTTTTCGGGTTCTTTAATTTTAGCCAAGCCACTGTGTTGGCGCACGCCACCTTGTTGTGTTGGTGGTTGATTGGCATTGGACATTTGTGGAAACTGCGCCTGCCAGTTTTGCCGGTAATGCTGTGCTTGCTGGGCCAATCCGGGCTGGATAAACAACACGCCAAACAACGCGGTGAATACCAGAAATGAAATCAATTTTTTGGTCACTGAACTCAGATTCCCACGGAATGTGGGTATGATTTGATTTGTCATATGGTGAATACTCCCTAAACCTGTAGACGACAGGTTTAGCCAAACGTTCCATTCGCCAGTCTATTCATGTACCAAACCCCTATTATACAGATGGATAGATCAGTGGTCTTGATGCTGAAAGCCTAAAAATGGGCAAAAAAAATCTCTTGCCGAGGGGGAAAAATGCAAGAGATATACGGATAGAGAGAGGCAGTATGCACGTTTGTTTGTTGTTTGGAGTGTTACCTTATGATTGAAATACTGCGTTATGTCTTTATGATATTGAAGTTTATCATCTGATTTTGTCTTTGCAATTAATTTAATTCTAATAAACGATTTGAATTGCCATTTTAACTAAGAAACGGTTACATTTTTTCATATTGCTGTAGTTCTTTCCGTTTTATAGAAGTTAAAAAGAATTGTTTTTTCTAAAACCGGGTTTAGAAGAATAAAACGATTAAATAATCTAGCTGTCAAAAGATTTTCCTGTAAAAAGCCGTGATAAAAGTTAACAGTTGGGAACCCTCAATATGTGCCATATATTGAAGGCTTGATAAATGACGCATGAAATATTGGGGGATTACGATAATATCAGCAGATAATTTTATATACTTAATGTTTATTTTGATGACAGTGCGACGTTCTTTAAGTAATTAGAGAGCTTGGACAGCTTGGTTGGATTGTAGCCGCCTCGCCCTTGCCATACGGTTTGCCCTTGGCGGTTTAACAGAAACAGATAGACGCCTTTGCCGTTGTCACTGGCTGCGATGCGTTGTTTCCAGGCATTTGAGTCTACAAATAGTGGTAACGTCTTTTCGTACATCCACTTGCCGGGCAGTCTTTTTTTCATAAAGGCTTCAATGGCAATTCGCGCGCTGCTATATTTAGAATCCACGACGGGGCACTCGTAAAATCCAAACTCTGGGTGAGTATTACTTAACTGGCGTAGAGGGCTTAACCATGTGTTGATGGCGCCTTGCTGGTTGGGATTAAAGGCCACGATGAGGAGAGTTAACTGCTTTTCAAACCCACGAGGAAAGGTTACGGCTTTGCCCGAGAGCGTTTTTCCCTGGTAGGGTTTTACAAAGACTTTTGCCTGGGCGGCATCACTCAAAGGGCTCAACGCCTGAAACATCATCAGGACCATCAGCCAAATAAATCCGTGCCTTATCTTATGCATCATTATCTTGCCTCCTGCTTCAAGCCGGCAATATCGGTCAACACTTCTTCGTTGTCCTGGGTGCCCTTGTATACATGGCGAATTACCCCCTGCCGGTCAATTAAAAAAACCGTTCGATTCACAAACCCCAGTGGGTTCAGTACGCCATAGGCTTTAGCCATGGCTTTGCGCTGGTCCACCAGCAAGGGATATTCATAGTTTTGTTTCTTGGCAAAATCTTCGTGGCTCTTTAGCGAGCCTGGGTTACTGGCTAAAATCGCTGTACCTGTTGCTTTAAATTTTGCTGCATCATCTCGTAAAGAACACAATTGAATGGTGCACCCCGGTGTATTGTCCATGGGGTAAAAAGCAATCAGGACGAATTGCTTTCCGCGATATTGATTCAGGCTAACCTTACGATTGAACGTGGCTGTCAAATTAAAGCCAGGAGCCTTCATACCAGCCTGCAGTGCCTCGGCTTTGGCCGCAGGAGAGCAGCCCGCTAAAAGAATGCCAGCAGCTACCAGAAGGCTGAATACAGATTGGGACCTCTTAAAGGGAAAAGCTTTTATACCGTTCATCACTGACTCCTCGAGACGGTCTGTTTGATGACAAAATAATTTACGGGCGTCTCTGGATTTATTATACCGATCAGTATATTAAAATATCAAGTCCCCACAAAAACCATTTTTAAGTCGGTATTCAAGAAAAAACCTATGTCAGGATGGTTTTTAGTGCGGATCGATATTGTTATAGAACTTCGTAAGAAAATTAAGGGCTTGAATAAAATCGTCGGGTCTGCTAGATTATTTTGTATACCAAATGGTAATGAATCTTTTTTAAAAGAAAGCTCTTAACTCTGCATATAAGCAACTTTATATCAGCAGTGTGGGGCACGAACCAAACCGTTAGAAAGCAACTCCTTCAAATACTCATTCGTGTGATGATAATTGCGCGATAATTTAACCTGGACAGGTTTTTAAAGTACGGTTATGACCAAACTATATAGAGTAGACCAGCGATCATGACGAAAAAACGGATCTTAAAACTTGAGGCCTTATCCACTGCAGAGCAGGTTGGTGAACCAAAGCCACGTTCTGAGATGCGAGATATTGTGCTGACAGAGGCAAAACATCAGTTCCGAAAAAGCGGTTTCTCTGCGGTGTCTATCAACGACATAGTCCAAGCAGTGGGGATTACCAAGCCCACGCTTTACTATTACTTTAAAGACAAAGAAAACCTTTATTCTGAAGTCATGATCGACATGATGCGTCATGGTAATGAGTTTGTGGAAGAAGGCATCCGTCATGTTCCCACTACTAAAGAGAAACTGGAGGTTCTTACCGAGGGGTTTATGGAACATTCTCCGACATGCATGATGGCCATGATGCGGGATGCAATGGAGCACCTGAGTGAACTTCACATCAAAAAAGTAAAAGATGCCTACAAATACTATATGGTTTCCACCTTTGAGAGCCTGTTCCAGGAAGGTATTACCCGGGGAGAGGTGGTGGAAAAAGATCCAAAAGAACTGGCTATTATCTTTGTTGGCCTCTTGGACTCATACACCATTAACCAAACGGCGCTTTCTGGCCGTAAATTCAATTTTAAAGAAAAAGCCAAGGAACTGGTGAATGTCCTGATGAATGGGATTGCCACCTAAATCTTTTTGCAAAATTTAAAATTCTCATCGGAGATGGCATGTCTAACGTGTTTAAGAACTGTATTGATAAAACCCAACCTATCCTCGTAACCGGCGCTACCGGGTATGTGGGTGGACGGCTGGTGCCAAAGCTTCTAGAAGCAGGGTATCAAGTGCGGGCGGTGGGTAGATCCTTGTCTAAACTTAACAGTCGTCCTTGGGCAAACCATCCGGCGGTTCAACTGATGGAAATGGATGTCTTTAGTCCTGCCTCGGTTCAAAATGCTCTGACTGGCTGTCAGGCGGCTTATTACCTCATTCATTCCATGAACCCGGATCAGGCCAACTACGCCCAAGCCGACCGGGAGGCGGCCAGGCTTTTTTCCAAGTTTGCTAAAGTGGCTGGTGTCAAACGATTGATTTACCTGAGCGGCTTGGGTGAAGATGCGCCGGGATTCAGCAAGCATTTACAATCTCGAGCAGAGGTTGCTCATATTCTACAGGCTGGTGGGGTTCCTGCCACGGTGTTTCGTGCCGGTATCATCATCGGATCCGGCAGTGCCTCTTTTGAAATTCTGCGTTACCTCGTTGATCGTCTACCGGTCATGATCACGCCTCGGTGGGTCGATTCCAAAACTCAGCCGATTGCTGTGCGTAACGTATTACACTATCTGGTTCACTGTTTGGAAACGCCTGAAACCACCGGCCAAACTTACGATATTGGTGGCCCAGATGTGCTGACCTATAAAGAATTGATGCAAACCTATGCCCGGGTCGCAGGCCACCGAATTCATCTGATTGTCCCGGTGCCGGTGTTTACCCCGAAACTCAGTTCCTATTGGATTCACCTGATTACGCCGGTGAGTTCGGCTATTGCCCAGCCCCTGGCCGAAGGGCTTCGAAACGACACCATTTGCGGTGACTTTAGCATCCAAAACCTCATCCCCCAAACGCTTCTTTCTTGTGAGCAGGCCATTGAAAAAGCCCTTGAGAAAACTCGGATGAACCAGGTGGAGACTCATTGGACGGATTCTGGTGTCTTAAGCCATCCGGAACAGGTGTATCCTGGGGATCCCAGTTGGTCTGGCGGTACGGTGTATAAAGATAGCCGAAAGATTAAGGTGGCTGCTTCCCCTAATGAGCTTTGGTCTTTCATTGTCAAAATTGGTGGTGAAACGGGTTGGTATTACGGTAACCTTCTCTGGCAAATTCGCGGCTTAATGGACCTGATTTTTGGCGGTGTCGGTCTGCACCGGGGGCGTAAGCATCCTACCGAACTCCGCCCTGGAGACGCCTTGGATTTTTGGCGGGTACTGGATGTATTACCGGAAGAAAAACTAAGACTCATTGCCGAAATGAAGGTGCCCGGCGATGCCTATCTGGAGTTTTCCCTCTCTCAGGCAGAACCACATGTTTCAGAAAACTTTTCGTCAGTATCTAATCAAACCGAAATTACCCAGACCGCCTGGTTTATTCCCAAGGGCTTGCCGGGCATCCTCTACTGGTATTCAGTGATGCCGCTGCACCACTTTGTTTTTAACGGGATGCTCACCGGCATTGCCAAAGCAGGCCGTCATCCCATAGTATCTGCGCCGGTTATTTTAGAGTAACGTTCCTCGTCATTCAGTCATTCGCGTTAAGAGTTACAAAGCCACATCATGAACACACAAATTCTTTTCACACAAAATAGTGCTATGTCTTGGGCTCTTCCAGGCTGGCTGGCCTGGTTGGATTCGGACCATGTGCTGGAAGATCGGAATGATGATACGGATAAAAAGTGGGTGTGGCACCGGCTGATTCCCTTTGCATTTTTGCATTTGGGGTGTTTGGCTGTGGTGTTTACCGGATGGAGTTGGACGGCCGTTGGGGTGGCAGTGTTGCTCTATTGGGTTCGGATGTTTGCCATCACCGGGTTTTATCATCGGTACTTTTCTCACCGTAGTTTTAAAACCACCCGCTTGGCGCAGTTCTTTTTCGCTATCCTGGGCCTTAGCGCCATTCAACGTGGTCCGCTATGGTGGGCGGCGCATCACCGCGAGCATCACCGGGTGTCGGATCAGGCTGGCGACATTCACTCCCCTGTCCAAGAAGGTTTTTGGTGGTCTCACATGGGTTGGATTACCCGTCCGGCCAATATGGTAACCCACTATTCCCGGATCAAAGACTTAACGAAGTTTCCGGAACTGGTGTTTTTGAACCGCTTTGACTGGTTGGTGCCGGTCTTATATGCACTGGGTTTGTTTGTATTGGGCGCTGTTCTGGAAACATTTCAGCCAGGCCTAGGAACCAACGGTCTGCAACTATTGGTGTGGTGTGGGTTCATCAGTACGGTCGTTCTCTTTCACGGTACCTGCACCATTAATTCCTTGTGTCATGTCTTTGGGGCTCAACGTTATGACACCGGAGATGATAGCCGCAACAATTTGTGGCTGGCTCTTATTACGTTGGGCGAAGGCTGGCACAACAATCATCATCAATACCCAGGCGCCGCCCGGCAAGGATTTTACTGGTGGGAAATTGACATGACCTATTACGGCCTAAAACTCCTGGAGGCTGTGGGTATTATCTGGGATCTCCACCCGGTTCCGGCTTCTGTCTACTCCCAAACCTTTACATCTGCTAATACGTTTACCACCTCTAACCTGAACCCTTCTATTCAAGTGCAACCCAGGCTGCGAACATCCAAACTGATGGAGCCGTGCCGATGAAACGGATTGCCATTATCGGTACCGGCATTGCCGGCCTGGGTTGCGCCTATTTTTTAAAGGACCGGGCGGAGATTACCCTGTTTGAGAAGAATGATTATGTGGGTGGTCACACCAATACGGTGGAAGTGACGGAAGGCAGTCGCCAGTTGCCGGTTGATACCGGGTTTATGGTGTTTAACCAGCGCACTTATCCTAATTTATGCCGGTTGTTTGAGGAATTGGATGTTGCCGTAAAACCTACGGATATGTCGTTTAGTGTTCGCCATGAGCACGATGATATTGAATGGAACGGTGCAGGTTTTACCAAGCTGTTTGCCCAGCGACGCAATATATTCCGTCCACGATACTTGCGGATGCTGGGACAGATGAACCGGTTTAACCAGACCGCTATGCAATTGGCTCAAACCGGTTGGCTCAATGATCCTCCGGTGTCTGAGCAAACCATTGGTCAATTTGCGGCAGCGGGAAAATATGGTGAAGACTTTTTGAATCTGTTCCTGCTACC
>JAHQWC010000076.1 GCA_019634025.1 Vampirovibrio sp.
CCATTATTTGCGCCACCATTTCCATTATTGTTGCTACCACCCCCTGCTCCGGCATTGCCACCGCCAGGGTTATTTGCAATCGGACCACCGCCAAAGATTGCAGCTAGTGGGCCTTGTTGAAATGCCGCCACAATCTGGTTCATATTTTGGCTGACAGAGCCGCCGAGCAGCCCAACAGATGGAATTGCCAGGGAGATTAAGATCCCGAAGATCAACGAATATTCTGCTAAAGAAACACCTTTTGGTGCTGTACGCGATAACAGTACAGCCTGACGTTCCTGGGTTTGGGAACAGGCATCATGGTTTGGAGGGTTATATCTTGGCATGTAATCCACTCCTAGAAAATCTCTTTTCGGCTTATACATCTTTCGACCTATCTCTCTCAAAACTGTTGTAATCATAAAGAAATATTACAAATTCGCTGAAAAAGGTTTAACGATGGCCAGATATAGATTCAACAGTATTTCTCAGGCAACATTGACGAACCTTGCAGTCTGGGATATAAATATATGATATTTCTCAATTTAATTAATGTTTGAGTCAAAATAGTTGAGTTCGATCCAATATGCAGTCTGTTCAGCCAAGGTTTGGGTATATGTCTTCGGTTCATCGCTATATCGATGAACAGGCAGTTTCTCGTGTCCAAAACCCATCCTTCAACCGATTTTTACAGCAACATCTCTCCGAAATTCAAACGGCTGACATTAATCAAGATATTCATAATAACGGTATCCACCACTTCTTGAAGTTAAAGCCGGAGATTAAAGGGGCCTACCTTAATGAGTACAGCGTGCAATTGGTTGCATTAAAGCCAAACCAGGTACTGGACAGGTATACTTCTGGGTACAAAAAAAGCTTACGTCACTGGCAGCTTACAGAAGATCATCTGCCTCAGGGAAAAAATTTATACCAAGAGATTTTGGACAGCTTTCGGCTTATTGTAAACGCTATTAATAAGGAGGATACCAACGCTCAGATTCAACAAATTGGCCGTTTAGCCCATGCTGTTGGTGATGCTTTTCAGCCTTTGCACCTAACGCCGCAGACCAACTGGTCTATCTCATTGCAAGCGCCGGAGAGACAGGTGCATTTTCTGACAGATGCAGTTTTTTCCAAACTTGCACCTCCGCCTAAGCCTGGTCAACGTAAGCCTTATGAGTTGACTGAGGCCGGTAAGTTTCGCCTAATGGCGGAAGGGAAGCCTGAGCCGTTGACCTTGACGTTGGAGACTCTCAAGCCATATCTTCTTCGGTCTTTTCAGGATACCTATATGAAACTGTTTCCCATTGTGGAGATTCATCGTCAGCTGCTAAGTCAGCCTAATCAGGATACTGCCGCATTGGAAGCAAAATTTAATACTCAAATACAAGATATTTATGCAAATCGTATCCAGGCTGCTCAGCAAGCTTTTACAGCTCTTTTGGATCTGGCTTGGCGAACCGCCAAAACTTGAAACGGTTAGTCCCAAAAAATATTTAAATAGGGTGCCAAGTCTATTTTTTTCCAAATATAAGTGTGTTTTCAGGAATTAGATTAGCACCACCTCCTCTATATAACCCAAACTTATCTGAGCCAAACACTCTAAATCAAAATAATATTTTAAAATTATGACAAACATAATTCGTTGTTTGTTTACGAATAGTACTTTTAGGTGTCAGAAATAGCCCGGTTGAATCAAAAACGCCTTCTAACCGTTGTTCTCCTATTCGTTGAGGAGGAATATAGAAGGTTAGTGGGTGTTTAATGACAACAAGCAATGGTTTTGTCTTGTTTATGCCGTTTGTTTCAGATGGACGTCGGACTAAATTAAGGAGTTAGAGGTATGACACACAAGTTTAGGTATGGACGCCTAATGGCTGGAATCGCTCTGGCCAGTATTATTGGATTAACGTCCCAAGCTGCTCACGCGCAAATCACAATTCAGTCCAATCCGGTGTTCTCCACACCTACTCCAGGCAACCAGCCTTTAGGGCCCAAACCCAAGCCTTTTGAAGGTAAGGTCGTAAAGTTTGACCCCTCTATTTCAGCCGATGAAACCGAATCTATCGATTCCCAAGACTCCAAGGAAGTCGAACTGGGTGAAGTGACCTTTGACGGCAACAAATACCACCGGGACTTCACCATAAATCAGTACCTCAAGCCCATCACTAAAAAAGAGGGCAAGACGTTAGACTTAGGCATTCTGGAAAAAGAAGTCAAACGCATTAATGCTCAAAACGGATTCAAGCTTCAGGGCACAGTCACCAAAAACGAGGAAACCAACGCTGCCGACGTGCATTTTGATGTGTATGAGCAACAACCCTGGCAAGTATCTCTGACTACCGATAACCAGGGTAGTCCCGGCGTCGGTACTTACCGTGGGGCGGTTCAGGTGGTTCGTGAGAACCTGTTGGGTATTGGCGACAAAATGACCATGCAATACCTCGGCGCCAGCCGCACCCAACGGGCTGTAGCTACCTATGCTTTTCCCGTGAACAGGTGGGGCGGCAAGGTTTCTTTTAAATATGCCTTTCACCGGCTGAACTATGACTTGATGCTTCCCACACCGGCCCAGCCCAGAACCATTGGCCGAGATAATGTCTGGGTCTTGTCTGTCGAACAACCCATCGGCAAAAAACGGGAATGGACCCCATTTTTCTCCACACTATGGCGGCATGTCACCATTGACCGAAATGGCACCCGGGTGGTTAAAGCCGATCCTCGCCCAGTGGCCTTCGGCGTCAAGTTCAAGAAAAAAGACAAGTACGGCAGTACTTTCGTCAAAGCGGCTTCTATCGTTGGTTCCGATTGGTCTGGAGGAGACTCCCGGTTTTGGCGGGCCAAGGTGGTGGGCAAACGGGTGTTTAACCTGCCTAAAAAGAACAAACTGGTTATCCGAGGCATCTTCCAACAATCGCCAGACGCCATGCCACCGGTGCAAGACATTACTTTGGGTGGGGCTTACAGCGTCCGTGGGTTTACCGAACGTTTGATTGTCGCCGATCGGGGCCATCAGTTAAATGTGGAGCACTACTGGCCGGTGCCGTTTCTGGGCAAAATCTCTCCCAAGCTTAAAGATCGAGTAAAAGGCGTCACCTTCTTTGATTTTGGTCAGGGCTGGATCGACAATTCCAACGGCCGGTTTGCCGGCTCCAACTCTGGTCGCACCCTGTTGGCATCTGTCGGCGGCGGTCTGCGGTTTAACCTAAGCCGGTTTATGCAGGGTTTTGTAGACTTTGGTATTCCTCTGGCCAACCGCAATAACCTGGAATTTGGCGGCCAACCCAACGTTCGTGTCCACTTTGGCCTGCGCTCCAACTTGCTTCCCAAGCCATTTAAGAAACGGGATAAGTAAAACTTAAATGAATCTTCTAACAAGGCCTCCCGCTCTAAGTATTGGGAGGCCTTGCTTTAGGTCTCATGCACTCTTCTATACGAGCGCAGTAATTTGCCTTTTAGGATGGCATCTAATGTCGCCAACGCCACGTTGATTACTTTTAACGATTAATACAACGTCTTCAGTTACAGCATATAAACTCTTTTTAGAACAATACCTTCACAACAAGAGTATGAGACAGAGTTATTTCATGAAGGGAATAGAGTCCACTTCATAAATAGACTGTGCCTGGTAAAACGATAATGATGGGTCAGAGATTAGGCTTTAAACCTGAAAGACTGCAATCTTTTGTTGCGTCTGATCTGCACTCTTTGCCAATTCATTCACAGTGGTGCTGACCTCTTCGGCAGCAGCAGCGTTGCTTTGGCACACGCTTTGAATCTCTGTAACCATACCGGAAATTTCTTTTGAGGTGACAGATTGCTCCTCAATACCGGACGCAATGGTTCTCAGCATTTCGTTAGCCTGGCCAAACATATCCATCACCTCTAAAATGTCCGTATCGACTTTGGTGGCGATTTCCATACTGTTTTTGGCATTATTCTCTGCTTCAGCAATCAAATCTGTGATGCTTTGCGCACATTCGGCAGATTGTTTGGCCAACTCCTTTACCTCGTTAGCCACTACGGCAAACCCTTTGCCGGCTTCTCCGGCACTGGCCGCCTCAATGGTGGCGTTTAATGCCAGCAGATTGGTTTGGCTGGAGATACTGGTAATCATTTCGGTAATGGTATTAATTTTGGCACTGTGTTCTGAGATCTCGTTGACCACAGCCACCATATTTTTCACACTTTCCTGGCTGCTCTCCATTTTTTGGAACGTTTGCTGCACAGCACCGCTGGCCATTTCAGCACTTTGTGCCACTTCGGTAATGGCCTGGCTAGACTGAGACAAGTTTTGCGTCACATTATTTAAAGATTGCAATTGTGTTTGTGACCCCTTAGATACTTCTTGAATGGCTTTATTGGTCTCTGTTGTTCCGTGAGTAACCTGTTCTGTATTCCCCAACACGTCTTTTAGTGTAAGGGCAAGTTTTTGAATAGAGTCATTAATGTTATTTTTCAGCGTTTGTAAATCGCCTGACGCTTCAACAGAAACGCTCTGAGAGAGGTTCCCGTTTGCCAGTCCGGCCATGACCTCATTGATGTTGGTGATATTTTGATGCAGCTTTTTATTGGTGTCTAAGGCCAACACCATGTTTTCTCGGTACACCCCTTCTAGATCGGAACTCATATTTTGATTGAGGTGTTTGGCAAACTCGCCTTCGGATAATGAGCCCATAATATCTTTTAGCAGGCTCATAGTAGTGTTTGTACTACTGACCGTTTTATTTACGCCAACTTCCAGGCGCTTTAAGTCACCTTTTAAATCAGTTGTTGCCTGTTTTGAAAAGTCCCCCCTGGCCATGGCATCTAACGCCTGGTTAATTTGCTCAATTCCGGTTTGTAGGGCACTCATCAGGCTATTAAATGCCCTGGCGGTCTGGCCCACTTCATCTTTGCTGTTGTTGTCACTCCGGATGGAGAGATCACCCTCTTCAGAAAAAGCTTGTACCTGTTCACGCAGTTGAACCAGTTTTTGAGTCACATTTTGGGCAATGACGGTAGATAAGATAACGGTAAAAATAGCGAGTAATACGTGTAAATAACCCCAGTATAAATCTATTTTGGCTGCCTCTTCTAACGTAATAGCAGTTGCAACAATATCTTTAGAGAGTTTCGTGTCAATCTCTTTCAGCAGGTTAATCCGCTTGGTTGATTGCTCGAACCAGTAGGTCGGATCTACATTAAATCCACCGATAGCGGCATTTTCTGAAGCAACTTGTCGTAGCTTTAACACTTCTTGTACAGCTGGATTATTCATTTTGGTTTCATAAAGCTTGGCATGTTCAGGGCTTGCCATGCCTTGGAAACTTTTGGTGTAGGTGTTTTGCTCTGTCACCAGCTTGATAAATTTTTCATAGAGCCCTGGCTTAAAATAATTAGCGGCAAATGTATTGGCCAACACAGCACGCTCAACCCCGGCCCGTTCCTTTGCTTGTAAAAAGTTTACGTAAGCGCCAGCCTCTACGGAAACTTGCCGCTCCGAACTTAAGAGCACCAGGTAATTCACTGTGTCTAAAAACTGTGCATTCATACCAGTGTAATACTTTAGCGCATCTCCAAGCGGTAGGTTAAGGGCCGTAATTTTGTTCCGTTTGGACTCAATCTCTTTCA
>JAHQWC010000077.1 GCA_019634025.1 Vampirovibrio sp.
AAGGCGCTGTTTACGGTACTGCCGTAGGTGCAGGCGCCGGCGCAGTGACCGCTGCCGTGCAAAAAGGTAAGGAAGTGACGTTGAATCCCGGTGAGCGGTTGGAGATCAAGTTGATCAACGACATTACCGTGGAGAATCGTTAGACTCCTAATTTTCTCTGGTTTTAAGCACCGGGTTTGCCGTTGGCAGGCCCGGTGTTTTTTATGCCCCAAAATGTCCCGCCCAAAAAAATTGTGATTTTTGGGACATTTTGGCTGAATCGCTTTAGGGCAAAGGTTTTGAAGTGCGCCCGTTTGTGTCCCATGTCCCAACATTAGGGCAGCTTTTTTGGGTTCATGAGGTCTGACGATTAGATCATTGTCTTCGGACTTGCGGCGGGTTTTAAACCTGCTCATACTTATTTTATTGTCAAGGTACTGTGAACACATACTTGAGCGTATGGGGGCTGTTATATGTAAGGTAATGATAGGGTTGGGCTTGTCAACGATATTAAGAAAACTGTCTGTAGTGGGTTTTCGGACTCGATTATAGATCTACCCAACTGGGTAGGTTTAAGTGCCCAACTGCCGGATAGTGAAGGAGAGTGAAAAAGGATATATTAGAAACAGATTCACCTGATGCCCCTTTATTCCCTGTACTTTCCACTGGTTACAATACGGTGAGTCTGATTCTCTGAATACCCTGATTTTCCTGTACTTATACATTTTTACACCCTGATCTACCTAGCCCCTTCTCGATTTAGTTATATAAAAGCCCGCAGATTTGGTTGACGCCGTGTTGCCTGCGGGCTTTTTCTTATATTAGAAGTGTTTAGCAATGATCTGAGATTATTTTTTAGATAGGAGTTGAGTATTATTAATAAACGCGCTTACAACTACCACCAACATTACGTACCATGCGTTCGCACATATCCTTACTATTCGCTTCAAAGCCTGACGAATGTTGATAGACAACTGGTTTTTTATTACATGCTGGAGCTACTGCAAAAACAGCAGCACTTAACGCTAGTGCTGTAGGTAAAGAGATTCTTGAGCGGCTGACTACTTTCTTGGGGGTTCTAACTCCTAAATTCTTTGAAAACTGAAACCCAAAATGCGTGGAATCCTGACGGTTGATTTTCATTGGGTATCCAGTTGAAACACGAGAGACTTGTGTGAGGTGCATTAGTATATTCTCCAATATTGTCAGCTTTATGCCTTCTTAACATAGAAATCATCATGTAATTGTCTCTCTTCCCCCAAATGATAAAACTTTGTTACAATTTTGGGACTTGCTATCACATGGATGTCTGTTTCAGGTGTTTATACGGATAGAAACGATATCTCAGGGTGTAGATATTGTATATACTAAATGGATTTATTGGGTCTAAAGGGACAATTGCATATGGCATCTACTTCGCCACTACAGGGACCTGAGATGGGTCAAAATCGCCGTTGGTATGACCAACAGTTTGAATTAGGACGGTTTATTACGTCTTTTTCTAAATTCCCCACGACGATGCAGCTTATTTTAGCGGAGGGGATTATTTATAAGACGGAGACGGATTATGGGCTGCATGATATGCAGTCTGCCTTACGGTCTTTGGGAAAAGACAAGGTGATGGCGTTGCATAAATCTAAATCCAAGCTTCGTGGGTTAGATCAACAACCCACAGTACATACAGCATTGAATCATCTGTTCATCTTGCCGCCGGAGTATCAGTCGGTGGTGGGAAAAGAGTTAAATAACCTGGTTGGTGTGGTGACAGTGTACTTAACAGTGTGTCGCAACACCGGGATTACTCCAGAACAGGCGTTTCTATCGCAACTGACTAATACGCATGTGGCTCGAGGGCCCGAAGCAGCCAATATGTTGCTAGAAGAATTGAGGGAAGAAACCTTGCACGTGGTGAATCTGGATCAGACGGTGGTGCAAGACAAGCCTACCGAAGCCGGAAAACCGATGTTTGTGTTGGATTAATTTTGCTTTCAAGTTGATTCCGTTAAATACTTTTTCCACTCATCGGATTCAGCGATGCGTTGAATAATATCCAGCCGTTGAGCTTGTACAAAGCGCATTTGTGGTTCCAGAATGAAGGAGTCAACAATACGACTAATAAGCCACCCCGGGCTTTCAAACCGGAAGATATCCGTGACGGTGGTGATACCATTGTATTCTTCCAATAAGTACTCGTGTTCAAACACCTGGAAGAAGCCTTTTATCCACCCTTCCTGAAACCGAGTGGGTGAGGATAGTTCTTGTACTTGGGTTGCGATGTAAAACCGGATGCCGAAAAATTTGGCAGACCAATGGGTTTCATCGCCCACTTCTGGGAGCCCGGTTGTTTTGCCACCTTCTGCCCGGGCTTGAATGATTTTACCGGTTTCCACATGGACATCCACGCTTCGGACTAGATCAAAGCACCGGTGGATGGGGGCAGATATTTGGATGGTTTTACGCAACGTGATCATGACTGTAATGATTCTCCTGCTTGGGTATTGCGAGATAGATAAAATGCCATTAATCCACAGGTAGCAAAACCCATTGTATTTGCTAGCCCGTGGGTAATGACCATGAAGGGAATCTCGATGGCCTTGAGTTCATAAAATTCGCTAAACCCATAGAGAATAGCCATCGTCATACTGAAAAAACTTGTCCCGGCGGAAATCCAGAGAAAGGTTTTTGCAGGTTGCTTGAATTGCGGGGCGATTTCCAAGCCCATGAGGAGTCCCATGACCATTAAACTGACGGCAAGAAAAACGGCGCCGATGACCTCGAGCAAGGGGACTGCTGTAATGCCGATGGCAATAATGGGCGTGGCAACGGTGACGCCCAATGTGACCAGCCAATATCCCCAATGGATTTGGGCTGAATTCATCCGGCCGGTTTGCTGAAACTGCCGACCTACCAGTGCAGCTAGCAAGGTAGTGGTAAACCCGGCATAGTGAAAATGCATGCCGGTGAGGAGAATAATCTCTTGGCTAAAGTGAAGGACGTTCATGCCCAGCCGGTCTGCCAATAGCCAGCACCCACCAACAAATAAGTATCCCTGAGCAACGGCAAGGGAGGTTTGCCATCGGGAAGCAAAGGGGTTTTTTAGAAAGTCTTTTAAGCCGGAAAACGCGACGACTCCGGTGACAAGCCACCAGGGGAACTGGAGTATTCCGGCAGCGGCTCCTGGCGGTAACGCAAAAGAAACGGCAGATAATAAACCCGCTGCTAATATGAGTGGTTTTATACTATCTAGAAGCCTATTTTGATCCTGCTTTAGCGATTGAATCAGCCAAAGCCCTATAGGAACCAAAATTAGCACTGCCCATAAGACAATGCCCTGAATAAATTCCAACAGTATGGTTTGACGGCTAACTGTAAAGAGAACGGTCGGAACCCATAGCCAAAGCCCAAAACGGGCAGATGTTTGAAAACTTATGGTTGGGATCATGGGCTCTCTATTTGAATCCTATTTTTGGAATAGTTTTTTCAGGCTATCGGTAATGTTTTGGGCTGCCATGATTTTAACCAGGGTTTCGGTGGGGAGGCGGCAGATTTTGTCGTAGAAACTGGTGGTTGCATCTACAAATTGATAGAGATCCTGAATTCGTTTTTGACTGTAGCTGTTTTTTTGAGTGTTGTCCTCGTCCATTTCCGTCAAACAGGTTTTAAGAATATCCCGGACGGGATCTAGCTCTCGTTTTTTGCGTTCTTCCGTCACGGTCCAGAACAGGGTCCAAATATCTTTTTCCGAGACAAAATGTTCTCGGCGATCTCCCAGGACCGGCACGGATTTAACAATCCCCCAACCCATGAGTTCTTTAATGCTGTTACTGGTATTAGACCGGGCAATGCCGAGGGTTTCGCTAATGACTTCTGCATTCAAAGGCTCTTCCGTAATATGTAGCAGCGAATGAATTTGCGCTACCGTCCGGTTGACACCCCATTTGCTGCCCATTTCTCCCCAATGCAGCACAAACTTTTGCTCTGCCGGGGTCAGGGTTTGTTTGGTTACCATATGGATTGCCTCTCTCTATCAAACAGGTTGGTTAAAAGGCCTTCCCCAAAAGAGATCTCTTTTGGGGAAGGTGGGAGTAACTATGCTGGGTTCGTATCTGTATATAGTCCGGATAATGATTGAGCGTGTAGTTGTTTGCGCTTTGCCGAACCACGGAATCTGGATAAGACCAGCAGGTTGAAGAAATGCATGATGCCTAAGACGATGAGGATAAAGCCGACCTTACCGCTTAGGACTTCAATGCCTTCTTGAAGTGCCAGTACCTCGCCATTATGGTTGAGAGACACCGAGACATAGCCGAGGTTAATGAGGTAAAACCCGACAATGAGTAAGTGGTTTACGGCGTCGGCCAGTTCCGTATTTTTTTCAAAAATATCCACTAGGAAATGGCGTCCGTTTTTATAGAGGGTGCTGCCAACCCAAACGGTTACGGTTACAGTAATAAGGAGGTATGTTAGATACATTATTACCATCATGCTCATGATGAGGCTCCTTTCTGATTGATTTAGTACCCTTCGATTATTTGTTTTTGGATTGTTTATCTTTATTTCAGTTATTTCTTTAATTTCTGTATTTACAGAAATAACCGATTTTTAAGAAACTGTCAACCCCTTGTTCTGAAAACCCTTATTGAGTGAGGTTTTATAATATTTGCTTAAATATTCTTAACAAACTAACATCAAATTGTTTTTATTTGTTTTAATGCAAATACAAAGAGAAAAGCGTTAATTTCGGTTTCTCTTTTCAAAAAAAGATTTTATTCTCTACTCAAATTTTTCTACTTTTACTCAAATTTCTCTACTCAAACAAATTCCCCTTCGACGAAGAGCCGAAGGGGATTATTTTTTGTGAAGCGTTCTGATATCTGATGGATATGAAACCGGCAAAAAGCCTTTAAATTTGGGTTTTATACAGATAGCAGGGACAGATTAAGGGCAGTGAGACCATGGGCTGGGCAAGCCGGTTATCCTTTACTGGATATAAGCCGAAATCAGATTTAAGTTCTGTTTCGGGTAAAAAAGCTGGGCCGATGGCTCAAGTGGCTTTATGGAGCGGTTTGGTGGCTGCTTTGGGAGGATGTACTACTACTCCAGCAACTAAATCAACCATGCCAGCAAGTACTGTTTATACGAACGAACCTTTTGATCTGACGCCGAATGACTCTTGTGTGAATAATGTGTCTAAGGTGGTTGGGCCGGAGGTGATTTATGAGGATGCTTTTGTCGAAGTGACAAAATATCCAGGAGGTTCTGCTGAAAAGATATGTGCCCTGATTCAAAATATGGATCTTTTTAGCGATATCTATGGTCATTTGAATATTCCCCAAGCTAAGGTGAAATATATTCCGCATCTTCTTTCAGAGGCTTACCCTAAGGGTCAACAAGATCCTGATTGGATAGTTGATGCAGCAGCAATGCATGGTGGTGGAGAAATCAATATTCCAGATTATGCGATTAAAAGTTACCAAGAAAATGTACATGGCATTAATAGGTATACCTCTATAAATCAAATAACAACAGAAAACTCTTTATTTGACTTTGCTCATGAATTTATTGGTCATCATATTACGAGTAAAGCTAGACAGTGGCCAGAGTTTCAAAACGCTTTTCAAACTGACTGGACAAAATTAAGCCCAAAAATGAAAAAACGGTTTATAGAGAATATGAATGGAGAACCCTATGATGAAGACCTTTTAAGAGTTTTTGCGAGCCCTTATGGAGAAGTTGTTGCAGAGCTTCTGGCACAAATTACAAAAACAGACAATGGCGAATATGGAAAGGTATACCGTGGAGAGATTGCTGAATTTTTCCCTAGACTTAAAGAGCAACTGTGGCTGTTTATACATGATCAACCGGCGTTTAATCCTGAGTATTTAAATGCTTTGACTTATAACGAGGCCACTGCTTGGGTAAAGCATCAGTCGGGTGGGGCTTATCCTGGTTTTGATATTAAGAAGCAAAGCCGTCAAAAAGGAGACAAGCAGATTGAGGTTGTGACTAAAATTAATCGGCATGGAAAGCCCTATTACCAGGTAACTCAGGTGACGAGTAAGGATGGCATGCAAACTCAGAAAATTGATGACTTGAAGGCCGGTACGGTTGAAATAAGAACTATGGAAGATGGTGAGATCGTTTCTCGAACACTTAAAGGGAATTTTAAGCATTTAGATCTCTCTGCGAATAAAATGGTGGCCCAGTATTTGGGTGAGTATTATTCGGTGAAGGAATTAGCCACAGGGAAGCTTGAATTAAAACCTTTAAAAATTTATGACACCAAGGTCATGGCAGACGGAGACGTGTCTTTGGATTACCTTGAAAAAATGGTTGAAGCGGCTGAAAACATGCCTGAGGCGTTATTTAATTCTGTAGAACGATTTATGGTTGGGCACAACTTTGCGGAGTTCTATGGATACCGATCGCCGGAAGCAGCGTTGGATGATGTTAGAGTGATTCATAACGATGTATTACCCATAGAGCAGTATGATACCAACACTCAGAGCAATTTTTGGCTTTTCCAACATGGGCATGAGAAAAATAATGTTGATTGGGAGCAGTATGAAGTACATGCAGCCTATAACTTTTTAACTTCCAGTCTGCATTTACTGGATTTGCAAGAAGGCTTTTCTAAACAGTCTGATTTTCGAAAAGCGATGAGAGATGGTTATTTGAGAATGCCGGAACCTGAAAAACAAAAGCTTCGAGATAGATGGGGAGATGAGTTAGAGGATGGTAATGGTAATCTTAATCCGGATAAGGAAAAATTTTTTAGAACAGTCGTTTATTTGATGACGCCGTCATTTTATGGAACAGATCTATATATTTCCTCAAAAATAAAAATAGATTTTTGGCGAACACATTTTCCGGAAGCTTTTGATATTTTGAAACAGGATATGGATACTTATATCCAACAGGCTCAGGCAACACCTTAAACATTGTGATTTGTTGTGAATATCAAAACTATTCAGATAGGTTGCACATTGACTGGAGGTAGGTTTCCAGGACTTGTTGGGGTGAGCTGTTTGGTTGGTCTTGCACCAGTTGAATAATTCGGGAGCCGGTGATGACCCCATCGGCACCGGCGGCGATCATTTTTTGGGCGTCTTCTGGGGTGGAGACGCCAAAGCCCACATAGAGCGGGAGATCGGTTTGGGCTTTGATGCGGGTGAGGAGGTCTTGGAGTTGGGTGTCGTGGGTGTTGTCGGTACCAGTGATGCCCAGGCGGGAGACGACGTATAAGTAGCCGTTGGCGTGTTTTAAAATCGTTTGAAGGCGTTCATCGGTGGTGAGGGGGGAGACGATGAAGATTAAGTCGATGCCGGAGGTCTTGGCAGCGGCAGTGACTTCTTCGGCGCCTTCTGGGGGAAGATCCACAATCAGGATACCGTCTACCCCGGCGTCGGCAGCATCTTTGAAGAATTGATCTACACCACGGGCAAGGATCATATTGAAATACACCATTAGTCCGATGGGGATGTCTTGGTTGTAGGCACGTACTTTTTGAAGAAGAATGAAAGCTTGGTCCACATCAAAACCGGTCGCCAAGGTTTCAACGGCGGCGGCTTGAAGAACTGGACCGTCGGCCAGTGGGTCGCTGAAGGCGATGCCGAGTTCTAGGCCCGTGGCGCCGGAGTCGATCATGGTTTTGATGATCTCGAAGGAGATGTCGGCGTTAGGCCAGCCGAGGAGGGTGAAGGGGATAAAGCCTTTTTGGTTTTGAGTTTTCATGGTGTGAAGTTGGTTGGTGAAGCGGGTAGTGGCTTGGGTGGTCATGGGAGATGGTCCTGTTGTATTTGCAACACGGGCGGGCCAGAGGGCCGCCTCTACATTATTAATTTGTGACGCTCATCACTTGGTGGAGGTCTTTGTCGCCTCGGCCGGAGAGGCTGACGAGGAGGGTGGTGTCTTCTGATACTTGGGCGGCAAGCTTTTTGGTGTGGGCCAGGGCATGGGCGCTTTCTAGGGCAGGGAGGATGCCTTCGGCTTTGGAGAGGGCGTGGAAGGCTTCCAGGCATTCGGTATCGGTGGCGGAATCGTATTGGACCCGGCCGATATCGCGAAGATAAGCATGCTCTGGACCCACCAAGGGATAGTCCAGACCGGCGGAGATACTGTGAGTGTCACTGACCTGCCCGTCTTTGTCTTGGATGGCCAGACTTTTCATGCCGTGAAGGACGCCGACAGTTCCTTTGGCTAGAACGGCGCCGTGTTTATTGGTGTTTAATCCTTCTCCACCAGGTTCTACGCCGATAAGCTTGACGGCTGTATCGTCTACAAAACCGCTGAACATACCAATGGCGTTAGAGCCACCACCGACACAGGCCAGAACATAATCCGGTAGTTTGCCCAGTTGCGCCAGGATTTGCTCTCGGCTTTCGGTGCCAATGACCTGATGGAAAAATTTGACCAGCGTGGGGAAGGGGTGCGGCCCGGCAGCGGTACCCAGGACATAGTGGGTATCACGGACGTTGGCAAGCCAATCTCGAAGGGCTTCGTTGATGGCGGCTTTAAGGGTTTTAGAGCCGCTGGTAACCCCGTGAACCTGGGCCCCCAAGAGTTTCATCCGAAACACGTTGGGCTCTTGGCGGGCCATATCCACCTCGCCCATATAGACTTCTGTTTTAAGACCCATCAAGGCTCCGGCCATCGCCGTGGCGACTCCATGCTGGCCAGCGCCAGTTTCGGCAATGAGGCGGGTTTTCCCCATTTTTTTTGCCAGTAAAGCCTGACCTACAGCATTGTTGGTCTTATGGGCGCCACCGTGGAGGAGGTCTTCTCGTTTTAAATAAATTTGAGCCCCCCAGAGGGCTGACAGATTTTTAGCATAATAAAGTGGGGTGGGTCGTCCGGCATAGTGGGTGAGAAGATGCTGGAACTCAGTCAAAAAGTCGGGATCTTTACTGAACTTTAGGAAGGCTTCTTCTAGTTCCTCTAAGGCGGGCATAAGAGGTTCGCAGACATAGATGCCACCGTATTGACCGAAAAATCCTAGCGTTTGCATGATGATGATTCCTGTTGTTGATTGATATAGGCGTCGGCATCTCGGACGGCTCGGCAGAACGAAGCCATTTTTTCCGCATTTTTACGACCTGGGCTGTCTTCAATGCCGCTGGCAACATCCACGCCCCCCGGACGATAATGCCGCACCACACCACCAACGGATTCAGGTGTAAGTTGTCCAGCCAATAGGGTATGAATCTCTTTGGGAAGGGCGGGGAAATCTGGAACACCGGGGCGTTTGTGCGCAGGTTTGTCCCAGTATTTAGGGACATCCAGCAGAACAGCATGACAGCCTTTATATGCCAATGCATCCTTTGGAGAAAATTCATCGTGGAGGATCAGGGTTTTGATCACGGGTAGGGGGAGTTGTTTGCAGAACCCGGGAGACTCATCCCCGTGGAGTTGAATCATATCCAGGTCAACCTGGCTGCAAACCTCTCGGATAGCTTCTAAAGATTGACGTTGAAACACACCCACTATTTTGGCCTGCTTGTTAACGGCCTGAACAATGTGCTGGGCAGCTTCAAGGGTAATACACCGAGGGGTTTCTGGGACAAAGATAAGACCAATGTAATCGGCGCCGGCTGTGACGGCCAGCTGAGCATCTTTTGCCTGGGTCATACCGCACAATTTAATTTGGGTTTGATGAGGTGTTGTCATGAGTTGGGAGAACTTCCTGCTGCAAGAAACAAGTTTAATTTTTCCGGTAGTGCTTTGGGTGGGGTTTGCATCAAACTGGAGCCAATCAAGAACCGCTGAGCATAAGGGGTTAATTTGTCTATGTCTGATTCAGAAGAAATACCACTCGCCGAAATAACGATTATCTCTGGTGGGATTTTAGGCGCCAGGGTTTGGGTTGGCGTGTTGGAAATACTGAGATCATCCAAATTTCGGTTATTGATGAGGATAACAGGCGGAGATAAACTCAAGGCTCGATTAAGTTCGGTATCATCCTGGACTTCGACGACTGGACACAAGCCAAGATGAATACAGGCTTCAAAGAGTTGTTTAAGCAGAGTCTCATCCAGCATTTTAACAATAAGCAGTGCGGCACTGGCTCCGGCAAGGCAGGCTTCCAGGAGTTGGTATTCATCCAGAATAAAATCTTTGCACAATACTGGAAGGTGCGTGGAGGATGCCACTTGCTGGAGCAGCTGGAGATTTCCGTTAAAGTATTTTTGATCGGTAAGCACGGAGATGGCAGAGCCGTGAGTATTATAAGCAGCTAGAATGCCATCGAGATCGAGCTCTGTTTGCAAAACGCCACGAGAGGGAGAGGCAGGTTTGATCTCCAAGATTAATTGGATACCTGAGGGCGCCAAGGCGGCTTGAAACCTGCCGTGGATATCCGGAAGAGTTGCATTGCCCAGATTAGCCTTTAACGTTTGATAAGGCACCTGTATTTTGCGAGCATCTACTTCTTGTCGCTTATGGGCGGCAATTTCTTGTAAAACGCTTTTTGATTTTACGGGTTCTACACGATTCATGGCGTTGGGTTCCACCATGCCTTTGCTTTTTGTTTAGGGTTTTTAACACCAAAAGTTTTATAGGCCTTACGGCATTTTTTGACAGTCTTGTAGACTTCGCCATATTGCAATAAATCGCCGGCCATCACCATGCCGGACTTCAGATCCTCGGCTTTGCCGGCTATTAATAATGCTGCGCCGGCATTCAGGCAGACCAGCTTATAGTAAATAGATTCGCTATCCTGATCTTGAATCAGTCGTTGGAATATTTTCACATTCTCTTTAGGGGACAGGACGG
>JAHQWC010000078.1 GCA_019634025.1 Vampirovibrio sp.
CATACCCCGGAGCAGATCCAGTCTGCCGGGCATCAATTGGAAAAAACCTTGCCCCGGTTTATGCTGTATGACGACTGGGATCGTTTTAACTTTGAGACCCAAGACAGATTTCGTCACCTGCGGGGCACGGACTATACAATGGAACCTATCAAAACACTTCTCCATCAGTTTTATACACCGGCATTTGAGGTTGAAGCGGCTCACCCAGGGCAAACCGGTTTTATTCTTTACCGTTTGGCGCAGGACACTCTGAACGAATGACACGTTGGTACGAAAGCGGGTTTTCAGTACTACTCATCACGCTTATAGGCGCTGTGCTGCGGTGGCAGGGCATGGAAAATACCGTAACCTATGAAGAAGCCACCACATATCTGTCATTAATCTCAAACGCTGCTGCTGAAACGACGACTTCCTTTGGGTTACACGGCTTTCTGGTTAAAATTAGTACTGCCGTTTTCGGTGGTGAACCCTGGGCAATCCGCCTGCCATTTCTTCTCGCCGGAGTTGCCCTGATTCCAATCAGCTTTTGGATTGCCAGAACTGTCTTTAATGAATCTGTTGGGATTCTGGCAGCTGCGTTAGCGGCTGTCTCACCGGCACTAATGGATCACGCTGCACAGGCATCCCGTTATGGATTACTCCCTCTGTTTTTATTGACGGGGATTGGCTGCCTGCTGAAATGGCAACAAGCCAAAAGGTGGCAGTGGTTAGCCGGAAGTTTTTTGGGCCTTGTGTTGGCTTTATATGCCTACCTATCCCCCACTCAGACATTTGAGTATCCGTGGGTTCTTTTCATGGAGAAGCTCCCTGCAACCTTTGCACTTGCGTGGACCCACTGGCAAACCGCTATTCCTGGCTTTTTTACCTTGCTGTTATTCATCGGGTTTTGGGTCGGCGTTTTTCGAAAAGAAGCCCGAACGGTTGGACACACCATTTTATATATAGCAACTTGGATTTTCCTGGTGGTATTGACGCACCAAAAACCCGCCCCGGAAGTCTGGTTGTTTTTATGGCTATGTTATTTCATTTTGGCTGCCGCAGGCCTATGTTTCTTGCTGGATTGGCTGGTGAGCCTGTTGCCCAAAAAACATCAACACCCATGGCTTATAGCCGTCTTCTCTGGAATCATCCTCATCACAGGGAGTATTATTGGGGTTCAAAACAGTTCAAGCCAACCTCCATCAGCTTTGCCGAGTGCTTCTGAGTGGTTGCAAGAACAACTGTTACCGCAAGATGTTTTGTTCACACTAGAGACTGCTGCCAAGCCGCTTGAATATTACTGGCGCCAGGGCGATGTCTCCTATAGTCGTCAACAAGTATCTCTCCTGAATGTCTTTAAGCTTACAGCCTCTACTCGTGATGACGTCGCCGAAACCACCGACGTCTCACCAAAGGCTTTTCTTCTGGTCCCCCGTCAGGTGGCGCCTGAAACCGCAGAGCAAGTTTTTGGCGCGCTCGGTCAGGCTTTAGGGCACCCCGTTGCAACCGCGCTCATACAGCCCTTTGGATCTTATCTCTTGTTGGAGGTTAAGCCTGCACAGGCTTCCAGCGGCAAAGAGAACCCCAATGGCTAAACATATTGTGATTGCTATTTTTGGGTCTCTTGGCGACCTACATCCCATGATGGGCACGGCTTTGGCGCTACAACAGCGCGGCCATCGAGTCACGATTGCAACCAACCGGTATTACCAGGCAAAAATAGAAGCTGCCGGTATCGGGTTTCATGGGCTGCGGCCTGAATTTGACGTAGATGAGCCTGGGCTAGCCGCCAAGCTGTTTAATCGCACCATGGGTCCGCAATATCTGATTCGGGATTGTCTGATGCCGACTATGTCAGAGATGTATGAGGATTTATATCAAATCCTAAGTTCTGCAGACTACCTCATCAGTCATACCCTGGCCTATGCCGCCCCACTGGCAGCCCAAACACTAAACATCCCCTGGGCCGGTGTGGTGCTGGCGCCCACCAGTTTTTTTTCTGCTTACGATCCTCCTATTCTCCCCAACGGATCCTTTCTAACTCCATGTAAAAACTGGGGTCCTTGGTTTTGGAAACCGTTGTTAGGACTGGGGCGATTGCAAACTCATTTTTGGTGCGGACCCTACCACCGGCTTCGTGAGCAACTCAATTTGCCAAACCGGGGCAACCCAATTTTTGAGGCGCAATACTCGCCTGACCTGAATTTCGGACTTTTCTCCCACATGTTAGGTGCTCCACAACCAGACTGGCCCCCTAATACGCACACGCCAGGATTTGTTTTCTATGATCAGGGAGACATTTCACAAAACAAGTTACCCGATCATCTGGAAGATTTTTTAAATGTAGGCGATCCGCCAGTGGTATTCACCCTGGGCTCAGCCGCAGTGCGGGATGCGCGAGATTTTTATGAAGAGAGTATTGATGCGGTAAAAGCCCTGGGCTGCCGAGCTGTATTTTTAATTGGCGAAGAAGGTTTAAACACCTTACGCCGTCCTTTAACAGATGCCATGTGTGTGGCTCATTACGTACCGTATTCCCAGCTATTTTCCCGTGCCGCTGTCGTTGTGCATCAAGGGGGTGTCGGTACCACCGCTCAGGTCATGCGAGCAGGAAAGCCCATGGTGGTGGTGCCTTTTAGTTTTGATCAGCTGGACAATGCCGACCGGATGACGCGACTGAGAGTAGGTAAAACAGTAGACAGGTTCAACTACACAGCAGCTCGGATACAAAAAGCCATCGCTGCTATTTTGACCCATGTGGAGTACACGAACCGAGCCGCAAAACTGGCGGCAGAAATAAATCCTCAGGCAGCTCTGGACGAAACCTGCCGGTTAATTGAGGCACACATGAACTATAAGATTAATTCGGCTTGATGTCCACCACCTGCTCTGACGGCTTTTGGACGTTGCTGTCGTTTCTGCCATCAGTCCAGTTTACATAGGCTGTTTGAGCAAACATCAACACCATGGTGGATAAAATATACAGCATCACCCCGGCGGGGATGGGAATAATAAAGAAGATCCCCACAAACAGCAGCGGCATCAATTTCATCATCTTCGCCTGCGGATCATCTGCAGCAGCGCCTGTTTTTTTCGGTGTCATCACCCGTTGATACAAAATGGTCATGACGGCATACAGTAGAATCAGATACAGCACATCAAAGTGAATCTTGTTCTCGCCTGCTTTACTCGGAATGGTTTGGATTAAAGAATCGCTACCGGTAGGTTCAAAGGTCACCTTCTCCAGTTCCCGGGTATTCTGGTTGGTCACATTCAGCTCAATGTGCTTGGCGGCTTGCACATGTTCTTGAGACAGTCCCAGCTCTTCCATATTTAAGGTCAGCTTCACCGGATCTCCAGGAATGAGGGGCTGTGGAGATACCTTAAACACTTTGCCCGTATCTTTGACCTTGTGAACCAGGGTTTCGCCGTTTTTATACAGAATCGTGGCGTCTTTTGCTGACTGGAACTTGTCATCCGGCTTAATGTTAAAGGTGCCATCCAGGGGATCGCCTGCGTGGCTTTGCAGCGTGTTATACAGACGTTCTACAAATAAGAACCCACCATCCCCTGCTTTTTCCGCATTCACCGCCATATTCACAAATTCCGGGCTATTCAAGGCGCCATAGAGGCAAATGAGGATGGGAAACTGAATAATCATGGGCAGGCAGCCGGCAAAGGGGTTGAACTTGTTTTCGGCATAAAACTTGACCATGGCCTCCTGCATTTTTTGCGGATTGTCCTTAAACCGCTCCTGAATCTGCTTCATTTTGGGCTGCAGCTCCTGCATTTTTTTCATGGAGCGGGTCTGGGCCGTGTTCAAGGGCCAAAACGCCAAACGAAGTAATACAGTCAGCACAACAATGGCCAGGCCATAGTTGGCCGTAACGTCGTGTAAAAGGCTTAGCAGGTGAAGCATGGCCTGGTTAATAATGTCGAAAATAATCACAGGGGTGGGGTCTCCTGACAGGGATGTAAAACTGAAACATGAGGAACTGACTGAGATAATGCGTTAGATGCAGTTGGGACAGGATCCCATCCGCCGGGATGCAGGGGGTGACACCGGCATATCCGCTTAACGCCCAACCAGCCTCCGGCCAATACCCCGTGGTGGCTAATGGCCTGGTGGGTATAGTGTGAGCAGCTGGGGAAGAACCGACAGACGTGGGGAATCCATCCGGTGGTCTGCTGGTACAGCCTAATTAAACCAAGAACAAAAAATTTCACCATAAGATCTATTGTACCGGCTTGTCGTTATTAAGATTAAAACACCGGGTCAGCAGAGTATCTAATTGCTGATACGTTGCCTCAACAGCATCGTGGCGGACAATAATCACCACACATCGGTAAGGCGCTAAGGCCTCCGTAGGAGCGCTGATGAGCAGGTGGGTCCGGATGATTTCTCGTAGCCGCCGCTTAATTTTGTTCCGCACCGCCGCCCGTTTATCCACTTTTTTGCTAATGACGATGCCAAACTGCGGACGTTTGGTTTTGGGTTGCGGCTGATGGTGACGCAACGTAAACACAGTAAAAAACCGGTTTGAACAAAACCGTTTTCCTGCCAGCGTCCGTTTAAAGAGGCCAGGAGATTTTAACCGACACGCTTTCGCCAGCAAAGGGGACAGATCCGTTCAATCTTGTTCGACGACCGAGTAAGACTGGTTTTAAAGAGCGAGCTTATGACGCCCTTTGGCCCGACGACGGCTCAACACCCGTCGTCCACCTACGGTTTTCATCCGGGCGCGAAATCCGCTGACCCGAATTTTCTTACGTCTGGTACCTTCTAAAGTCCGTTTCATCACGGAATCTCCAATAATTCTTCAAGCGAATGGCTATTGTATTCAAAAACAGGCTAAAATGCAAAATAAACTCTGGGTAACCTTGGTGAAAGGGGGTTAAACGGATAACCCTTCCAGTATGGTGGCTTGGTTAAAAAACTTAATGTAACAGCTTTGAAAAACAGGCCTCTCTTCCTCAACCCCCTATGCTAGACTTTAAGCCTTCCATTCATTTAATCACCCTTCATCAATTTCCAAATCGCCTAATGTGTCTGGTGACCGAGAGAGTTAGACGTTCTGAGAAATCTAGTGAACGTTGGGTGGGCCTTAATAGAGATAAGGTTTTTAGTCGGTATTGTGTCGCTTCCTCAGAATGTGGGTCATCTGGAGCGGTGCTTTAGTTGTGTTGCAGACTTTCTGCAACGGTTTTGGTCGGTGGTTCATATACAAGTTGAGAACGGATTGGCATCATCATGCACACGCAGCAGCAAATGATAACTTCACTAAATGGGTCTGATGATCAGGCGGTTTGGTGTCAGGTTCAGGAACAGCTGAGGTCTCAATTGACTCAGCCCAGCTATGAAACCTGGATTAGTGGCTTGGTCTATGGCGGTGTTACAGAAGGGACTGTTCAACTTTTTGCTGAGACAGCCTTTAACGCTGATTGGGTTCTCAAGCATTACCGAAACACCTTAAAAAAGGTATTTAAAGCGGTAACAGGACATGCCCACGAGATTCATGTTGGGGTTTGTGAACAGGCTGCAGAGACACCTCAAGGCAAAGCATTTCAGGAAACTGGCGCTCAAGAGGCCTGGGTTCCACCTGCTGCTCATACGGCAGCGCCTAAAGCCCGGCTAAACCCAAAATATACCTTTGAGACCTTTGTGGTGGGGCAACACAACCGGTTTTGCCATGCAGCAGCCTTGGCAGTGGCTGAAAATCCGGCTCAAAGCTATAATCCGTATTTCATATACGGCGGGGTGGGCCTGGGCAAAACCCATTTGGCTCAGGCCGTGGGTCACTTTGTCAGCGAACATCACCCGGACCTCAAAGTAAAATATGTGACGGCGGAACAGTTTACCAACGACTTGATCACAGCTTTGGGCAGTAAAGCCATGAACAGTTTTAGGGACCGCTACCGGAAAATTGATGTCCTTATTATTGATGACATCCAGTTTTTGGAAGGCAAAGAACGCACTCAAGAAGAGGTGTTTCACACCTTTAACGCTCTTCATGAGGCAGGGAAACAAATTATTTTGGCCAGCGACCGGCCGCCTAAGCATTTGGCAGGCCTGGAAGCCCGGTTAAGAAGCCGGTTTGAATGGGGATTGATTACGGATATCCACGTACCGGACCTGGAAACTCGCATCGCCATTCTTCAAAGAAAAGCCCAGCGCGAGCACCTGCAGGTACCAGACGATATTTTGGCCTACATTGCCGAAATGACGCCCAACAACATCCGGGAACTGGAAGGCGCCTTAAACAAAGTTGCTGCCTACAGCATGCTGACCCACACGCCGTTAGATCTTCCCACGGTTAAATCCGTACTGGGGGTTCAAGTGGATCCCGCCCGACTGTCCTTAGAAAACATGATAGACGTGGTGGCTCAGTACTACCATTTACGGGCATCCGATCTCAAAAGCCCGTCCAGGGCCAAGGACATTTCTCATGCCCGACAGATGGCCATTTATCTGATTCGCACCATGACCGAGGCCAGCTTTCCGAAGATTGGCAAAGTATTGGGCGGCCGCAAGCACACAACTATTTTGTACGCCTTTGAAAAAATTCAACAAGCCATGGAACACCACCCGGTCATGGCTCAGCAAATTCAGGAAATGACGGCTCGGATCAAGTCAAACTGCATCCGCTAATTACCGGTAGTAGGGACCGACTCCTGTGTCGGCCCAGGCCCGAAAAAATCTATCTTACTGCACCACATCCATCAATTTTTGGACGGCAAGGCGAGTATGAGCATAGGTCAGCCCTCCCTGCAAAAATACCGTATAAGGGGGGCGTACAGGACCGTCTGCCGATAGCTCCAGGGTAGCGCCATCAATAAAGGTGCCGCCGGCCATCACCACCTCATCCCCATACCCCGGTACCACTGCTGGAATGGGCATGACCCCAGAGTTAATGGGACTGACCTGCTGAAGTTGCTGACAAAACTGAACCAGATTTTTCGCTGTTTTCAGGTGGATGACCTGAATAACATCACTGCGAGTATCTTGCCAGGCAGGGGTCACCTCAAAGTTCATTTCTCCAAACACAGCTGCAGCCAGACTCATGCCTTTCAGGGCTTCTTTTACCGTAGAAGGCGCCAAAAACAGCCCCTGCAAAAGTGTTCGGGTCAATTCAAAGGTATATCCGCCTTTGCTCCCCACACCAGGACACGTGAGCACCGAGGCGCACGCTTCCACTAAGTCCGATCGCCCGGCAATATAGCCTCCGGCAGGGACAATGCCGCCACCTGGATTTTTAATTAAAGACCCTGCCATTAAGTCTGCACCAATGGCAGTGGGTTCGTTGTAATCGGTAAACTCCCCGTAACAGTTGTCCACCAGAATCACAGCCGTGGGGTTTACCTGGCGCACTGCCTGAATGAGCCGCTCCATCTGATCAATCGTCATGGCAGGCCGGAGGCTGTAACCCCTAGAGCGTTGAATGTAGAGCACCTGGGCTGATGCCAGCAACTGTTTCTCTTTGATTACAGTATGTGTAGAAAATTCACCCGTGGCAAAGCAGTCTGTTTCTTTATAGATTACCCCTTTTGCCACCAAAGACTGAGGGTTATCCCCCCGGAGTCCAATGACCTCTTCCAGAGTGTCATAGGGATGACCGGTGAGGGAAAGCATTACATGACCGTGATGCAAACAACCATTAAGCGCCACAGATAGAGCGTGGGTACCGGAGGCAAACTGTAAGCGCACCAGAGCAGCCTCTGCTTGTAAGGCATCTGCAAAAACTGCGTCTGTCACTTGGCGGCCCAAGTCATCATGGCCGTAACCGGTGACCGAACTAAAGTGCTCTTCACCCACTTTGTATCGGGTAAAGGCGTTTAAGGTTCTCTCAAACGTATGGAAGCAAACGGATTCCAGGCTAGGCCAAACGGTCTCCGACAACCGTCTTTCTATAGTATCCAAGGATACTTGGGGGGCAATAGGAGAAGCAGGTATTGTCATGCCCACCAGCATAGCCCTCGCAGGCAATGGCGTCAAAACCTGTAGTATTCTTCCTCGAAACACGCATATCCATCAAATAGAGGAATTCCCCGCCAGCCCGTTTGTATTCCTATATTCCCCATGAATACTCAATCAGGTTGGTTGCAGGTTTACTTAACGCTAACGAGTTTAGGAATAACGCCTAACTCCCGTTGCAGCACTTTGGCTTTGGAATAAGCCATTGACCGACGTTTTTCCGCCCCTTTGATAATAAAATGGATGGCGAAAGCCGTATTGCGGTTTGGCGTTTGTTGTAGTTGCTTACCCATTCGTTTCTCCACAAGGGTTGTGGGGTTCTCACGCTTTATTTTTGGTTGACTTTCTGGGTATCGGCTTATAGCAAGGGATCTTTAAAACAGACTAAAAATCCAACCAAATAAATTAATATATATTTACTTTTGAAGTTTAATTTGAACGGTGGTGAATGGCGTTCCGCTGGTTAAAAAAGGTCTCCTAGCACCCTAAATGGGTTGGAGCGGATATAATAGTCGGAGGACAAAGTTAGACCGGTGAGTTGAACGGATGTTGATTATGGTAACCTTTCCCATTTGTTAGAACCGGTTTATAAGGGATAGAATGGCTGAATGATAGATTTTTTCCAAAAATATGCCCGCTGGATTGCTGCCTTAATGGCGCTGGCGTTTTTATTGTCTACCTTAGCTGCTGTCCTACCGTTATTGTTTGCATCGTAACGGTCGTAACGTTTTAAAGGCTGCTGTGCTTGCATATGTTTAGGCTGACTCACTCAAAACCTCTTTTTTATAGGCTTTTAGCCCTATTATTGGTGATAATAGCCGGGTTTTGTGTCGTGTCAACAAATGCAACCTGGGGGGAGGACAGTAAGGCCCTGCAGCTAAAGAAAAAACAGCTGCAGGAAAAGCAAAGGGCGCTGCAGGAGATTAAACGCAAAAAAGAATATAGTCGCCGCAAAGCCCGGGGAATTACCAGCACCATTGTCAAAAACCAACGCAGCCTGGAAAACACCCGAAGTCTGCTTTACCGTCAGCAGAATAACCGGCGCAACGCACAGCTACGCTTGGTAGAGCTGGAAGATGCCCTGATGACCACCTCGGCCCAGACTCAAGAGCTGGCTAAAAATGCTTCTAACCGTGTGCGTAAACTTTATATGGATGAGCGACTGACACTGTTGCAAATGATTTTGGACGCCAAAGATATTTCTACCCTAATGGATCGGCTATTTTACAAGCAAAAAATGGTCTCTCAGGACAAAAAGCTCATGTCGGACTACCGGGAAACCGCTTCCAAACTAAAGTCTGAGCAAAAACGGATTGCCCTTCAAAAACAAAAAATAAATCAGATCATCGGAAAAATAGATAACCATAAAAGAAGTCTGGCCAGCCAACTTCAAAAAGACAAGGTTCGCCGACGCCAGTATCAAAAAGATGCCGCCTATTACGAACGCGCAGAACGTGAGTTACTGGCCGAATCCGAGTCTATTAAACGAGAGCTGGCCGGAAAAGGGCTGGGCAAGGATGTAGCCGGCAGCACAGGCAAGTTTGTTTGGCCGCTGCGGGGGACCATTACCTCTAATTTTGGCTATAGGACACATCCTGTGCATCGCCGACGCTTGATGCATACCGGACTAGATATTGCCGCCAGGAGCGGGACACCGGTAAAAGCTGCCGACGGAGGTAAGGTGATTCAGGTGAAATGGCGGGGTGGATACGGGAAAGTGGTGATGATTAACCACGGGATCCGTAACGGGAAGAATTTGGTCACCCTTTACGGTCACCTGAGAGGGTGGGCGGTGAAGACCGGGCAGATGGTTTCTAAAGGCCAGACCGTTGCTTATGTTGGATCTACCGGGGTTGCTACCGGACCGCACCTGCATTTTGAGGCCAGAGAGAACGGGACGCCGGTAAATCCCAGAAAGTACTTGCCTTGAGTGAGAAATGGGTCGATCGATTCATTTTTGGGACCACCGGATCCCATGGTTTTTGGTACAATGGCATAAAGAAAATATAAAGAAATTTTGGCTGACTTTCTCATGACTTGCGCTATAATGAAGCACTTCATTTTGATGGACCGGCAAACTATCTATACAGAAAGCGTTCTCGCCTTAGCGCCCTATTGAATCGTCTTCAGTCACGATAAAGTGCCCATCAAATTTACGATTTAGGAGTTGTGTTCCATGAACCAGATTTTTAACGGAACAGCCCAGAAACGACCACTCAAGGCCTGTTTAGTGGCCCTGGCGAGTGGTATTTTTCTGGTGACCAATACTTCTGTCTTGTCTTTTGCAGCACAAGAACCCTTTGATCAGGCACCTGTTTCTGTTTATCAATCTGCTCAACCCTTGCCACCAGAAGAAGTCCCGGTTCCGTCTAAAGGAACGACTGACTCTATAGACGCTTTACTAGAGCCTATTTTGGAAATGGAGCCTTTGGTTGAAACCCAGAAAACACCGGTCGCTCCTAGCCGGGCGCCGATGAAGGCTCGGGCTGTGGTGGTGGATATTGACAGCAACACCCTGAATTACAACGAAGAGAAAGACGTTTATACCGCCACCGGCCATGTACACGTCATTATCTCTGAGCAAAACTCCGAGCTCATTGCCGATAAGGTGACCTACGATCAAAACCAGTCCCTGTTGGTGGCTGAAGGCCATGTGGTCATCATCAAACACGGCGAACGTACCGAAGGCACCTACGCCAAAATTGATTTAACCCGGGAGTCGGCCCTCATTAATGACACCGCCACGGCTGTTGAAATGGTTCGGGTAAAGGCCAACAATTCTTTTGTAGAGTCTGATTACGTCCACATGCAGGACGGCAAAATTATCATCAAGCCGGACGCTGTTGCCAGCTTGAACCGGGGCTTTGGGTTTGGAGGCCAGCGGGCCATTGATTTTTACGACCCCAACAGCGGATTTTCCCTCCCCAAAGACGCAGGGAAGAAAGTCCTCCGCAAAGAAAAGTTAGACCTGTCTAAAACCGGCGCCATTGAAAAAGCAGATACCACGGGTCAGTCCAGCTTTCGGCTAAAAATTAAGGAAGTGACGGTAAAGCGCGAAGCCGATGGGTTCAACCGCATCCACCTCAAATCACCGTCCTTGTACTGGAAGAACTTTAAGCTGGCCAGCATTCCCGGTACCGAGTTTGGGTATGACGAAGAAAATAAAAAGGCCTACTACCTGGGACCAGACGTTGGATACGATCTGGATTACGGTGGCTTGTACTGGGGTCCTGGTTGGGATTTTCGGGTTGGTAAAGGTGTTCTTAAACTCTCGCCGACCATCACCTATGGAAATGCCCGTCAGCGTCAAAACGGCGGCCAGGAACTTGAAAGTAAAGGCGCTGGCCCAGGGTTAGGCGGGTTACTTAGCTACCAAAGCCCCACAACCTCTATTGTGGGTGGCTATAATACTCGAGGCGGGCAATTTGCAGGTCTGGCCCGGCGTCGAGTGTTCACCGACAACACCCAGGTGAAGCTGGCCATGAACCAAAACTACAGCAACGGCTTTTTAGGATCAGAACGCCCCGGCTGGCTAGCCCAGTTGGAAGATCAACGCACCATTGGCCGTCTCGGAAATTTCCAACTTGACACTTTTGAAAGTATTGGCTTGGCCCGCGATGACTTTTTCCCCACCAATCGGGCCAATTTCTTTGTGGATGCTGATGACAAGGGCATTACTAGCCCGGAAACGGCGGGTCGCTTTCAGCTTCAGGCCAATGTTTCCAATATTAAACCGCTATTACAGGTGGGGGATTTCGCCAACTTTGGATTTAATGGACAAGTGGCATTATCCGGATATTCTACCGGCGATCACTTTGGACTGCTTCGGGCAGGCCCTACACTTAACCTGAACTTTGCCAACCGCATCAGAAGCTCAATGGCCTACTATGTAGGGACTCAAACCGGTGAATCGCCGTTTGTCTTTGATACCTTCTTTCAAGGAAACCAGAACCTAGTATTGAATAATGCCTTACGCATTAACAAGTTTTTGACTATTGGCGCTCAACACAATTTGAATATTACCCGGGACAACTCTCGCAACGATTTATTGGTGGGGAACGCTCTCTACGTCATGGTGGGACCCGAAGATGTGAAGCTAAACCTGGCAGTAGACGTGATTCGTAAAAGGTCCTTTTTTGGGATAAACTTTTACCCTGGCCGGAAGGGCTCCGACTTTGACTTTGACGAGATGCGGATCTTCCAGCCCACTGCATTTAATGGCACACCGGGTACATTAATCCGACAATAGCCACCTGTGTAACAACAATCAAGCTTGTTCGGGTTTTGATAGTAAATAAGATGAAGAACCCTTTTGGGGTTAACTGTTAAAACAATGACTCAGTAAGGATTTTTAACGCCTATGTCCCTACGAGATTGGTTTGCCACAAAACGGAATCATCAGCCCAACAAACAGTTGGACAATGCTGCCATGAACCTGCGGCTCAGCGATGATGACATCTGCAAACTATGGACCAAGTGCTACAGCTGCCAGGAGAACCTGCCGTCTAAAGAACTGGCCGATAATCTCAAGGTGTGCAACAAATGCGGGTACCATTTCCGCATTGGTGCCCGGGATCGGATTACCCAACTGGTAGATACTGAGGCTGGGGATAGCTTTGAAGAGCTGGATGCCTGTATGGTGCCTGGCGACCCTTTGGGATTTGAGGACACGGAAAAATATGTGGTGCGCCAAGAGGCTGCCCGACAAAAGTCCAAGCTCCACGAAGCCATTGTCACAGGCGTCGCCAAAATCCAAGATGTGGCTTTTGCCCTGGGGATCATGGATTTCGGCTATCTCGGTGGCAGTATGGGCAGTGTGGTGGGTGAGAAAGTAACCCGTCTGGCCGAACATGCCTTGCAAAATAAATTACCGCTGGTTATCTTCTCCTCTTCGGGCGGCGCCCGGATGCAGGAAGGCACCCTGTCTTTGATGCAAATGGCCAAGTCCGGCGCTGCGCTGGCGATGCTCCATGAAGCCGGCCTTCTGTATATTTCCGTGTTGGCGGAGCCAACTTTTGGCGGCGTGACGGCCAGTTACGGGACGCTAGGCGATATTCTCATTGCAGAAGAAGGCGCCCGCATCGGATTTGCCGGCCGCCGGGTCATTGAACAAACCATCCGCCAAAAGCTCCCATCAGATTTCCAAACCGCAAACTACCTGTTGAATTACGGACAGCTGGATATGGTGATCAATCGCCAAAAAATGCGAGACACGCTGTGCCGCCTCATCGCCTTGCACCAGAAATCAGCAGGACAAGCCGTAACGTCACAAACCCGCCCAGAAGAGCCGGTACACGCTCCAGTATAGTGACCGCCTAAAGTGATATAGGTCTAATCTTATGAGTTCAACCAACACCAAAACCCCAGAGAAAATACAGCCCTTGGACTTTGAGAAACCCGTTCTGTCCATTCAGGAAAAAATTGAGGAGATGACCGCCTTGAGCCAGGAAACCGGCCATGATGTCAGCATCCAGTTGACGAGCTTAAAAAATCAGGCAGACGAGCTAAAAACCAGCTTATATCAGAATTTATCCCCGGCTCAAAAACTTCAAATCGCCCGTCATCCCCAACGACCGAATTTTTTGGAATTTGTGTCCATGATCTCGCCAGATACCTGGTTTGAGCTGCAAGGTGACCGGGCTGGCACCGATGATCGCGCCATTATCGGCGGCGTGATGGAACTGGGCGGCCAACCCATGATGATAGTGGGTACCCAGAAAGGCCGTGGTATTAAAGAAAACCTGAAACATAACTTCGGCATGGCCAACCCGGAAGGGTACCGCAAGGCATTACGGTTGTTCCAACATGCCGAGAAATTTAAGATGCCCATCATCACCCTGATTGATACTCCGGGG
>JAHQWC010000079.1 GCA_019634025.1 Vampirovibrio sp.
CTCCAGAGCAAGGGTTTTCCGCATAGTCCTGTATTACAGAGACCCTAAAATGTAACAAAACATTACTCTGAGACGCTCCTTCTCTCTATTTTAACTTTTTTTAACCGATAGCTTATATAGCATTCTTATCGATTGCCATCTCTCTTCTGTATGGCTCTCGTCGTTTTATCCGCAAGAACAAGTCAAAGGGAAAGTGAACATCCGGCCTGGGTAACAACTATCACGTCTGGACCGAGCCGCCGGAAAAGTATTGCCTATGATAATCAACGTCTCGACACATGGCCGATCAGGCCAAGAGCAGAATTTTATTCAACATGAAGGCATATTGCTGACAGATGAAAACGTGTCTCTGTCTGCATCAGAACTTGCTCGAGATCCAGCAGTAAACACATATTCGCCCCAGCAATGCGATATCATCCTGGAGTCTCTGGAAGTTTTCCATCACAGGCTCCTACAGGGCGCCCCGGCAGATATTGCCCTGAGCGCTGTAGTTCGGGAACAAATGATTGCTGAAATGACCACCGCCGCCAATCAAATTCATTACCTGACCCAGTTCAGCGTCCGAGATCCTTTTACCTATGACCATATTTTGGATGTAGCCGCCCTCAGCATCTCGTTGGCATTGGCCTATGGCATACCCAGTCATCAATTACGAGATATCGCACTCTCGGCGATTCTCCATGATCTCGGTAAACTTTTGATTCCAAGATCTATTATGATGAAACCTGGCAGGCTGACGGAGAAAGAGTTTGAGGTGATGAAACTCCACCCTGGCATTGGCTACCGTATTATCAGAGAGGAGCTTCGGCTCAGCGAAGACATTGCACGCCCGGCGTTGGAGCATCAAGAAATGTTTAACGGCGGCGGCTACCCGCAAAACATTAAAGGCTCTGAGATTCATCTATATTCTCATATTGTTAAAATCGCCGATGTCTATGACGCCCTGACTTCCAAGCGGCCTTATAAAGAACCCATCCCTTCCGGTAAGGCCCTGCAAATTATGTTATCCGAGGGCGACAAAAGTTTCCATCCAGAGCTATTACAAGCATTTGCCGAAATGGCCAACTACAAAACAGAAACCCGGCTGGCACTAAAAGCTTCATGAAATACGAGGGGATACTACTTGGATTTCATAGCCGTTGGCGGAGGCATGTCATTTTCCGTAGCAGCGACGCTTAAATTTCTGGGTGCTTGGGTTGAAACCGACTTTTCTTGAGGATAGTGCTGTTTAAACCAGTGAATAATAGAGCGGGCTAACCGTTTAGGATGGTGGCGGATGGTTTGGGTTTCCGTCTCATCAATTAACATGGTTTCAATCACAGTCACCCCCAACTCATGGCAGCGCTCCCGATCCAGCGCCACCGGCACACTGTTATTCGTCTGTCGGTATTTTTCTACCAAAGGCTCTGGCAGGCTATTGTTGACGAACACCGCATCTACGATGTTGGCATGTCCAGCGTGATCATAAATCACCTGAATGTGATCCGCCACAGAAAACGCATCCGTTTCTCCAGGCTGGGTCATGATGTTAGACACATATACCTTTGGGGCCGGGCTGGCCAAAACCGCCTCGGAGATTTCCGTCATCAATAGGTTCGGCACTACACTCGTGTATAGACTACCTGGCCCCAGCACCACTAACTCAGCATTTTCAATGGCTTCCAATACCTCCGGCAAGGCTTTAGGACAGACAGGATCGCACTTCAAGCGTAAAATTTTTCCTTCTGCCTTGGGAATCTGGGATTCACCAGTCACCACACGACCATCTTCCATTTCAGCTGATAGTGTGACGTTATCCAGAGTGGACGGCAAAACACGGCCGCGGATCTTGAGTACCTTAGACGATTCTTTAATGGCAGAGAACATATCTCCGGTAATCTGACACATAGCCGTTAAAAACAGATTACCGAAGCTATGACCTTCCAGTCCATGACCGGTTTTAAACCGGTATTGGAACAACTCGGTAATCAACTGTTCTTCATCGGCCAAGGCGGAAATACAGTTCCGGATATCTCCCGGTGGAATCACTCCCTGTTCTTCCCTTAATCTACCGGAACTTCCACCGTCATCACCCACCGTAACAACGGCAGTAATGTTGCTGGTATAGTGCTTGATGCCACGAAGTAGGGTAGACAATCCGGTTCCACCCCCTACAGCCACAATTCGGGGGCCTCGTGCCAGTTTGTGCTTTTGGTACAACGCCTCTAACAATCCAGAGCTGCCGGCCCCGTAGTCTAATGCATTGGAGAAAGTTTGCCAGGTTTTACGCAAGCCCACGTAAAACAGTAAAAAACCGCCAAAGGCAAGCATAGGACCACTCGCTTCCCGAGGTACCCGCCGGCCGATGTATTTTAAAAATTCGATAATCTGGGTGGCAGGCTGCAAGTTAAAGAGCAACGCCAGCCCAATTCCCAGAAAAATGATCCCCAGAGCCCCAAGAAGAATCCAGCGTTTAAAAGACAAACCCGGCAGCAGCCACATCGTATGCCGGTACCAGGGTCGGGGAATGTTCAGGCGTTTCAAAACAGGCTCCTATACCGTCATATAGACACCATCAGCGGAAAACTGGCGGTGGACCACCTGCACATTATACCCCGGAGGATTCTGTTTGAGGGCTTCTCCCAGAGTTTTTGCAAGTGCCTGAGCAACGCATACCGATCGGTGCTTGCCACCGGTGCAGCCAATAGCAATATGAGTGCGGACTTTTCCTTGGGCTTTGAGACCCGGCAGCACCACTGTCATCATTTGAACGACGGCATCCATAAACGTTCTAGTCTCCGGCTGATCGAAAATATAATCTGCTACCGGTTTATCCAAACCGGTCAAAGGACGTAGATCCTCTATATAAAACGGGTTTTTCAAAAACCGCATATCAAAAACATATTCAGCATCTTGAGGGGCACCATACTTAAAACCAAAGGAACTGACGGTAACGGTCATGACGGCATCCTGCAATGATTTTGCCAGGGCTTCTGCACCTATAAGCTTGGCCAGCTTATGCCGTAACTCTTCAACCAACAGATCGTGGGTATGCATGGAATAATCTTGAACCGCCTTCAAGGGTTCTAGTAAACGGCGTTCAAAATCAATGGCCGATATCAGTGTAGTGTCTAAAGCAGTCGCTTGAAACCGGTGTTTTTTATCCGCCATGTCAAACCTTGTCACCAAAACATCCGTCGGGGCATCCAGGTAGAGCAATTTTAATTGCGGCCATTGGATTTTAAGTTGCTGAATCTGATCGGCTAGAGTCTCTGAGTCGGACGTAGACCAATCAAACGGTAATGCCATATCAACTGCAATGTTTCGATGGGCTGAGAGACTGTCAAAGGCACCTTTGATGTCAGCCGGTATAACCTGACTGGCGGTAATGAAACCGAAGAAATCTCGAAACAAGTTCACCGCCGTGGTAAGCCCGGCGCCGGAGGGGCCCAAGACCAAAAAATAGTGTGGCTCGTTTTCTATCGCCATTTTTTATAGCCAGCCGGAACTTCCTACAGCCGCAATAGACACCGGCACCGGTTGCTCCAGCATCTGGTAAATTTTCTCCGCCAACTCACAACTATCGGCCATAGTCGGGCTGATGTGAATGGAGGAAAACTGGACGTCAACTCTTTGGCCATCCTGAAGGGTTAGCTTGGAATCCTGAATCAAGGTTTTTGCCTGCTCTAGGGTCGCATGGGGCGGTAAGGTGTCATACATCCGATCTTTCACAATGACACCGTCTCGGCCATAGCGTTTACCCAAATAAACTTCCGGCGCCGTCCGCAGCTCCATTTTCTCCTGAATCCCCTGAAGTATAGGGCCTACAGGCGCAACCAAGGTGATCCAAGGATCAATTTTATTTAACGTTTCGGCCACAGTCATGGCAACATCTGGGTTATCTAAAAAGCTGGTATACAAAGCACCATGAGGACGGATATGTTCGATGTCCAGCCCCATCGACTGAATCATGGCCCGAAAACCACCTACCTGAACATAGAGCCATGCCTGCAATTCTTCTTTAGAAATAGCCATCGCTTCATACCCATAGTTTGCCGGATCCGGATAACCAATGTGCGCGCCAATAGCACAGTTAAAGGATTTTGCTTTGGCAATGTTGTCCATCACATCCTTGGGGTCACCGTCATGAACACAGCACGGAATATTCACTGAACTCACCGAGGTCAGTAGTTTGTGGTTGGTCCGGTTAAAAAACGCCGTATCCCGAGACTGGCCAAAATCGGTGTTTAAATCTATATAGCGTTTTAAGTCATCTTTTAAAATAACCTTTTGCGCTGCTTGCAGCTTATCAACTCCCGTGTCCATTCCAGTATCCATCATAATTCCTTTGTTTGAGTCTCTTTGTCTGATATAGAAATATAGAGGCCGCAGGTATACTATTTTGCGTTTTTGATGCCGAGGTAGGCAAGAAGGAGGATTAACGAAAAGATCCTGACAACAGCAGGCATTCCTTCTTACCGGAAAGGCAGGGTCCTAGAGCAGGTATGCAGGTGCATATTAGTATAGCACCGGCCAAGTCAAAAAACGAATAGGGCGCACCAGCAGCATAGACCCGATGGCAAAAAGGATATCATAGGCCACCGACAACAAAGACATTTGGAAAAACCAATGCCGACATTCCAACCAGCTAAAGGTCCCCAATAGTCCTTGAACACCAATAACAATGGCTCCCACCAAATGAGCCGCTAATACGGCGCCCACGCCGATGGTTACACAAGCTAATACGAGGTTGATAAAAGAAGGTTGCTTATTGCGGTGATGAAACCATGTAGATGTCCAACGGCCAGCCAATACAGCAGCAATAGGCATGCCTAAAAGGTATCCGGCACCCGGCATCCATAAATATGCTGGGCCACCTCCGTGAGCAAATAACGGCAATCCCAAAAAACTCAGGACCAAGTACGAAAAAACCGACAGACCACCCATGAGTGGTCCTAAGAAGGCGCCGATTAATACCGCAGCCGGTATTAATAGCACATAACTACTGGAAGTGAGGTTACCTGAAGAATCTGGCTGAATCTCTTTCAGGTATTCGGGCACCGGTAAAATAAGTTCGGTAAACCCAAGGGCAATCAAGCCCAGCAAACAAAGGCACGCCGTAAGTAAACTATTGAAGCTAAAGCCCGGTGACCGGTTTATCCGATAGGAAATACTGTTGAGATCTACTTCTTGTCGGTTTTTGTTGCGAAATTTTTCACCCGAATCACGCAAAGGCGCTAGCGTCTTTACAGCAGGCTTTCGGACACTAACCTCTTCCCTCCCCTTAAACGGCTGCGAACCGCAGTCTATTCCCAGAGGCCCGGTCGGCCGAAGCTCAAGGGAGGGACTCTGTTCCAAAGCTGACTTAACAGCCGTCATGCCTGCCGGCGTTTTTAGTGTCTGTTCAGGCGATGACGCTTCGTCTGATTGGCTCTTCTCAGCTTCTTCTGTTATTATCTGCTTTTCGGATAATTGTTTTTTTGACAATAAAATTTCTTTTGCCTCACTTGCCTCATTCAATTCCTGAGCATCTTGAAAATCTTCTGGGGTTTCGTCTGTTGGAATACTCAACTACCCATACCCTCCGGAAAACCACCAATACGGTCAATCAAGGCTTCCTTATTTTTCCGGTAAAGCTTTCGGTAAGGCTCACTGTTAATATCCGGTGTCGTCATAATCAAAGCGTCTTCTTCATTGTCCTGATAATATTTGGGCCGTGTCCCGGCAGAACTGAATCCATACTTATAGTATAAATTCTGGGCACCGTAGTTGGAAGTTCTGACTTCCAGGGTCATCCAGCGAATAGTTTGCCCCATACACTGATCCATCATATGGATCAACTGGACCTCTCCCAATGCATTGCGCCGATATTCGGGCCGAACCGCTACAGTGGTCACGTGAGCTTCGTCAAACACCGCCCAGAAGCCACAATACCCAATCAGTCGGGAATCCCGTTTATCCACCAAGGAATAGTACCGGGCCAGGTAGTTTTTCATCTCATTGATAAAAGACTCTTCAGACCAGTGATGGGACCCAAAAGACACTGACTCAATTTCCATGATCCCTGGCACATCAGCATCTCTCATTCTCCGAATCAGAAGTTGATCCGGCTGAATAGAAAGTGGTAGTTTCTCTGAGGGTGAAATCATTTAATCGTCAATATCCTGCTTGAACAAGTCATATAGACGTTTTTCATTGTATCGTTAAACCGTTTTGTAAACCAGCCATTGCTCTGCTAAAATGCAGGCAAGTCCTATAATCATCAGGTCTATAGAGGCTATACCCTTTATCCACTCAGCAGAATACCCAAGCCATAAGTCTTTTGAGACGGTTTTGTTAAACGATACCTGCCGGTTTCGGCAGCCTGCGGTTCACGAATTGCTGTTAACCGCCGCTCATATTTTGAAATTCCGGTTTCCGGTTTCTCGTAATCGGTTGGCACTGGAACGATTGGTTCAACGCTGTATTCAACATCCAAAACTTTCCAAAAACGCGGTTAAGGAAATTCCACTACCCGTACTGGAAGAGCAGGCTCAACGGTTATTCCATACATTTGTACCGGATATTTCTCCGGAGCAGGCAAATCAAAATCGTGTATTTTCCTTGTACCTGATGATGGAAGATTGTCTTCAGTTTAACCCCACGGCTTGGGTGAAACAGGACATTGAAGCACTGGGACTGTTGGACGGGGATATCTTACATGGCAGCTTCTATCAAACTCATGAACACCAACCCCAGGCCCTCACCAGCATCTTAATGGAACACGGGTACCAGACAGACTTTCTAGAAGGCGCCTCTTCCACTGCTGAGGTTCCATCGGATCTTCTCTATTTAACCTGCCGGCATTTAACCCACCCATTCCCATGGGTATCTTTACTGGAAAAATCTGATTGTCAGGCGCTATTACAAATGCCTTCAGAAGACTTGCCCAACAATATTCATCCTCGCCAAATGGGAGCTCTACATAAGCTATCCCAAATCCATCACCACTTAAGCACCTGTCAGGCCTATCAAGCCTTATCAATTACGCCGGATACACTTGCCGAAGCCCTTAAAAAACTATCTTCCATCATCACATCCGGCCATACCCTTCAAGGACCTCAAAAATTGATTCGTCCAGTCTATACACTGGCCTTAGTAGAAGGCGCCACCGAAGAGATCCTGTTACCTCCTCTGGCAAAATGTTTGGGCTTCAATTTTCTTGAGCAAGGGGTGCTTGTTTTACCTGCAGGCGGTAAAAATCAGGTATTGCAGCTTTACCGACAATACAAAACCCTGTTAAATATCCCAATGGTAGTAGTGTTGGACCAGGATGCAGAAGAAATTCACACCCTGCTGCAACAAGACTGCCGGCTCGACGATATTCTATTTTTATTACCTGAGGGAGAATTCGAAGACATTTACGATCCAACCCTACTGGCTTACACCATTAATACTTGTTACCAACCCCACTTACCTGTTCACGCAAAACAGTTTCAGACTGACCAATTTACCCCACCAGCTTCTGGGCGTTCCGAACAGCTCAAAGTTCTCTGGAGGGAGTTGGGCCTTGGAGATTTTGAAAAAACCAAATTAGCCAAAAACCTCTCAACTCAATTGCTTCAAATAAGCCAAAAAAATACCACTGAATCTATCAGCATCCCACCATCTGTTCAAACTTTGCTTGAGCAAATCGATTCCGCTGCAACTCGCACCAAGAAAAAAATGCTGTTATGACCTCTGATAGTCTTATTTTAAAAGACAACGCCTGGGTAGCATCTTCTACCCCTACATCACAGGCCTCACCAGAAATGCTGACAACACTATTATATGGATATTCGGTCTACACCACCTTTGCAACACCCCTTCCATCTCGCTGGCTCCAGGCCCACTTGCAACGCCTTGCCCAAAATGCCCAAACTCTGGATATACAATTTCATTGGGAACATCAAGATCTTGCCCACTCCTTAAGCCCTTTCCTCAAGCAGCCTCAAGTTGTTCGCCTAACAGTATTACCATTCATCAATACATTCAACACGCTAGTTAACAACAACAAACTCCCAGCCGACCTCATGGTTTCCACCCGCCCCTTACCGTTTCTCTCTGGTGAGCCATTATCCCTTGCTTTAGCTCAGCATCAGCGTATCCTACCCACCATCAAGCACGGTAGTATGGTGGCAGAGATCCAACTTCGCAAGCAAGCCCAGCAAGCTGGACTGGATGATGTCTTGTTTCACAACGCCCAAAGACACCTTACTGAAGCCAGCACCGCTAATTTTTTCGGTCTTCGCCAAAGCACTCTGTACACATCTGATCCTTATCGGGACGGCTGTCTACCTGGCATCACCCGGCAACATTTGGTGGACTGGGCCGCCGCATCAGGTATCCCGGTCAATACGACCCCTCTTCCTTTAGACGCCTTAAAGACTTTAGATGGCGCATTCCTCACCAATGCCGTCACCCCAATACGGCGAGTAAGACACATCAAAGCTCAGGAAGCTAATTTACAGTGTGAATTGCCCTGGCCCAATGACGCAATTGATCTATGCAAAAGCATTGAAACTTTCTTTCGTCAGACATCCGCTTCCTGATAAATTTTAATACTAGATGACAGCACTCCAGGCAAGGATTTTAGCTGTTTTCCCATGTTATTTACATCAAAAGGCTCGTTATAAATATCCAGCACATACTTCAAGTTAGCAGTGCTGGATTCCACTCCACCGGTATTTTGCATTTCCAGCACCTCTTTAGGGTATTTTTCCTCCATCCATTTTTGAATAGATTCAATATGTCCCGGCAGCACAGTCATCAATACTCTTGCCCGATCATACGGTTTCAAGTGTTTCTTAAATACCGTATGCTCCAACTGCCCAATGGCAAACAGGACTAGAAACGCAATGACAGTGGTAATGACCGATAACAAATAATACCCCGTGCCTACCAACATCCCAATACTGGCCACAATCCAAAGGCTAGCCGCCGTGGTAAGCCCTTTAACACTAGCGCCATAACGAAGCACAGCACCGCCACCAATAAACCCGATTCCCGGTAATATCTGAGCAGCAATCCTACCGGGGTCCCGGACGATTCGATAGTCCACCCCATTGGCCATGCCATTGACAGCGCTAGTCAAATCCACACCCGTCATCAGGCTAGAAATGGACAAAACCGTAAACACGCTGGAACCCAAACATACCAAAATATGGGTTCGTAACCCCGCCGAATGTTGATTGATTTCCCGTTCCAATCCCACAATCGAACCAAGGATAACAGCCAAAAGGATTCGGATAATTGCGTCGGTAATATTCAGTTCCATAGTCTATGATGCAGATTCACATTATTAAGTTCAGGGTCGGTAAGAAAAAAGAATGACTGAAAAAACTCAATGAGGCAAGGATTAAAGGCTAATCCCTTCTAACCAATGGTATATGTCCCTAATCAATACGCGTCTGCGTATTATTCCTCATCCTCTCCAGAGTTCTCAAAATATTGGCCGGTCAGAGTCAAAATGCTTTGGGACAAAAACTGGTTGTGATTCAGTAGGTAAGAATACTTATCCACATCACTTTTTAGGTCAGCCGAATACTCCGGCATATAGCCTGGAGGCTTTCTATCCAGCGCAGTCGTACTTTCCTGCTGATTTTCTCCGGCAGACTTATCCTTGCTAACAGCAGCGGTAACTGGAACCGCTTGTGGGGGTTGCTGATCTAACCGATGCTTTAAACTACCGGCAGCTTGAGATTGTTGCGGCGATACCGGCTGTTTCTTCGGCAAATCTTTTCCCACCGAAAACGGCTCTAACATGACAGAAGGAGCCTTCTTCGGCTGCACTTTTTTAGTCTGTATAGATTTAGTTTGTTGAGATTTAGCCTGCTCAAGTCTTTTTTGCTCAGGCTTAGCCTTACTCTTAGCTGCAGGAGGTACAGGTTGAGAAGCATGCATCTTACTCCCAGTCGCATGGGCCTGAGGAGTAGAATTTCTAACAGGCACTTGTCTAGGCGTTTGTCTCATTGAAGCTTGTGGTACACGTTGTTGAGGCAGGTTGCCAGACTCAACGGGCCGCTGTCCCGTTAGGTGTTGTTTTGAAACAGGCTGTTGAAGTGTCTCTCGTCTATTCGATCCCTGCTGAGCTTGCTTTTGTTTCCCTTGTATAACACGAGATTGCTCAGCACGGTGTTGTGCAGCACGCGCTTGTATTGCCCGCTGCATTGCTGGTGTCATCGGAGGTTTTACTTCTGGTTGAGTCGGTTTAACCGGATGAACCGATTGCACCCGTTGCGCTTGACGTAGACGCTGCTGATTCTGTGACAGAGTAGGTGAAGAAACCTGAGCCGTTTTAACCGTAGGATTATTTCCTTGTTTCTTCTCCTGACGCTTCTCATCCGCCATCACTTTTTGCGGTTCCGGCTTTTTGGGCTCTTTAGTTTGAGGGGCGTGGGTTAAACGTCCCACCGGCTCCGTAGTCTTGGGCTTCATAAACCGTGGTCTTAGCTGAGACAGGATACTCTTTTTCTCGTTCTTTTCAGGAACAGGCTCGTCGTTTTGCCGAGTCACCTGAATCTCTTTTTCCGTCCCTTTTCCTAATTTTGCAGATTTTTTCTGTTCGCTGGCGCGCGCCATAGATTCAATAATATTCATGACCTTCGATTCCCAAGCACTGATTGGTTTTTCATCGACCACTTCATTCGGCTCCTCCAAGCCAACAGGCTTTGTAGAATCAACAAGCTTCTCAAGCACTTTTGCGCTATCCATAACCTCCGGTTGTTCTTCTACTATCTCTGCAGGAATGTTGGCCATCCCTTCATCAACAGGTGCTTGAGCCTTTGCCGGTGGAAATAAATCATCTAAGTGAGCAGAGAGTACTGTTTTCTGATGCCGAGTATGCTTTAGGCTCTCAGAGATGGGTATACTCTCAGAACGAGTTACAGCAGGATTCTGAGACTCTTGCTTCTCGGCTTCAGCCGCATTATTTTTACTCACTGGCAATACTGCCGTTTCTGACGTCAGTGTTTCTGTTTCCACAATCGCAACAACTTCTTGTGAGTTTTCCACTAACTCCAACTCCGGCACCAACACTAAATCATCTTCAGCTTCCACGTGATCCTCAACATCAGGCTGTATTTCTTTCAATGCCAATTCTTCTTGCTCTTCTTCGTCCGGCTCAACAGACATAACAGGCGTTACATCCATATCTTCTTCTAACTCAATAGAAGGCTCTACATCCGTTTCGGCCGTCGTATCATCAGCTACATCCAATAGCCCTAACTGAATTTCAATCCCTTCTTCCAACACATCAGCGGAATCCGTTTCTGGTTCATCCAAACCGCTCTCGGCATCAAGTTCACCAGAATCCTCACTGTTCCATAATGGCAGTTGCGCACAATCCTCTTCTGCGATGTCATCTAAAATATCTTCAGCTTGATAGCTTGTTTCTTCAACCTCATCTGTTAAATAATCCAACCCCTTAACAGTTGCCGCTTCTGTTTGAATATCGGCCGTATCTTGTTGCCAGTATTCCCCCACGGTTTTACGGTACGACCGCCCCTGGCGCACAAATTTTTTCTGCTGATGTAGGTTTCTGTTTTGCCGTACGTAATCATCTAGTTTTTTCAATGCTCCCTGCAGCGGCTCAAAAAACACCCAGGTCAACACATCCAAAGAGTCCCATACCCACAAAAAAAGCTTCTCCAACATGGTTCTGCAAAACTCAAACAGCAGCTTGGGCAGCGTTCTCCACGTATATTCCAGCTCTAACTTGGGCTCAAGCTCCTGCATATTTGCTGGCAGGCGATCCATACAATCTTCCCCTAAACTTCCCGTCTGTTCCTGGTACACAAAAATTACAAATTAAATATAGTCTTGGATAGAACTTCGTCCCTCATTGTATGGATCCAACCGCCCCACCACATCCCCTATTTTATGGATCTACCATGATACCGCCTGCCCGTTCCCTTTTCTAACCCTATCGAATCAAGCAAATATACTCAGGCATATTTATTTTCATTGCCGACATTAGTTTTTTCATATACCAGCCGCCCTTCAATATATGTCTTAACCACCCGGCTGCAATCCCCGCTATAGATCAACCGGGGCAACATCTCATCAACATCCCAGTCTTGGGCCAAGTTTTTCTCAGGAATCTGATCCAACGCCGCCACCACAAAATCCGCTGCCTTACCCGGCAGAAAGTTCCCAAGTCGGTCTGCCATACCCAACGCCTCGGCCCCGCCCAGCGTTGCCAGATAAAAAGGAACATGCCAGCCAATAGACGCCGGGCCAACCGCCTGCATATACACGGCATCCCGCATTACATCAAACAAACTTAACGACGGACCAGCTCCCACATCAGTACCCAACCCCAGTTTCACCTGATCCGCCAACATCTCTTTTAGCGGAAACCGGCCACTCTTTAAAAAGAAGTTGGCGCTAGGACAATGCACCAACGTCGATTGATGTTCCCGAATCCGTGCCCGCTCCTGTTGAGAAAGATGAACTCCATGGGCCAGTAGGGTTTTTGGCCCCAACAAGCCTGCTGCCTCATACACACCGGTATAGGTTTCTACCTGTGGAAACAGCCGCAACACGGTCTCAATCTCACCCAACTGTTCTGAGATATGGGTATGGCAATACGCCTCGGGATACTTTCGGTATAACGCCCCAACTCCGGCCAGTAACGGATCACTACATGATGCTGCATACCGAGGCATCCATGCATACTGTAACCGGCCTTCGTTTGCACCGTGCCAGGTCTGGTACAAGTCCTCCGTATCCCTCAACAAGTCTGCTACCGGCCTCACCAAACCCTCTGGCCCGTCACCCTCACCAAACCGATCCATCAGATTCAGCCCCATCACCACCCGGTTGCCATACCGAGCCGCCGTTTCAAATGCCAGGGTAGTCGCCTCAACATGAGACGTCAAAAACACAGCTGCCGTGGTGGTGCCTTTGGCCAGCAGTTGTTTAAAAAAAACATCCGCCATGGCGGCAGCATAAGCTGTATCTTCAAACCGGGCCTCTTCCGGCAAAATATAAGCATCCAACCATTGTCCCAAATCTGCCGCCTCACACCCGGTTACCTGATATTGCGGCAGGTGGGTATGTAAATCAAACATCCCCGGCAAAATACACTGCCCTGGCTGCAGCGTCACCTGCTCACATCCAGACAAATCTATCTTTTGGTTCACCTGTTGCCACAACCCACAGTCAACAATTGTTCCCGAAGCATCCACCACCAACGCCCCGTCCTGCCACCCTTCCCCATGCTCGGGAGACAAGGCGTGATAAATTCCTCCTCGATAGACTGTTAACTTTCCCATCTCGCGAATCAATAACTCCAATCAGGCCGACTATGCATCATAAAATCTTACTCTATATTAAGCCCCCTGTGGGGCCAAAGAAGAAAAGGGCATACTGTGACCAACGGTCACAATATGCCCGACTTGTGTGATGGGTAAAGGAAGCCTGTAATCTCAGGCGGAGCTTATGGTATCGCTTAAGCAAGAGGGGAGGGGTATGCTTAACCTTAACTTTGGAGTTGCGGTAAAGCTTTAGGTAACACCTACCCTTGCAGCAGCGACAACGCCAGGGACGGGAACTGATTGGCCTGCGAGAGGACCGACGCCGCCGCCTGTTGCAATATCTGGTTCTGCACCAGTTCCGCACTTTCTGCCGCCACATCCACATTTCGCACCCGCGATTCAGAGGCAGACAGGTTCTCAATACTGATGGACAGGTTTTCAGCCGCTTTTTCCAGTCGGTTTACCACCGCACCAATGGTGCCCCGGGTGGTGTTGATAGTCGTGATAGACGTATCGATCACACCCAATGCCTGGATTGCGAGCGTACTGTTGGTGCCAATGGTTTCACCGGTCAGGTTCGTACCGGCAGCGCCCAGGTTAACGGCGCTTAACGTCTGGTCAAACGGGATCCCTTCGGCAACTAGGTTAATGGTGTCGTTGGCCGTGTTATTAGGACCCACTTGAAGGTTAAAGGTGGCTAAAGAACCGTTAAACAAAGACACGTTATTGAATTCTACTGCAGCAAACATCCTGGTGATGTCTGTCGACAGCTGCGCGTATTCTACCTGTAAGGCAGCACGCTGGTTACCATCATACGTATCGTTGGCCGCCTGCACCGCCAGCTCCCGCATCCGCTGTAAGCTGTCTGTTACTGTGGCAAACACGCCATCGGCAATGTTTAACAGGTTAATGCCGTCCTGAGTGTTATCCAATGCCTTTTTAGATCCTCGGATCTGCGTCCGCAGGTTCTCGGACAACTGCAGGCCTGCGGCGTCATCAGCCGCCCGGTTAATCCGAAAGCCCGAGGACAATCGTTCAATGGATCGGCCTAACTTGTTGGTATTGGTGGTCAAGTTCCGCTGAGCATTCAGGGACGAGACGTTGGTATTAATCACTAAAGGCATGGGATTTCTCCTTTGTCTTTTTCATCACACAAGGTTGGTTGTTATCTGTAATTGGTTGTTATACATAATTAAAAAGTCATACAAAATCAGGTCACGTTCATACCCACCAACCTTTGCACAGCAGCCATACCTGGTAGCAGCAGGTATTACTCGGCAAGGCAGGGATATTTGGGTAGCTTGGGAAGTTACTTAGAGGGACACAAGTGGGAATATCACAAGTTTTATTTTAATTAGGGGGTTCAAAAGTTCTCCAACATGCTCCCTCACTCAGGGTTCCATCACACATTTTGGAAGGAGCATCTTGGATATCAAGTTTAAGGAATTAAATTAAATTGTTTTGTGTTCATTTTGTTCATTGTGTTGTTTGGGTATACCCTCCTATCGGGGAATGGGATCAAAAACTTGACGGAATCCTCGCCCAACTCCCCCGCTCGGAGGACAGCCTAAAACGACTCAAAAACAGGCGAAACCCTTTCTAAATCTTAATTTACCCCACAATCCAAAAGAACCCCATCACCCCTCATTACTCCTCTATCTGCAGTAGGTCACCTTCTAGATCTACCCCAAATCATATCCCTCTATGGGTTACTCGACATACCCCACAGAGATTTCGTTTCTAACTTCTACCCCAACAACGACAACGCCAAACTCGGCACCTGATTCGCCTGACTCAATACCGAGGCCGAGGCCTGTTGCAAGATCTGATTTCGAACCAGCTCGGCACTCTCTGCCGCCACATCCACATTCCGCATCCGCGATTCGGAAGCTTGTAGGTTCTCATCATCTATCCGCAACTTGGTAGCGGCATTCTCCAACCGACTGGTAATAGCTCCAATGGTGGCTCGAACCCCATTTAGTTCTCGAATGCCATCATCCAAAGCCGCAATTGCGTTGCCAGCATTCAGGCTATTATCTAAGTTAACAAAGCCGGTACTCACATCGGCAGCACCATTTCCAGCAACATCAGCTGTATTCAACGTTGTATCAAACGGAACACCCTCTGCCACCAAATCAATAGTGTCATTAGCAGTGTTGTTGGGACCAACCTGAATGTTAAATTCAGTCAAACCGGAAGTGGCAGCATCAAACAACCGCACACCGTTAAATTCAGTCGATAAGAAGATCCGGTTAATGTCCGCTTCCAGTTGATCATATTCTTCATTCATGGCATTACGTTGAGTAGCATCATACGTATCGTTGGCTGCCTGAACCGCTAACTCTCGCATCCGTTGCAGATTGCTGGTCACTGTACTCAACGATCCATCGGCAATATTTAGCACATTGATCCCATCTTGCACGTTATTCAGCGCCGCCTTCGTTCCCCGGATCTGAGCCCGTAAGTTTTCTGATAGCTGTAGTCCCGCTGCATCATCTGCTGATCGAGTAATCCGGAAGCCCGATGATAACTTTTCCATGCTTCGAGCCAGCGCATTGGTGTTGGCCGTCAGGCTGCGCTGGGCAGATAATGATGATACGTTGGTATTAATCACCAAGGGCATAACGCAAGAGATCCGTTCTCATTTTTCAATCATGATGCATCCGCACCGTCAGCCATGCAAAGGCTTCAACCGCACCTGCCGTTTTCACTGCAAATACTGTTAATGCGGTGGTTCATCAAGATGTGTGTGTTCATCGGCTGCCGGTTCATATCATCCTGTATATAAAACTGGCATGCTTATTTCCCCTATCGTCAGAGTAGACCAAAAAGTTTAGAAAACAACCACGTCCTCCTCCAAACAGAGGAAAAAGCTATTCAGTTTGGACACAACCAGCACCCTTAAATCCCGTAACCGCCTAATATATCTTCCTTTTCATCTATCAAACCCATATCCCTCAATCCCCATCTCATCTTTCTATATGGGTTATCCCTCGCACCCATTTTGTGGGTTCTCCTCATCTTCCCCCACCGAAAGGGATTCTCTTCAATATACCGCCAGATCCGTTCCAAATCCGGAGGCGTTGATGTTGCCCATCCGGAAACCTTGAGTGGTACCTAAAACGCCCAGGTAAGCACGGGGAGCGGACCCTACAATAACACCAAAATCAATGTCCTAAACCTGGAACAAGGACATTAACCCTACCGTCGAAACCCCCACGAGGTTGGAAAAATGGGTGCGCTAGACTGAGAGCTAGACGAGTTAACTGAGAGAGAATTCTCCCAACTAAGCTTAACCCAGCAAAGACAGTGCCAAAGACGGCGCCTAGTTGGCCTAGGCCAATACCAATGTCGAAGCTTGCTGCAAGATCTGGCTCCGAACCAGCCCCGCACTTTTAGAAGCCACACCCACCTTCTGCACTCTGGATTCAGGCAGATAAGTTTTCGATATCAATCGATAACTTCGTGGAGCCATTTTCCATACAGCGTGTCAGACCCAATAGCTTCTCTGACTTTCCCTAATGGTAAGAATAGCTAAAATTATTATCTTTAAGTCCAAAAACTTATTTTTGCAAAGGCTTAGCCTGGATAAAGAAAGACTCCAAGGCCTCCACAGCAGTTTGATCTTCATAGATAACATCATTACTGGCCAGTATCTTTTCTTTGACAGCTTGTAGGGCTGTAGGATCTGTACCTAACTTAACGGCCAGATCCACATAGGCATTTTTGCTATTTACTACACAATCCAGCATGTCCATTTTCTTGTAACATCCGTATGTCACCCGTCCTCTCATAAACTCTCCAGGCATTGTAACAATGGGAGTGCCGACAGCTAAAGCTTCATAGGTAGTAATACCGCCACCAAAGTATATGGGATCCAGAAGTACATTGATTGTAACAAGTAAGTCGGTAAAGTCTGCATGCGACATACGAGGGAGAAAGTGGATCCGGTCTATAACATCGGGAATATTTTTTTCCATACGAGCCTGCACTGCCTGGTGACGAGGCGCCACCGCCATTTCTATCAACACCAGTTGGCCCTCAGGATCCTGACGCAATATATCGGCAACCCAATCATCAAAATCCGGGTGAAGCTTTAACGCCTGATGCGGACAGCCATATAAATGAACAGACGTATCTATACCAAAATCCTGACGAGTTTTTTTCCCACTGGGCAACTGGGGCTTTTGAAAGAAAGCCGGCAATGTGTCCAGAGTGACTAGTGATTCTGTGTAATAGCTTTCACCTTCTTCAGGCTCCAATAAAATGCTGGAAAGAAAATAATCCATATTGGGAATACCAGTGGTCACGGGGTACCCCCATGAAGTGCATTGAACCGGTGCCAAACGGTAAAAAGGTAGCACAGAGTTTACCACGTCGGTTCCCACTTCGAAAAAAAACAGAGCATCTAATTGCCTATCGCGAATAGTCTGTACCATCTCTTCCAGTCCGGATGGCAACACCAAAAATTCTATATCGGCTTCTGGCGCTTTGGCCCGGATACGCTGATTACCGGCAGCAGAAGTGATGAGGAATGGGGTGATTTTTTGAAACCGTTGAACCATGGGAAACATTAAGTCGTAAAAGGCATTTTCATGGCCACCGGTAACAACAAACCCGACTTGCGGCGATTGATTTTTTGACGTAACAACAGGATCCCATGACAAAGGAACATCCAGCTGAGACAGTACCTGATGCATGAATCGACCATACTGTTCTTTTAAAAGCCTGTCATTTAACCCGTGGTATGGCAGTTGCGACGGCGCCGTACAATCAGCCAAAAGGATTTCAGCCATTGAGGCTTTTATCTGCGTAGCTTGAAATTGATCCAATACCTGGCTTAAGCGTTGACGTTCTATATGGATGGATTGGGTGTCTTCAAAGATCCAAGGAGATA
>JAHQWC010000009.1 GCA_019634025.1 Vampirovibrio sp.
ATCCATCTTCATCTCGCCAAGCCAGGTCACCAGTTTTCAACCAGCCGTTGATCAGCCGTTTTTCTGTTGCATCTGGGTTTTGCCAGTAGCCCAGCATCACCGTAGGTCCTCGGGCATGGATTTCACCGATCTCACCCGGTTCAGTTTCTTGCATAGTGTCATCCATCACCTTAACGGTAATGCCCGGAAGACCATAACCAATGGAGCCTGGTTTTCTAACCCCATGGAGCGGGTTGCTGGTGATAATGGAGGAAGCTTCGGACAGGCCATATCCTTCCTGCACAGGGGCGTCAAAGATTTGCTCAATTTGCTGAAAAACGGTTTTGGGCATCGGGGCGGCGCCGGAATGACAGACCCTGAGAGAAGAGAGGTTATATGGGCGATCTTTCAGTTGGCTCAGCATCATCTGGTACATGGTAGGTACAGCAGCCATAAAGGTGACCTGGTGGGTTTCAATGGCACTTAGAACGGCCTTAGGACTGAATTTCGGGATAAGGACCAACTTAGCACCGCTCATCACAGCCGTGAGCAAAACATTGGTTTGCCCAAACACATGAAATAGTGGAGAGATAGTGATAAAAACATCCTGCTCAGATGCTTCAATTACCTGGCAGTTGGCGTTGGCATCTGCCCACAGGTTTTGATGACTCAGCATCACCCCTTTGGGCTTGCCAGTGGTACCGGATGTATAGATAAGAGTTGCCAGGGTTTTGTCTGTCACCGGTATTGGAAAGTCTTCAGCCGGAACGGGTGGGTGTTCCATCAGAACATTCAAGGTATGACTGGGTAAAGCGTTAGCCAGAACAGATAATTCATTTGATTCAAACAAAATACCCTGCAGGCTAGTCACCTGAAGATCTTGAGTCACTGGCAGGAATGACGTATCCGTAATCAGCCAGGACACTTGAGCATCTGACAAGACCGTATCCAACTCAGAAGCTTTCAAACGGGTACTGAGGGTCAGTACGGTGATACCGAGCCCCAATAAGGCAAAGTAACTGATGATAAACCCTGGCGTATTGTAGAGAAGTATCCCCACCCTATCGCCGGGTTTTAGGTTCAGATGCTGATAGCCCGCCGCTAATCGTCGAATTTGTTCTGCTACTTCTTCATAGGTAATTTGTTCGCTACCGGTGACGATTGCCGAAGCAGTCGGATACAATTTTGCAGCATTCAATAGCAATTGAGCCAGGTTTGTCACAGTAGATGCCATTGGCAATACCCTCTACCCAAATAATGCTAGCTCAGAAGCTAGCATTAAGGAATGCAACTTGCAATATAATAGAACCTATGGTGAATCCTGCTCTTTCTCCTTCTCAATCAACCTGGTTTCCTCTGACCCGGTGGTTTTTTGTCACTCTGGCCCAAAAGAGCCAAGGGATGTTTTGGACCATTGGCACTGCGGTGAATTATAGCCGCACGTTAATTCCGTGCCTGCTGAAGGGGCGAGTGAGTTTTAAACATTTGTTTGGCCAAACAGCATTTATAGGCGTAGATGCTTTGGGCATTGCGTTAGTGATGACAACCTTTGCGGGAATGGTTATTGCACTGCAAATTTCTAAAGAGATGGTGAAGCAAGGCGCCGGGAACTATGTGGGCGCCTTAGTGGCTATGGCCACCCTGCGAGAACTGGCCCCGATTATGACGGCCGTAGCCGTAATTTCTATGGTGGGCTCTGCTTATGCCGCCGAACTGAGCACCATGCAAATTACCAAACAAATTGACGCCATGCGAACCTTGCATGTGAGTCCGCTTCGGTATTTGGTGTTGCCCCGATTACTGGCCGGTATTGTTGCCCTTCCTTTGATGACGGTGATAACCACCATATCCGGCATTCTGGGAGGCATGGTAGTCAGCAACTTACTCGCAGATATTCATCCGGGGGTGTATCTGGATTCAGTCTGGCAGCAGGTGGAGTATAAGGATGTATTTTCCACCCTAACCAAGTCCGTGGTGTTTGGTTATCTCATTGTGGTACTATCCGCCACCATTGGGTTAAATACCAAAGGCGGCGCAAAAGAGGTGGGTACGGCGACTACTCAGGCAGTAGTCTGGTCGTTTTTAGCCATTGCGGTGTTTGATTATATTTTGACTTATCTGTTTTATGGATCGATGTAGCGCAGGCTATAATACTATTTATGAGTTCCTATCTTCCTGTGCAGCACGCACCCAAAACCTTGATCCACGTGAAAGATCTGCACAAATCTTTCAACGGCAATCATGTCCTGCGGGGCATTAGTTTGGATGTACACGAAAAAGAGGTCATGTGCATCATCGGCATCAGCGGCTGCGGCAAAAGTACATTACTTCGATGTATCAGTGGCTTAGAAACATCAGACGCCGGAGAAATTCACCTGGAGGACGACAACTTTACCATGGTGTTTCAATACTCTGCGCTGTTTGATTCATTGTCCGTCTACGAAAACGTTGGGTTTTCTCTGCTGGAAGAGCCGGATGAGTCCACCGGAACAACCCGCCGCTTCCAGAACCTGCCGGAAGCTGAAGTCCGCCGGATTGTAGAAGAGAAATTGCGGTTGGTGGGTCTAGACGGGATAGAGGACAAGTTTCCCAATGAGCTCTCTGGCGGAATGCAAAAACGAGTGAGCTTCGCCCGGGCTATCGTGAGTGATCCTAAAATTATTCTTTATGATGAGCCCACTGCCGGACTAGATCCCATTGCCTCTACAGTGATTGAGGACTATATTTTAAAACTGCGAGATGAACTCGAAGCTGCCAGTGTGGTGGTGACGCACCAACACTCCACTATTCACAGAGCAGCCGATCGGATCTGTTTACTGCACGAAGGGCGTGTGCAGTGGATTGGCACTCCTCAAGAACTGGAGAGGACGGATAATCCCTACGCACGTCAATTTGCCAACGCCAGCCTGGAAGGTCCTTTAACAGATTAATTCTGTTCTGTTGCGTTAGGCTGCTTCCAGCGCCCCTGCCAAATACGCCAACAACTGCGGCTGTTCATATAACAGGTATTGTTCAAACACCTTGTCATCCACCTGGGCAGCGGCCTGAATCAGGAGATTGTCCGGAAGTTGACTCAAAAACTTAATGATGATGTCGTTGTCCACTACTTGGAACGCATCAATCAACGTCGGTTTGGTAATCCGGGAAAAGAGATCGAACATAAATTTCTGACTCATGTTCACCAGCAAATCCGGATTGTTTTGGGTATGAAACAGGACAAAAGGCGTCAATGCCTTGTAAGGCAGCATTCTCATGCCGTTCAGAATCATCCGCTTTTTAAGCTTCATAAAAATATCCAGTAATTCGGCTTGCTTCAAATGGCTAACCTGAGCATTGGTAATTTTGTTGAGAATAAAGTGTAAAAACTTCATGGGCATCTTGCGAAACCCTTTTACCATCTCTCGCTCCGTCAGGCGACCATCACGCAAAATGTTAAATAGTTCCTCAGTGGGCATTTTGGCAATCAAGTATTCCATTGGGAATAAATGCAGCAGCATCTTAATTAGCAGCCGTTTGGGCAACAAGGTCATCAACCGTAATAATTTTTCTTTAGAGAAAAACCGCAAGCCGTTGAGAAGCTGATCTTTGTCCAGCAAGTGTAAAATCTGAATCCAGTCCGAGCGCTTGAGGGCGCTAAGAATCATCAGTTTATTGTCACTAACCTGCAAGCCTTTAACGACCTCATACAAATCCAAGCCTCGCCACCGGTTTTCATCTAACTTTCGGGTACCTGAGTTGTCTTCCAGACTACTGGGCTGGACTTTTCCATTAAGACCCATCTCATCAATATAAGTGGTATTTTGAGCGGCCAAATGGACCAGCAGCTCACTTTCGATCCCCTCTATCCGCATATCTCCCGGTACTCCCGTTAATAACGCTGGAATAGGTATCGGCAGAGTACCGGCATGCCTGAATCTACGGGCGGAACTGTTACATTTCTTTATTGCCCATCAGCCAAACGTCAAGTGTGATCAAGGGTTTCAACAGCCACTAGCCAGTTGTCTATTGGTTTCCTTTATGGTAAAAAATAGTCGTTCAATTGCTAAATTGACATCTTCTCTTACTTCTCTTCTCAGGACGACCCCCCACTTAAGACGGCGTCGTCTTTCTTTTTGGGGCAATTCTAGTTCGTCGCTCTATTATTCATAACCCAGAGCTTGGTAGTACCCTGAATTATCCACTGGGCCAACGTCTACCGGTTTGTCATCTCGGTTTAATAGTTGCATGGCAAACCCGTGCATAAAGTTACGAGACGCTTTGTAAACCTGATAAATTCTCTCCTGGTTTAATTCTTTTTTAATCAGCAGGGTTAAAATTTCAGCTTCAAAATCCGGCGTTTCTTCCAAAGATTCTTCCGGGGTTTCTTCTGTCGTTGATTCTACGTCACTCTCAGTGGAAGCTGCTGCGGCATTTCTTTGGGTAATGAGACCCATTATTTCCTGATCAAGTTGTACCTGTTGCTGCCGGGTGTTGGGACCACCCGAAAAAGCGATTTTAGAGGAAGACGGCATGGCCTCAGCAGCGGCAATAGCCTCGGCAAAGGTCTCAGGGTCTACAGATTCCCCGGTCATTACTTGAAAACTTGTGGCTGCCTGGGCAAGACCTTGCTGGTAGCGCTGCTGACGGCGCATTTCAGCATAAGACATTCCTTGTGAATTATTTCCATCCATCTCAGTGTTGCTCTTTCCCGGTTTGACTTGCTCAATCTATTTAAATAAAAACAAATAATAAGTAAGAATTGCCTTTTTAACCCAAAAGAATCTCCAATGTATATACCCTCCGCTTAAGGCTGATTTACCAAAGCACTCCACAGTTCCTGAAAAAGCGCTACATTCAGGCCGCTCTGGGTTAACTTCGTCGACGGCAACCACCTTAAAACAGGTACAGGCAAATATTGCTCCAATACTCTGGGTAAGGTTTCAACCGCAACCTCTTTGTTCGCTAAGGGAAAACCGGACACCACCACCCCTAAAATATTAATTTTCCGGTGCATCAAGGCTTCAACCGTTAGCAGCGTATGGTTAATGGTACCCAAATCCGGCCGGGTAACCACCAACGCAGGGGCATCAAATAACCAGATTAAATCGATCATCTCCACCGTGGCAGTCACCGGCACCCGAACCCCTCCGGCGCCTTCCACCAAAACCACGTCATATTGCTTCTGTAAGGCATTCAAAGTGGCTTTAAGCAAATCCACTGAAATTTCATCATGGGAATCCGCCACCCACGGAGTCGCCGGCGGATCGAACCGATAACTACAAACCGTTTCAATGGGCAAGCCAGTCAAAAACCTAACGGTTTCACAATCTCCAGCTTCATCTTCTAACACGCCGGTTTGTATCGGCTTATACACACAAACAGAATTTCCAGCCTCAAAAGCCGCAGCAGCCAACCCGGCTGTCACCACCGTTTTACCCACACCGGTATCGGTCCCGGTTATAAAAAAGGTCAAACCCATTTGTGGCTTTTAAACAGCAGCCGCAGCGGCAATTGCTTTGGCAGCAGGTTGTCTAGCCTGTTGACTCTCCACGGCAAAGGCGCCTTTGGGCATAATATCCGCAGACGTAATGATGCCGGTTTGCCCAATCTCAAACAACTCAACCCCACGCTTTAAAAAGCCCAATGCCGGTCCACACACGTTATCTACCATAGTAGTGGCGTCACTCACCGTAAATTGGTGGGATCCAACAGCACCGCTGAGAGTTGTACCCGTCACAGTAACCGTGGTGCTCACGGGTTTTTTGGCATTTCGCGTATCCACCAAACCACCGACGGTTACCCGATCTCTAGGACAAATACCAGCCAATTCTAAAATAATGTCATCGGCATGCTCCATCTCCACCAACTCCAACAACCCGTTGCGTTTTTCCAGTTCAGCTTCAACGTCTGCATCGCTCATAGCAGCTACTTTATCCGCATCAAATCCATCCAGGTGCAAAAAGTCTTCGCGAATCGTGGCGCGATAAGTCTCCCAATTGGCAACCCCCACCCCAAAATGAATATTAACAGACTGCACCTCCACAAAAGACTGGGCAGCAACGGCAGCAACGGTGGTTAAAAATCCCGGTGTGGCGCCGGCGCCGGTAATGTATAAAATACCGGCACTCTTCAACAAATCACCTTCTGACAACAGCTTTTCTACAGCCGTGGTCCGTTTTAAAGCATCTACCATCACCCCTTTAAACGGGGTTTGCGTCGCAATCTGCTTCACCGTATCGGCAAAAAACGACACGGGAAAATTGGGCAGCGCCATAAAAATCACATCAATATCGTGACCATGGGCCTGTAGCAACTCCAAAATACCTTGGTCCGATGACATTCCACCGTTAGGGTATGTCGCCACCGTTTCAAGGGGCAAAACTTGATCAACTGACAAACCGCCGGTTTCATAACAGTACCCTTGAGAGTCAGCCATAGCTACACAGGTAAACCCAGGACGTTGGGTCACCATTTTTGCCATACCCTTGCCCAAACCCCCGGCGCCGAGAATTGCCATTCTTATCATTAGGTTACCCTCTTTATTCTGACAGTAGAAATCCGTATGCCTTTAAGCGGATCCAGTTTATCCGAAACTTTCTGATACGTTCAAGGCTTATTCATAAGGCGCTGCCCTCATGCTCAGAACCTCTGCTATAATAGAAATCAGGTCGTTGGTTTATTTTAAGTACTTGATTATATTGCGGCATTTAAAGATACAGAGCGCCGCTGAATCATTTCACCGCTTGTGTATCTAAAAATAAGTAAAAAATAACAAAGGAGGCCAGTCGGTGGGGATCCCAAACCGTTATCTCACCCTGACAAATAAATTATTTTCTATGGTGGATAACTTCGCCACTGATTTGCTGAATAACGAACGAGCCGATCAAGTCCGGCAACGTTACGCCAGTAGCCCAGCTAAAACCAAGTTGCTAAGCCCTGAAGAAGATGTCAAACGGCTCATTAAAACGGCCAGTAGCCTGGAAGATTTATGGGGGTTTTTATTAAAACGGCTGATCAGCGGGGATGAGCCCCGGTTCATTGCGCTGTCCTTGCTAGATGAAAGCGGCGATTTTATCCGCGTGCCTTTTGTCTATCCTCAACCGGCAGAAGGCATTACCGAACCGCCTATTATCTCCATGTCAGAAAAATCCAACCACCTGGTCCAAAGCTTCCAGCGCAAAGACACCACCTTTACTGCGGACCTCACGAGTTTAGGAGAAGACTTAACCGAGGGCTTCCCGGCAATTTCCCGCACCGGCCTGTTTAACATTTTCAGCGTACCGTTTATCGCCAACAACCGCGCAGTGGCCATGATTACCATGGGCTTTAACGAAATCGATTCATTTTCCCAGGCAAAGCTTTCTTATGTCTATACTCTGCGAGATCAAATCGCTCAGTTGGTCTGGAACCTGGTATTGCAAGATCGCATGAAAAACCAGGCCCAGGTAGACAGCCTCACCGGCCTTCTTAGCCACAGCTATTTTCAACGGGCGTTAGATGTGGAGATGGAAAAAGCAGAGAACTACAATGCCCCTCTCAGCGTCATGATCATCGACATCAATAATATTCGCGATATTAATGACGCCTTAGGTCATACAGCAGGCGATGAAGCCATCTGCCACTTGGCCTCCACCGTCCGGCGGCTCATTCGAGGGCTGGACACGGCAGCGCGGTATGGCGGAGATGAAGTTGTTTTGCTTCTGCCTGAAACCGATTCCGCCACAGCAGATGTTATTTCAGACCGGATATTGCAAGGGTTTCGAGAGCGCACACCTAAAAAACTCTTGGCGCACACAGTAGATGGCATGCAAGGCGCTTCCATCAGCATCGGCCATGCCACCTATCCTCACGACACAACAAAGCGAGAAGACCTGTTGAAGTTGGCGGAGCAAGCTTTACATCTGGCCAAGTTTAGAGGTTCAAAGGCCGGAGAGTCCACTCGTATTGCCTGTCGAGAGATGGAATCCTTAAGCGATAAGACCATACTCGAGGTGTTTGTCTCTCGGGTGGCCAGAAAATACTCCCACCAAACCGATCACCCCAGTTCTTTTCAAGACATGATGGATCGGCTGGAACAACAGGTCGAAGTCAGCTCCACCACTGAAGATCTGATGATTGAAACCATCAGCTCCCTGGCCGGCGCGTTAGACGCCAAAGACAAATACACTCGAGGTCACTCTCAGGTCGTGGCTAACTATGCCGTGGTGCTGGCCCATGCCTTGCAGATGACCCCAGAAGAAGTAGAGCAAGTCCGGCTCGCAGCCTTCCTCCACGATATCGGCAAAATCGGTATCCCTGAGTCCATCTTATGCAAACCCGGCCAACTCACCGATGATGAGTGGGAGATTATGAAACAACACCCGGTCATTGGGGCGCATCAAATCTTGGAGCCCGTCTCTTCCCTGCGGCCCATCATTCCCATGGTCAAATACCACCACGAAAACTGGGACGGCTCCGGCTACCCCGATGGACTGATAGGAGACGATATCCCAATCGGCGCCAGAATTGTCTCCATTGTCGACGCCTTCCACGGCCTGACCTCTGATCGATCCTACCGAAAAGCATTACCCTTAACCGAAGCCAAAGACATCTTAGAAGAAGGCTCCGGCACAAAATGGGACCCACACCTGATTCAACTGTTTATCAAAGTGCTGACCATTGCATCGCCTAAAAATTCTGGGAAACCGGCTGAACCTGCTTCTATAGACTCAGTGCTTGAGAAGACTGCCACTGGCTAAACATTTCTCCACCCCAATATATAAATTGACACGGCTGTGTCACTTTCAATACAATAGAGTTTCGGCTTTGATGAACAGTGTGTAGATAAGATCACGGCATAATAATAGAATGCGCAATGGCGCTCAGGAGATTTTTTCGGCATGAATTCAACCATTACCCAAATCGCATCAGACTTAAACGAACGTGTAGACAACCGGTACCAATTGGTCTTGGAAGTGTCCGAACTAGCCAAACGGTTACTGGAAGAAGCTGCTGAAAAACAAAGCGCCATGGCATTCTCCGGCTCCAGTTCCACCTCAGCAGAAAAAGTGATTTACCAGGCCCTCATTATGAAGGCCAGCGAAATTGATATCGGCAACGGTTTAATCGGGTAAACCTTTTCTCTAAAACCGGCATTGCAGCATTATTTTGTCTAAGGTGATATCCCTTGGATATAGGCATCGTATTTATAGTTTACGACTAGAAATCCAAGCCAAAAATTGGTAAAATGTAATCCGTTCACGGATCTAATCCAGATACCCGTTATTCAATTCTCAGCTTAAAAACAAAAAAAGGAATGGAGGTTTTCCCTTTTTTGCCAGGGTCCTGATGAAACAGGATACTGACGAAAGAGAGTCACTAACAGCGAAGCACCTGTGTTTCGGAGTAGTTTTGCTATGGTGACCTTTGGGATCTGTTGGATCCGATTTATCAAACGGTACGTATCAGCACAAACATCACCCAATAACACTGCACGGAGGTGAGTTAATCCATGAAAAACCCGACGCGTAGAGATAGATTCAACGCCTATGATACCAACGCCGGTAATTATAGCGCTCGTAAAGTTCCCAAATGGCGCTACAATCTTAATGAGATTCAAGAATATCTGGAGATGCTCCGCGAAGACGATCGGTTTAAGGTGGAGCACACTGCCTGATTTTAAAATAACCTTATTCTCTATAATAATTAAGGGAGCCTATGACTTGTCGTCGGGCTCCCTTTGGTTTTTCATAGAAGACTATGAATCGTTTTTCTGAACTGTTTAAAAAAATCAGTGACTACAGCCAGTATGTAGATGCCTATAAAAAGGCGTCTTCAAAGGCGCCGGGCCATGCTCTGGCCCATATCCAATGGGGAATCGACCTGGCCCACGAAGATCAGCTCGAAGAGGCGCTGCAAAAATTTGAACAAGCCGTCGCCATGTCCCCCAACCGGCCAGAAGGTTACACCAATTGGGGCGTCGCCCTGGCAAAGTTAAACCGCATGGACTTGGCCATCCAAAAATTTGAACAGGCCGCCGAACTAGCGCCGGACAACCCCAATAACTATGTTTTATGGGGCGCCGCCCTCATCGAACAAGGACTTTTTCCTGAAGGCGAAGCCAAATACCAACAGGCAGTAGAGCTAAACGAGAAACGCAAGACCAAATATCCGGATATCTATGTCAATTGGGGCATCGCTCTGGCTCGCACCGGTCGGTATCAAGACGCCATCGTAAATTTTAAAAAGGCGTTGGCCCTCAACAACTATCAACCACAGGTCTATTTTTTGTGGGGAACCGTCTTGGCAGAAATCGCTCAGTACGAAGAGGCCATCGATAAATTTAAGACCACCCTGCGCTACATCCCCAATCATCCAGACGCATACTATTTTTGGAGCGTCGCCTTAAACCGTCTAGAACAGTATGACGAGGCCATTGAAAAATCCCGCAAGGCCATGGCCCTGAATCCGGATAAGGCCGAAATCTATTTAAATCTGGGAGATGCCATCGCCAACTCCAATACCGGACGACTAGAGTTGGCCATCGAAAACTACCGGCATGCCATCACCCTGGATCCTAAGTGTGCAGAGGCCTACCAAAGCTGGGGAATTGCTCTGTGCAAAACAGGCGACATCAAAGAAGGCTACAAAAAATTTGAAAAAGCCCTGGACCTGGATCCGGATCTCACCGCCGTTCACCAATACTGGGGCATCGCCCTGGTAGAAGAAGGCCGTTTTACAGAAGCCCTTCCCCATTTAGAGAAGGCCTACCAAGACGATTTAAAGCAGGTCGATGTGTTGCTCAACTGGTCCATGGCCTTAGCCAAAACCGGCAACACTCCGCTGGCTCTAGAGAAACTAGCTCTGGTCGAGCAAATGGACCGGTGGAACCCCACCCTGCATTACATGCTAGGCACGCACTACCTGGGCATAGAAGAGGCCAAACGCGCCAAAACCCATTTTGAAAAAGCCCTGGCCGAAAAACCCGACTTTGAAGAAGCCGCCATTCAACTCGCCTTAACCCAGGGCATGCTCGGCGACACCCAAGAAGCCGTCCGCCAAATGCGAGCCATCTACCGCACAGCCCAAGATTCCGCCAAAGTCAATTTCTACTACGGCCAGGCCCTTTTCCAACACGGCGATACCAAAGACGCCCTCATAAAATACCAACAGGCCCTAACCCTCGATACAAACTTTCTACCCGCCCACAAAGGCGCAATCGAAGCGTATGTAGCTTTAGACAACCGGGATGCAGCCAGCAAACAACTACAACAATCCTTAAAACAGTTTCCCCAAAACGAAGAGCTGTTGGCACTGGGCACCACTCATCAACTACCCTTATAACTTGAATGACTGTTAGAAAGCTACGGTATTTGCTAAGTAAGAGCACGTCATCCTGAACGGATTACTCCGCGGGCCGTTGCAGACGGAACATCGTCCTAATTTTGTAAAAAGGCCGAGCGAGCAGCCACAAGGCTGCGAGCGAGGTCAAAAAAATAACCAGGGTCGGTGCAGGGCAGGAACAGCCCCTGCTCCAGCTTTGCTGGCTATTCCAAAGAGTAAAATCAGCGAGATTCGTATTAGGTTGTTTTGCGTATAATAAACAACATCGGTTTCCATTGATTTGCGAGGAGAGAAGCAACTATGAACCACCGCATCCAACACTTAAAAAATGCCCTGGCAGACCGCCGCGCCGTCAAAATGATCGCCGGCATCGCCAATTTCGATTTGGAAAATGTCCTGGCTATCGTAAAATCTGCCGATGACGCCGGCGCTACCGCAGTAGATGTCGCCGCCACCCCAGAGATTGTCAGCGCCGTCCGCACACAAACCGACATGGCCGTTTTTGCCTCCTCCGTCAGCCCTAAAAGCCTGCTGGCCGCCGTCGAAGCCGGCGCCGATGTGGCCGAACTGGGCAACTACGACGCCCTGTATGAAGAAGGCTTATTCTTCGGATATGAAGATGTCCTAGGCCTCGCCAAAGAAACCTTGGCCCTGATCAAAAGCAAAGGCGAAGGCAAAGCCCTCACCTCCATCACCGTGCCGGGCCACTTGTCTCAGCAAAGTCAGGTTCGCCTCGCCGTTGCCTTGCAAGAGCTTGGTGTCGACATGATCCAAACCGAAGGCGCCTCCCGCGAGCTGGCCGCAGCCCCTAAAATCAAAGCATTAACGGCGGCAGAGAAGTTCGAGATCACCCTCTCCAACACCCGTGTTCTCACCGAAAAATGCAGCCTGCCCATCCTCACCGCCAGCGGCATTCACGCCCAAAACACCCACCTCGCCTTCACCACCGGCGCCGCCGGCGTCGGCATCGGCCGTGCGGTTAATCAACTGGACACCCATGACGAGCGGGTCACCACCCTGCAGGCCATCATGGATCAAGCAAACCAGAGCCGCGAAGCAACCCTGCAAGCCGCAGCGATGTAACTAACTGACAGTTCATCAGACAACGAATCTATTCACGTTCAACAACTTGCAGTTTCAGCAAATTCTGTTTTCGTTTAGCTACTTGGAAACAGCCGTTTGCTTATGACCGATGCATTAACATCATCGAGTCAGGCTACGCATAAGGTCGGCATACCAGAGTATACCGACTACACAGGCCAGTAGCATCAATCTAATACTACTTAATCTATCCACTTGCCGCCAGAGAGAAGATTTGTAGCCGACTATGACTCCCCATTGAGAGTTAGTTAATAAGCTGCAAATTATAACAACCAGTTACAATATTGTTAGGATAGAGAGAGAGGAAAAGATGACAAAAGGTATTAAAAAATCTGTTTTAATTACTGATCTTGACAACACCCTTTATGATTGGGTACTCGTTTGGTATGAATCATTTAATGCAATGTTAAATGAGTTGATAAAGATTAGCGGGCTACCTAGAACACAACTTATACAAGATATTAAGAAAGTACACGAAAAACATGGTACATCGGAATATGCTTTTGTTATTCAAGAAATTGAATCTTTGCAAGATAAGCACCCTAATAAAGATATAAATAAAATTTATAAAGCTGCTGTTGACGCTTATCGCGAAGCACGTAGGGCACATTTAAAACTATATCCAACTGTCATGGAAACGTTGGTCCAACTAAAAGACAGAGGTTGCCTTCTAATTGGTTACACTGAGTCTATGGCTTTTTATACTAACTACAGGGTACGAAAGCTAAAATTAGACAATGTATTAGATATTTTATTTTCACCTGAAGATCACGAGTTACCAAAGGGTTTATCACCCGAGCAGCTTAGAATGTATCCACCAGCAACTTATGAATTCAAGCACACTCAGCATAAACATACGCCTCCAGGAGAACTAAAGCCCAACCCCAAAATTCTTTCAGAGATAATACATAGTGTTGGCAGTAACCCAGATGAATGCGTCTATGTTGGTGACAGCCTTATGAAAGATATTGCTATGGCTCAGGAAGCTCAAGTTGCTGATGTTCACGCAGCTTATGGTAGCGCTCAACATACTGATGCTTATG
>JAHQWC010000080.1 GCA_019634025.1 Vampirovibrio sp.
CATTGGCGACAAGAGTTTTTACGATTTTTTCAGCAAGCAGTAGATAATAGATATCTTCTCAAAGACGAAAAACCGACTGAAATTCAGCCAGCTACTCCAATCGCCGCAACCGCTTTTGAACCGCCACCGCCTTTGGCCCACTAGAAATAACCCCTAGATACGCCTCATACGCTTCCACCGCTTCAGCTCGGTGCCCCAAAGCTTCATGGGCATACCCCAAGGCCAGATGAACCTGTGCCTTGTCCAGCTGGCTGTCAAACCCACTGAGAGCCTTGCGATAACTACCAATCGCTTCATCATAGAGCCCCAAGGTATAGTAAATTTTAGCCTGGTTATACCAACCATCCGGCGTTTCAGGCTTGGCATGCAGCGCCATATTAAATTGAGCCTTGGCCCGGGCTGGGTATCCTGATTTTTTGTATGCGTTACCCAGGTTATACCGATAGGCAATATTTTTAGGCGCCTTAGCCACAGCCTGTTTAAAGGCTTCAACAGCATCTTCTTTCATCTCCGCCTGTTGATAAGCCAGGCCCAGAGAGTTAAACCGATCCGCTGTCGGAGAAATCTGACTGGCCTTATACAACGCCATCACCGCCCGACGCGGCTGGCCGGAACGCAAAAATGCCACCCCAGCATTGGTCAAGGCATCCAGCTTGTCCGGGTTTTGCTCCAACACGCGAGTGTAATTTTGAATGGCCTGTTTATCTTCACCAAGCTTGAGATTGACGGCGCCAGATAAGTTTTGTGCCACCGGGTTGTTGGGATCCAACTGCAAACTATTGGTCAGGTACGTATCCGCCTGGCCTAAATTCTCTTCTTTCAAGGCAATATCCGCCAGGGCATTGGTCACCGCCACACGGCTTTGATTTTGCTCAAAAGAGGTTTCCAAATGAGCTTTGGCTTTCCCCTGATCCCCTTTATTCAAGTATATTAACCCGGCGTGGGCGTGGGCAGGCTCATGGCTAGGCTTGTTTTTAATGGTGCTCAGGTAGTTTTCCAAAGCCGCCTCGGTTTGCCCAATGGCTTCATAGGCACTACCGCGTTGATAATAAGCTTCACCGTTGGTTTTATTGGCGGTAATCAGCTTATCCAAGGTGGTAATGGCCTGAGAATAATCTTGCTGGTCTAACTGAATCTGGGCGTAACGAGAAAGGGCCGCTTCATTCTTCGGCTCCTGCTGAATCACCCGCTGCAACACATCCGCCAGTTTTGGCGTGTTGCCTTGTTGGTCATAGGTTTCCCACAGTTCTTTCAAATACCCCAGGTTATCCGGGTTTTCCCGAATCAGCCGGTCCATATGATCCTCATACGCCTGCTGATCCTGGTTCAACTTCAACTCTAGTTTTGCCACATAATACCGGGCCTCGGCATGGGTCGGCATATGGGTCAGGAACCGAGTCAGATGCTTATAGGCAGCGTGGCGATCGCCACGGTTATACTCGGTATACCCCACCTCAAACAAGGCTTCAGCATGGTCAGGCTTCACATCTAACAACTGTCGATAATAATTCAGGGCGTCCTGAGATTGACCCGTCTTTTTAGAAAGCCTAGCGAGCTGCAGCAATAAATCGGGGTTATTCGGTTGATACGCCAACGTCCGTTTCAGGGTATTCAGCCCCAACTCTCCGTGGCCTTCTTGCAGATAAAGCTGACTCAACCGTTCCAATGTACTGCGGTGATCCGGCCGGGCTTTTAAAACAGCCTCATATTCCCGGATTGCCTTTTTCCATTTTCTGCGCTGGTCTTCGTGCTTGGCCAAAATCAAATGCGCCTGCCAATGGTTAGGGTCTTGCTTTAAAATCCCTTTGGCCAGCTTCAAGGCTTTGCGGGTATCGCCCAACTGTTGATGGGCCGCCGCCTGCAAAAACTGTGCTTCTAAATATGTCGATGATTTTGATTTCTTGGATTTGTGCCGACTAACCAGGGGCTCCAATGTTTTTAGAGCCATCTTAGGCTGACGCGACATAATTTGAGCTTGGGCCAACTGCAATGCTTGCTTGCTGGTCAAAGACCCTTTACGCCGAATGCGATCAATCAGATAAGAGCGAACCGCACTCCATTGACGAGACTCTTCTAAAATTTGCAGGTAATCTTTTTCCAGATCCGGATTATCCAGATCCAGCTTGATAGCTTTTTCATAGTAATGCCGGGCTTGGTCCAGATCGCCTTGCAGATAATGGCTATAGCCCGTAGCAGCATGAATTTGCGCCTGATCGCTATTGTAGGATGCTGATGACGCAGTGCCTTGTTTCTCAACTCGTTGTTTATGAAGGGTACCAGCATTGTCTTTTGCAAACACTGGGCTTGCAGCAAGCAACAGTACCAACAACAATGAGGTGGCCTGAGTCCTATGAGTAAAATGTAATAGCATCGTTATCATTCTTTTATTTTAAATGAAGATGAGGATTTGCGGGCTGCATCACCCGGATGGTATTGTCTTGGTGTTAGAGATATGTGGAATTAATTGCAATAAGCCCTATGGTGAATTACGACAAACTGGATCGATTGCCTCTGGAGAAAATCCGGGTAACCATTGCGCCGGTAGTTCTTGAACAAGAAAAAACGTCGAAGTTACCTGAAGGGAGCCAAGAAACATTTGCAAAATTTGGCGCTTTACCGGGCATAGATGAGTCCGGGCAGTTTTTGCGAATGGTAGAGTCGCAGGATACTGAGAGCCAAACCAAACAACCCGATGCTTTTACCCGGCAAGAAGCTTTTGAAACCAGCCTACCGGTGAAACCAGTATTCACCTTAAAAGAAGACGATCTCATTGGAGAAGCTCGGCGGCTGTTTCAAGAGACAGGGTGGATGCTCATTCCAATCCTAACAGCAGAAGGCAAGTATTCCGGCGCATGTGCCAGTCGACAGGAATTATTGGGATTGATAGAACTGGGCATTCCCCCTCGCATCGGCGGAATGGCAACACCACTGGGCGTTTATATGACCTCTGGAATACATACGTCAGGATCAGGGGTACCAGGACTTGTTACCACCGGCATGGGATTTGCCGGCTTGGTGTGGTTGTTGGAAGCACTCTATGTAGTGGCCTATAGCTGGGCAGCAGCCTACTTTCCGCAGTTAGGGGTATTACAAGGTGAGGCGGAAGTCATGATACACCTGGGGTTCGTCTTGTCGGCGATTTTACTGGGAATGCGACTTACACCAATGTCTGGGCTCCATGCGGCAGAGCATATGACCATTAACGCCCTTGAAGAGGGTTTGGACATTCGGGAAGAAACGGTCCGGAACCAGCCTCGCGAACACAAGCGGTGCGGTACCAATTTAATGGTCCTGCTCATGGGAGTTCAGGTGAGTTGGTTATCTTGGCAAACCATGCAGGGATATGTCAGTGCGTGGGGAGGTTTCTTCTATCTATTTGCCTGGGTTTGGATCATCAGCGTATGTTGGCGACCGGTAGGACTGTGGATCCAAAATACACTAACGACCAAAGATCCCAGCGATTGGGAGTTGGCAAGCGGGATGCATGCCGGACAAGAATTGATGGATAAATATCGCCAAGAGCCTCATGAGGAAGCCAATATCTTCCAACGCATTTGGGCCAGTGGGCTAATTCATATTTTACTAAGCTTTTTAGCCACCCATACTCTTATTGGCTGGGGGGTAGATGCACTGCTGCAGTAGCAAGATACAGGTTAAAGGTTTGAACCCCGACACAGATGCGGGTACAATGACAAATGACAAGCAAACAAGCTCAATAAACCAGCATTGCAGTTTACGGATCGGGAGCGGAATCTTTTATGTCAGTCATCACCATGCTGATCCTCATCAGCGTTTTAATCATTGCCCACGAGTGGGGACACTTTTGGGTAGCCCGGCGATGTGGCGTAAAAGTAGAACGCTTCGGATTCGGCCTGCCTTTTGGACCCACCCTATGGTCTAAAAAAATTGGCGGCGTAGAATACTGCGTCCATGCCGCACTATTTGGCGGCTATGTGGCCTTTCCCGACGACAGCAAAGACAGCGAAGTGCCATTGGACTCGCCGGAGCGGTTTGAAAATCAACGTCCCCGAAACAAACTGGCCATTGCTGTAGCCGGCGTCACCGTCAACGCTATTATGGGCTGGCTGCTCATTGCCGTCATCTTTATGGCCTGGGGTATCCCTAAGCCGGTTGGCGACGATGTGCATATCTTCCGGGTTATTCCCAATTACCCTGCCGCTGCAGCCGGGGTAGAAGGCGATGAAATTATCCGCAAGGTCAACGGCACCAGCCTGGAGAAAATGACCCTGGAAAAGAAACAGGAATATATTAAAGACACTATTCTTGCCACAGCACCCAATCCCGTAAGTTTAACTCTGGAAAAAGACAACACACTGCGGAAAGTAGAAATTATTCCCAACGAAGAAAAACTCATTGGGATCAATTACGGCCCCAAGATTGAAAAAGTACCGGAACTAAACCCACTCACTGCGAGTAGTTTAGCATTACAAGAATCCGTACTGTTTATCGGCGAATACGTCAGGACATTGGGTCAATTATTCGACGGTGGCATCAGCTGGCGACAGTTGGGCGGTCCCATCCGCATCGTCAAAGACGGCGCCGATATTATTGACGCCAAAGGCATAGAGCTGGGGCTCATGATCACCGCCAAAATCAGTTTAATTCTCGCCTTTATGAATCTTCTCCCCATCCCGGCTTTAGACGGCGGACACATTATGTTTGGCCTCATTGAGATGGTCCGAGGTAAACCCGTCGCCAAAGAACTGCAAGAGAAGTTCGTCGGCGCTGGCTTCATTGGCCTACTCCTCTTAATGGCTGTGATCTTTATGCTGGATATCTACAATGTATTTGTAGATCCGGTGCCTCTCCCGATGTAAATAGTGTCGTTCTGAATAAAACTTTTGACATGCACTAAAATCGGGCTACCCTTTCACAAAGGGAATCACTTTCATAATCAAACCACCTCAACAACCGCTTAAAAAGATCCCAAATAAAAATTTTTTTTGGTGCCCCCTCAATTTTCGAAAATAATACTACAACACAAACCGCTGAAGCATCTCCAACCCCACCCGTGCAAACGCCAAAGTCACGATGCAGAGAAAGCAGAGCCTGAGCCAAAAGATGGGCACCAGATGAGCAATTTTAGCGCCAATAGTACCACCAATCAAGGCGCCGATAGTAACTGCAAGGCCTTCGGCGAGGGGAATCTGGCCGGAGATCCATTTACCCGTAAAGCCCGTCATGGCAGTGAGGAGAACTAGGCCGGTACAGGTACCGATGGCCTGCTTAACGGGAACCTTCAAAATACCGTGGAGCACCGGAAATAAAAACACAGCGCCGCCAATACCCAACAAGCCACTGAGCATGGCAATGGCCGTAGTAAGGCCCAAAAAACGCCAGTTCTTAGGTTCCTGCAGAAAAGTACGATGATCAAACGTCCACAAATGGCCGTTGGCAACATCCGGCCGATTGAGAGAACGCAAAAAGAACAGAATAACCGTAAACAAAAGGCACATATAAATAAGCTTGAGAGAAATATCCGAAAAGAACTGTGAGCCGTAGCCCCCAATAAAACCGCCAATAAATGACCCTGCACCCAACACCAGCACCAAACCGGGAATCAGCGTCCCCTTCTGGTAATGAATCCGCGAAGCCGCCAGGGTGCCGCCAAGGCACTGCGTCATGGCAATGCCGGTGGCCGCTTTAATGCCAAAAGGGAGAAGGCCAAATACTGGCGGCAGATACATGGCAGCCGGAATCAAAAGGACAGCCCCGCCGATGCCTAACAAGCCCGAAAAAATACCGGCTACAAGGCCGGTAACAAAGATTAAAAAGAGTAAGGGGTCCATAAGAATTAATGATACATCAAGTGATGGATCAATGCGGGCTGGATGTTTCGGTTCTGGGGGAAAACTGCCATAATGTAGTTCGGGGTAGGCAAGAAGGAATTTGAAGTAAAAACCCCGACAGATAAGAAAAAACCTTCTTGCCGCTAGGGCGTTCGCCCTTCAAATAAAGAGGGCGGAGCCCCTAGGTTAATACGCAGGTGCGTACGCGTGGGGAAGGATCCAAAACCGGTATGGGAGCCCAATCGTCTCAGGCGTCACCTCAGTCATCCGGCGTGACCGTTGGTTGGGTGGTGCAGCAATACCTAAAACAACCTGTCACCATGGCTCAGTTGGCCCTGGGTTCGGGTCTTATCCAGATTTTTTCGCTGGGGATGCCCATTTTTTACCTGGTGATCTTTGATCGGGTCTTTGGACGGCAAAACCTGGATACCTTGGATGTCATGGGCATTGGCATGATCCTGATTCTGACGTTTGATCTACTGGTCAAACTCGTCCGAACCGTAATGCTGGATGATCTCTTAAAACGGGTGGACAAGGTGAATCTGGAAGGGTTTTTGGATCAAATCTTATCCACACCATTAAGCCAGCTTACCCCTACCCAAAACCGAAATGTTGCAGACAAATACAACAAACTGCTCTCCCTAAACCTCTCCATGGGTAACGCGCTTATGGTCTCGTTATTTGACGGGGTTTTCTCGTTGTTGGTCATTGGAGTTCTATTTTTAATGAACGCCTCACTGGCCGCCATTGCCTTGGCGCCACTCATCCCCATGGGGATGATGATGTTTTGGATTACCCCGTTGGTCAAAACGCGTATTAAGGATTTTGATAAAACCCGGCAGGGATCTCAGGTAAAGTTACTGGAATCGTTAGACAACGCCGAAGCCGTGCGAAGCCTGTATGCCGAGCAGATGTTGGAAAAGCAGGTCTTGGATTTATCCGACGAATCCGTCCAAAAAAGCTATGGTCCTCGGTTTGATCGTGTGAATGTCAGAAGTGTTCAGGGCGCCATCGGCATGATTGGCTCTCTCGCCCTACTGTATGTCGGTGCCCATTTGGTACTGGCTGGTGAAATTACTTTTGGAGTGTATTTGGCCATCAGCATGTTGGGCCGCAGCGTCATGGCCACTGTCAGTAAGCTATTTGAGTCTATCTTGGAATTCCAAGAGATGACTCAGATGTTTGACGCCAAAGAAATGGAAGCAGTATTTGGAACGCCCAAAGCTTCTGATAGCATACAAAAGGTAAGTGACGTAAAAGGCATTGTGCTGGAATCGGCAAAAGGCGAATGGACCATTAAAGACCTTAGCTTCCGGTACGACCCTGAGTCCAAACTGGTGCTGGAAAACCTGAATCTAAACATCCGAGCCGGAGAGAAAGTCGTCATTACCGGCAAAAGTGGGTCAGGAAAAACCACATTATTACGGCTACTTCAACGGTTATACCTACCCGAGCAAGGGTATATTATGCTGGACGGCTATAAGCTCACGGAGATTGATGAAGAAAGCCTAAAAAATAATGTCGGGCTGGTACTGCAAAGACCCGCTCTGTTTTCTGGAACATTAAAAGAAAACATTGCCCTGGGTATGACCGATGTTTCCCTCAAAGACGTCTCAGATGCTGCATCTTTGGCCCAGTTAGATGAATATGTGCTCAGTATGCCGAAAGGATTTGATACGCCTGTCATGGCGCAAGGGGCAAATCTTTCTACCGGGCAAGCCGCTCGGGTTGCCATGGCCAGAACGTTTATTCGCAAACCTTCAGTACTGATGCTGGATGAATTAACAGCATCCCTGGAACCAGCTATGCAGGCCAATTTGTTTCGGCAGATCCTCACCCGATATCAAGACAAAACCTGTCTGTTTGTCAGTGACTTTGCACCCATTCACCGTAAAGCCGATAAAATTGTGGTGCTAAGAGACGGCCGCATTGACGAAATCGGTCACTATGATGAGTTAACCAGTGTAAAAGGTGCTTATTATTATTTACATAAGCCGGAACTAATCGGGAGCCAATACTCATGAGCCGAGCTTCCATCATGTTTACCATTTTATTTGGCGTGGCGTTTTTCGCCATTGCTGGCTGGATGATGACCGGCACCTTAGAAGAGTCCGTGCCAGGTGCTGGCGAAATGGTGCCCAAAGGCAAATTGCGAATGATCCGGGCGCCATTGAACGGCACCGTGCGGCAAGTGCATGTAAGGGAAAATGAAATTGTAAAAGCCGGAGACATTTTGGTAGAACTAGATCTGGCACCCGGAGAAATTGAAGAAAGCCGGTTCAGTGATAAACTCCAGATTTTAAAAAGCGAAATTACCGCGTTAAAAAGCGCCTCTCATGGAGAAGTAGGCACTGGAAGCTCTACCAGCACAGCCTGGATGGCGGCAGCACAGCAAGCCTACCAATCCCGTCTGGAGTCCGCCAAACTTCAGGCCAGCCGAACCAGCCATGAATACCAAGAGGTCTTAGAACGCGAAGCCAGAACCCAAGAGTTGTTGGCACAAGATGAAGAACAGCTGGTGAAGTACCGTAAGTTATACGAGGCCGGAGGCATCTCTAAGGTTGAATTGAGTGAGTTTGAACAACGGGTTATGCGATTACGCACCGACGCCACTGTTCTGGTAGAAGAAGTTCAGGCTCGCCGCCTGGCAAAGGAACAGGCTCAACAACAACTAGCGGAAATCTCTGCCGGATTTCAGGAGCGTCTGCTCCAACGGATGGTAGACTTACAAAAAGACGTGGTAGACCTAGAGCACAGTCTGGATCAGACCGCATTGGCTCAAGAAAAGCGGGTAGTCACCTCGCCCATTAACGGCATTATTCACCAACAGTCCGTCCGGGGAGACGGTGATGAAGTGATGAGCGGAGAAAATCTTTTCTCGGTGGTTCCGTTGGATGAAGGCATGGTCGCTGAGGTGAAGGTCAGCAACCGGGATTTATCCTATATACACATTGATCAAGCCGCCGCGTTGAGCCTAGAGGCCTTTCCGGTGCAAAAATTTGGCCGGTTGATGGGCAAAGTCACCGCCATTTCTCCTTCCTCAGTCAAAGATGACAGCGGTCAATCTTATTACCTGGTCTACATTCAGCCGGATAAACAAGTTTTTGAAAACGACGGAGGCAAACACTTATTACGTCCCGGCATGACCGTCAGTGCAGATTTAATTACGCGACAAAAAAGTATTCTCAGCTTCCTCACAGAGCCTCTAGGGTTTAAGCTCGATCGAGCCTTCCGGGATCCCAGTAACCGCTAGGCAAACTTCGGAAAATCCTGTATCTGACGGTTACGATCCATAACGGCACCATCTTAAGATGGAAAAAGGTGTCTTTAATGAACCAATAGGTACATTAAAGCGCTTGAAACACTTTTTCCACTGAGTATTGAGCCAGGTTGCGTGTTGGTATGCCTTCTATTCCTTGTACCTCCTTGTTAAAAAGCGTTAAACAATTTTGGGCAGGAAGTTGTTCACTGTTCATAATCTTGGGATCCGGATGGCCTGTTGCCGCCGAAGCACCTGTACCCCTGACACCCAATATTTCTACCGAACAGTCTCTTACGAAAGGCTCTCTGCAAGAGCCTGTTTTGATGATGGAAATTGAGTACCGTCAGGATGAAGATGAAGTCCCTAAAACTTCTTCATCCCCCCTAATGGTTGTCCAGGAAGAAAGTGGCAACAAACGAAACAACACACACACCTCAGCAGATATCATCTATCGTCATGAAGAACCTGAGAGTCCTAAGCTGGAACCAAACCCTCAGGAAACACCTGCGGTATATCGCCCCTCAACACCAGCAGGCCAGTATTTAGAACCCATCATGTACCTGCCGTCTACCATTCAAAAAAGCCAGCAATTGATAGACTTACAAACATTGATTGAAACTATAGCCCACCAAAACCTGGATATCGCCATGGCCGAAGCCCGGATCAAGAAATCCAGAGGAGAATTTATTGGCACCATGGCACCTTTATTCCCATCATTCACCGCAGAAAACTCTATTGAGTCCTATAAAGGGGGTCAGGTCTTTTTCAGCGGCGCGCCATTGGCAGTAGAACGTGTCACCCATGCACCCAGATTTACATTTAGCCATGATCTTCATTTGGGTGGACGGCCCATTTTCGATCTCAAAATTTCAAAACACCAGTTAGAACGAGCCAAACTGGAACGGGACCGAATATTCCAGGCTTCACTCATGGAAGGCATGCGGGCCTACTTCAATTTAATGTTTCAGCAGTCGGCCATGACAACTTCTCAACGTCTGTTGGATTCTGTAGAGAAACAACGGCAAATTGACGCCAAGCGATTTGACTTGGGGTTTATTACCCGGCAAACCCTGGACGATACACTTGTAGAAGTCTCTCAAAAAAAAGTTGATTTAGAAGAAGCACGATATCAGAGCCACTTAGCCAAGGTTAGTATGGCCCTGCTCATGAATGTCCCGTTAACCTGGGAGCTGGCCATTCGCGAAGATGTGCTCGGACCAGTCTCTTTTGTGGAAGAGTCCTGGACTCTGGAAGATTATTTGCAGAGCGCCCGAACAGAGCGAGCAGATGTCCAAGAGTTGGAACGTCAAATTAAAGAAGCCAAACTCGCGTATTGGTCATCCTGGACGGACTTACTCCCCACTGTCAGCGTCAGCGGCTACCGGGGCGGCCTGGGCCCCTATATGACCGAGCTGTCCCGGGTCAAACAAATCCGCTACAGCACCTCGTTTGATGTCATGCGGAATATGGGCGTCGGCGCCATCGGCGCTATTAAAACCGCCCATGCCAAAAAGGCGGAAGCCATCTTAAACAAAGAAAAAGCCTTGGGAGAAATCTATAAGAAAGTAGCAGAGAACTACCATCAAGTGGAACACTTCCGGCGATTGGTCTCTCTGGATGAGGAAAAGCTTTTTGCCGCTCAAGAAAGTCATCGCATTGCCCAAGCCCAACTAGAAGCCGGAAAAGTAAGTGAACGTGATGTCTTACAACGGGAGTTGGCATTGGCGGAAGTCAATAACTCCTTCCACTCCACCGTCTTAAATTTCAATATGGCCCAACTGGTATTGCTGTTTGAATCCGGCCAACTCAATTCCGAACGGATTTTGACACCGGTACATAGCCAGGTAGCTTCACACCCGTTTAAATAGCCACTTAGCTTTTTAGGAAAGCATCCCCTGAACATCTACAAAGTCATTCACAGCATCGTCGGTAAAAGAGATGTTCTCAACTAAGCCACTACCTGCCACACTATCATTGCTGTTGCTAAAGTAGTCCTCAATAGTGATAGATTTGCTATTGCCAAAATCAATCAGTAAATCTTCAAACTGTCCGTTGCTATCTCCATCTACTTGAGTCCAAGACACAACGTTGATGATTCTGGAAATAAACTGGAGTTCATCTCCGCTGCCGGAATCGTCAAAAATCACATCTTCACCAAACTTACCAGACACCACGTAGGTATCGTCGCCGGATCCGCCAACCAATCTATCATCACCACCCTTGCCATAAAAAGTGTCGTTTCCAGCCTGACCGGTCAACACGTTATCACCTTCGGCGCCAGTCAGGACGTTGTCCAGATTGTTACCAGTTAAGTTGATGTCGGTATTGTAGCGAATTTCAGCGTTTTCCAGATTGGCAGCCAGTGTATAGGACTGATCATAAACATATGCCGTATCCGTACCTTGGTTGGCATACTCGTAGACCCAGTCCTTACTACCGCCACTGATGTAATATAAATCGTCACCGGTACCACCCAACAGATAGGCTAAGGTGGTTACAGTCATGCCAGTAAAAGCTGGTGTTCCATAAAGCACATCATTGCCAGCTTCACCAAACAGAATGGTATATTGGCCATTGCCACCAACCAGGGTGTCCTGTCCATTGCCACCGTATAATACATCGGTGTCTTCACCACCGTGAAGGTAGTCATTACCTTCGCCACCATACATATAGTCAACGCCATTGCCGCCGTACACTGTATCGTTACCATTATCTCCATACAAACGGTCATTACCGCCCATCCCGTAGATGGTGTCGTTACCATCTAGGCCTCTCAAGATATTGGTCCCGTTGGCCCCAGTCAGCATGTTATCTAGACTGTTTCCGGTCCCATCCAGACCATTAGTATTGTAACGGATTTCCAGATTCTCAACGTTGTTGGTCAAAGTATAGTCGCCATCGTAGACGTAAACGGTGTCAATACCTTCTCCAGCATTTTCTACAACCACATCTGTACAGCTGTCTACGTGGTAAAGATCATCACCAGTCCCACCATTCAGTGTTTTATTTCCGGTCTGACCAATCCAGTTAGCCGTTCCGTGCAAATTATCGTTACCGGCGCCGCCGTTCAAAACATCAGTCCCATTCCCGCCGTATAACTCATCGTTACCGGCGCCACCATTCAATGTATCGTCCCCGTCAGCGCCGTTCAGCAAGTCATCACCGTTATCACCGTTCAAGATGTCATTACCGGCGCCGCCATTCAAATCGTCATTATCATCACCACCATTTAAAGTATCCGCACCGGCAAACCCCCACAGGGTATCGGCACCGGCAGCACCGTTTAATTCATTGTCTCCACCGGCACCTGTCAACACATTATCCAAACTGTTTCCGGTACCATTAATGTTAATGTC
>JAHQWC010000081.1 GCA_019634025.1 Vampirovibrio sp.
AAAACCATCGTCTTTATGACCGATGGGTATGCCAACCTGCCGGGTGGCGATATCGACATCAACACCTGCTATACCAAATACTATTACGGCAACTACTATGCCAATCGTGGCTACTGGAGCTATGCCAACTACTACTATGACCAAGCCCAGGATTGTACTGAGGACTATGTTGAAAATCTGTTGGATATGACCAACTTTGAAATTGCTCGGGCGGTCAATAATGACGTGACGGTTCACACCATTCAAATTGGCGGTGAGAACAGTAACAGTTTGAATCTGCTGCGAGCGATGCTGCGTGATGAGGACTGGGATTCTGGGCTGCTGGATACCATGGCCTTTACCACCGATGGTGAGCAGTATGCTGCGGCAACCAACGATGGAGATGGTATTACCGAAATTTACCAAACCATTGCGAAAAACATCAAAATGAAGCTCTCAAGCTAATCATCCTCTCTAATTTCTGGCGCCGGTTCAGTTTTTAAGCTGTTCCGGCGCCCAACCCCCCAAAGTTATTGAATAATTGACCGATAAGTTCCTATACAACCCTTAAAAAGCCACTCGATAGTCTTTCTTGATACTTTTCAACTGAACCGTAAGGAGTCTGCCTATGATCTGGAGTTCATTGATTGATATTCGCCTTGCACCGTTTATCTCTTTGCTGATTGTTGGTGCATTTATGTTCTCGTCTTTCTCTATTGCCAATGCTGCAGCTTTGCAAAAACTTAAAGGTGATAACTTCTTCCAGGCTGCAGAAAATACTGAACAATCCAATACTCAAATAGCAGAAGGCCCGCCACCGCCACCGCCACCGCCACCGGAAGTTGAGGAAACATAATCTGCGTTATAAAAAATTAATCTTAAGGCCGGCATTATTCAATAATGTCGGTCTTTTGATTTTTTGAGAGGTGGTTTTGGATTTACTTTGGGGCCGGCATCACTTCGTGCTATGATTTTCGGGGTTTTTAACCTTGAACCAATGCCAGCATTTTATATAGGCAACTGTCCTAAAGCTATAGAGAAAGAGAAAGACGTATGAGCACCACCCATCCAAAACGCAATGTAATTATTATCGGTTCAGGCCCGGCGGGATATACGGCGGCGCTCTATACATCTCGGGCAAACTTGGAGCCCCTGATGATTGAAGGCTTGCAGCCTGGTGGACAGTTGACGATTACCACCGATGTGGAAAATTTCCCCGGTTTCCCCGAAGGGATTATGGGGCCGGATCTAATGCTCAATATGAAAGCTCAGGTTGAACGCTTTGGTACTACCATTGTGAATGATCTGGTGGAGAAGGTGGACTTTACCCAACGGCCCTTTAAGGTGATGACAGAAACCGATACCTATGAAGCGGATACGGTGATTATTGCTACCGGCGCCTCAGCAAAGCTGTTAGGGCTGGAATCTGAGAAAACCTTGATGGGTCATGGCGTCTCTGCCTGCGCCACTTGCGATGGATTTTTCTTCCGAGACAAAGAAGTGGTGATTGTTGGTGGAGGCGATACGGCCATGGAAGAAGCCAACTTCCTGACTCGATTTGCCAGCAAGGTAACCGTGGTACACCGCCGGGATAAACTGCGGGCCAGTAAAATTATGCAAGACAGGGCCATGGCGAACTCGAAGATTGACTTCATCTGGAACGCTGAAGTGGAAGACATTCTGGGATCAAAAGATGCCGGTGTAGAAGCAGTTCGGCTGAAAGATACTGAAACCGGTGAAACCAGAGATTTTGCCACCCAAGGCGTGTTTATGGCCATTGGCCATAAACCCAACACCGATATTTTCCAAGGTGCGGTGACTTTGGATGAGACCGGTTATATTGTGGTGGCTCCCGGCACTGTAAATACCAATGTGGAAGGTGTCTACGCCTGCGGTGATGTCATGGATCATAAATACCGGCAAGCCATAACGGCTGCTGGTACCGGCTGTATGGCGGCCATGGATGCAGAAAAATATCTGGAAGCTCAACATGCGGGTGGCAATCAGCCCGCTGCGCAACCTGCTTAAAACATAAGCTGGCTAAACCGGTTTATTTGCAAGGGTGGAATACCACTCCAGTTCGACGGGTTCTAAGGTCGTCAAGTCAGGCCGTCCGGATTTTTGATAGGCGGACTCTAAGGCTTTTACCAGCATATGGGCCCCTTTTTCTGCTTGACGAATCATGATGGGGGCCACTGCCGATTTTAAATCTCTGAGGTATGCTTGGCTATCTGCGTTTTCACCGTTGTTTAGCTGTTGACGGAGTCCTGCATCAGCTTGAGCCATATCCGCTACCTTTGCGTAAGATTGTCGTATGTCTCGAAGTAATTGGGCTTCAAATTCTGTGGTGGCCATAGCTGAGCCTGATCCGACGGTTGTTCCTGGAAGGTTTTGGCGTCCGAAGGGTGTAACGCCCCATTCATGATACAAGTTGTTCATGTCAGGATCATATTCCAGAATGGGGTGAAGGCTTAAAGGTCTTTCATTTTCATCTCGTACTGGCAGGGTCCAGGTGTAATAGTTGGTTAGGTGCAGTGGCTGGTATAAATCTGCCAGATAATGGGATAATCTTGCCGTCAGTCGGACCAAATCGCTCTTAACTTCCATCTGTTGGAATTCAGTGGCAGGCTTGTGATGCGCAATATCTCGAAACCGGCTGACTAGCTTTAAATAGGCATCCATGGTCTGGTATAGGGCGTTCCGTTTGTTGTGGGTGTTCTCCAGTTGATGGTAAGTCCGGGGCTGGGCCGGAATCATGTTTTTAATTCTTTCTTTTAAATCTGGGGTAAAGCGGTTCTTAACGGCCTCAAATGTAGGTACATCATCCTTTGTCTTATAGGAGGGGCCCATTAAATCTTCCAAATGGGCATGATGATTTCGGCCTTTTTCGTATAAATGCAGAGAATCGGAATATCCATTGATCAGCGCTGTATTGCTTTCCACAAAGTTCCTTAAAGAAGGACTTTTCAGGCCGCCGTCATTTAGAATTTTTTGATGGAAGGCATGATGGCTCTGTGCGCCCCAACCGAATCGAGGAGCACTTGTATGTTTTGGTGGCAGCACGTGCTTCGCCTGTGCTGTGTCAGCTCGAAAAGGCAGTTTTGAACTCGGCGGGACGGATCTCTGGATGGGCCGAGCCGCATGCGGATAGGTTGAGATCTGCACGGAATCGTAACTCTTTTATTTCCATATTGCTTAGAATCCCTCACAAGGATGGATACTATCTTTCTATCATGGTCGTAGCAAATCTACAAGCGCGCTAATCAACGATGGCACATAATGTTACAAAACTACCATCCGTGTGAGCCAATCAGGGGAACGAACCGCACATCTCCTAGTATCTCGGTGCGCTTACCGTAAGGTGTTTGCATGATGCGTATCAGTTGTTGCCGGTTTTTGTCTCCCACCGGAAGGACCATTGTGCTGCCTTCACCTTTTAGCTGCTTTAATAATGGCTCCGGGATCTCTGGGGAGGCTGCCGTTACTATAATAGCATCATAGGGCGCATGCTCCGGCCACCCCAACGAACCGTCTCCGGCCAGCAATGAAAAGTTCCGGTATCCCAAATTGCCTAAACACGCCTGAGACTCCTTTGATAGGCTTGGATACCGCTCCACAGAGTAGACATGGTCATAGAGCTCACACAAAACAGCTGTCTGGTAGCCACACCCAGTGCCAATTTCCAGCACCGATTCGCCAGGGCGAGGATCCAGGGCTTCTGTCATCAATGCAACCATATAGGGTTGAGAAATCGTTTGGCCCTCTGAAATCCCCAACGGGTGGTCTTCATAGGCCTGTGAGGCCATATCGTCACATACAAACCGATGGCGGGGAACCGATGCCATGGCTGCCAGCACCTGTGGATGCTTAATCCCGCGGGTCTGAATCTGGTCCTTCACCATTTGCCGGGCGGCATTGGACCACGGCAGCGAATCAAAGCCGTTTGTATGAGAGCTGGAAGCCCTCAAGTCTGGAAAAATTGTCATATCTAACTGTAGCAGACAGACGTCCTAAATTTCATCTTAAAAGGGGCTAGGTCGATATTTTAAAAAGCTTTCGGCGACCCACAAATCTTCCAGGGTCGTTACTTTTAAATTGACCTCGCTGCCGGGCACTACATGAATGGGGCAGAGTTCCAGTACTTCCAACAGTTGGGCGTCATCCGTTACCGGGTAGTCTGCCGGGACGTGACGATGTGCCTGGCGTAGCATATCTAACCGGAACACTTGGGGCGTTTGGACTCGGTACAATCGGGTACGGTCAAGGGTTCTGATAATCTGCCGTCCTTCGGCCTCCTTGATAGTGTCTGTGACTGGAATGGCGACAATAGCGGCAACATCTTCCGCTTCCACCTTGGCAATAGCAGTATTTACTGTGACTGCATCTACCAGAGGTCGGGCGGCATCATGTACCGCCACAATAGAGACGGTTTGAGGTAGTACGGCTAATCCATTAGCCACTGATTGACGCCGGGTTTCTCCCCCCGGCGTCAATCGGATGATTTTGCCGTGAATCAGGAGCTCTTCACTCTCCTGTCCATTGGGTTTTGCGCCATGCTCCAGCATCAACTTGCGATAAGCCGCCAGCCGATTAGGATGTGCCGCGATGACCGCGCCGGACAGCTTGCTGGCTTGCATCAGGTTAGTGAGGGTATATACCAAGAGTGGATGATGCCCCAGGCTAACCGTCAGCTTATCTTCAGTTTGAGAAAACCGGCTGCCGGAGCCTCCTGCCGGTACTACAGCCCAGCAGTCATTTTTCATGTGTCGTAACCGGTCTGCTGAGGTGTTTCGGTGCCAATATTTTCAGCGCCTAAGGAGATCCAGCTGGTTTCTGTCTCTTTGGATGGGGTGGGCTGAAAATGCTGGAAGGTTTTGTCCAGAGAGAGCGAGGCAATTTTTTCCCGGGCCTGATCTACCAATATCGCACTTCCGGCTTGGCCCACTTTTTCTTTTACCCGTCCTATCACCGTAAACATGCCTTTGGGTAACCCGGCAACGGTGGATACCGTGGCCACCAGTTCAAAATCTTCACCGCCATAAAATACCAGATCTAGCGGATCCACATTGTTCTCGGTGGCGTATTTTTCCACTTCCCAATGTACCGGTACGTAAGGCGCCACCACTTCCATCCGTACACTGCTGGCATCGGCCATTTTTAACAAGGCATCGGCCAGCCCGTCGCTGCTGTCCATCATGCAAAGTCGCGAGAATATTTTAGATAACCGTGCTCCTGCCTTAACACGAGGCGTTGGCCTTAGGTGAGCCTCTTTACAGGAATTGTAGCCGTCTACCTTGTTACGTAAGGTATTCAACCCTACGGCACTCAGGCCATGGTGACCGGTGGCGATAATCCAGTCCCCTGGCTCTGCCAGGTTACGTCGCCCTACCGTATGCCCGGTTGGGATTAACCCGGTGGCGGCCACATTTACAATGACTTGCGGCGCCCGCACCGTGTCGCCGCCAATAATTTGAACGCCTATCTTTTGACATGCGGCGCTGAGACCGTTGTAAAACTTTTTAATCCAGGTGGGGCCAATGTCTTTGGGCAGCCCCAAAGAAACCAGAATGTACTGCGGTTTGCCGCCCATGGCGGTTACATCGCTGATGTTGACTGCTGCAGCCTTCCAGCCGATATCTTCCGGCTGGAAATACTGCCGGTCAAAGTGCTGACCTTCCACCAGCAGATCGGTGGTGTACACCGTCTTGGTGTCCGGGTCAACATACGCATCATCGGCAATCACCGATGGATCGACGAGGTGGTTTTTTACCAAAGACAGGATAGATTGCTCGTTCATCAGAAAGCCCCTCAGGGAAAACTTTAGCTTGATTCAACCATGTAAAAACCAGGGTAACAGAAGGTTACCCTGTCTATAAATTCTACCATTGATAGATCTGCTGAGGGGCTAGGCCATGAAGCTCATTGTAGGATTGGCTCCTCCAAACCCAGCACCGGCAAAGGTTTGTTGAGTTTGGCCAAGTACGGGCGAAACGGCTTGAACTGGAAGTGCTTCTTGACCTAAAACGCTTGGCCCAATTGGCGCAACGTTTAAGGATTGCTCTAATGTATCTAAATGCTGTGCTGTATTATATTGCGGCATTGGAAGACCCGCATGATAAATGGACGGGTTGCCGGCATGTTGAGTGGTTTTAACACCCTGGATACCTTGGCTAGGGCCGTATACTCCTTGTAGCTGCCCTAATTGAAAAGGTGTTGCTTCTGGGCCAGCCCCACGAAAACGTGACAGGTCTTTGCCCTGAAACGATACCGCTTGTTGTTGGCCAATTGCAGTCATGGTGTCCCGTCTTTCCAGTCAACTACTTCTTCTATCTGCATAAAACCCAATTTGCCCGGCCTCGTGATAAAAAATGAACGAATGTAACCCCATTGTGGTGAATCTTAAGGTTGCCTTAAGAATTGCCCCGCCAGCAGGTATCCTTTCATGCAACAACCGGTGGATCCCAATCAGATCCACCGGTTGCCGGTAAATGGATGTTTCCTCCTAACTCACTATCCTTTACTAACCATAAAACTATCCATAAACAGAAAGCTTGCCCGAGCCAACCGGGGCTGCGGGTCGAGAAATATCAATGCCTTGCATTGCCGCCAATTGATCATTGGCTGGTGTAAAACTACCGCCGTGCTGCATAGAGAGGCCGGCAAATTGGTTAGAACCGTGTGCTCCAGCTGAGTGTCCACCGCGAGCGCCAAGACTAAGGCCTTGAACAGGGGCTTGAGGTCCAAATAATGCGGCGGATGAAATGTTCATACAGGGAC
>JAHQWC010000082.1 GCA_019634025.1 Vampirovibrio sp.
AATCCCGCCAAGACTTTCGGCCAGCGTGAAGTACTTCACGGATTTCATCAGATTACGGGCTTCCTGTTCGCCGCCTTTAACGCGCAGAGAAATCATGCCGCCATAGTCTTTCATTTGCTTTTGAGCAATGGCGTGTTGGGGGTGAGAGGGTAATCCCGGATAAATCACGGTGTCTACTCCCGGGTGCTCCGACAAAAATTTAGCCAGGGCATTGGCGTTTTCGCAGTGGGCTTTCATCCGGACGCCCAGAGTTTTGACTCCACGCAAAGTGAGCCAGGAAGCAAAAGGATCCGGCACGGCGCCAAGGGTATTCTGGTGAAATTTGATGGCGTCTTTAAACGTGTCATCTTTTAAGATCAACGCCCCGCCGACAACATCGCTATGACCGCCAATATACTTGGTGGTGCTGTGCAGCACAATATCCACCCCTAAATTAAGAGGGGTCTGCAAATACGGCGTGGCAAAGGTGTTGTCGACGCAGGTGGGAATATTTTTTTGTTTGGCCAGAGCCACAACAGCCGCAATGTCTACCATTTTCAGCAGCGGGTTTGTGGGGGTTTCCATATACACCATTTTGGTGGTGGGCTTCAACGCTGCCTCTACGTTTTTGAGATCGGTCATGTCCACAAAGGAGATGTCGATACCGTAATTCTGGAACACCTTGGTTAAAAACCGATAGGTGCCACCGTAAACATCATCGCCCACTACCAGATGATCGCCAGGCTTGAAAAGCGCCATACATAAAGTCGTCAACGCGCCAACGCCGCTGGCGAAGCAAAATCCATGAGCACCCTCTTCCAATTCGGCCAAAACACCTTCTAACACTGTGCGGGTGGGATTACCGGAGCGGGAGTAGTCGTAGCCTTTATGCACTCCTGCATCTTCCTGGGCAAAGGTTGAGGTTTGATAGATGGGAGTAATGACGGCTCCGGTAACGGGATCCGGTTCTTGATGGGCGTGAATCGCCTTGGTTTGAAACTTCATAAATACTCCCTCCGGCAACAGAATACCCTGATTATCGCCTTCAACTTACCTTAAGTGTGTCGTGAAGACAATGGGGGTTAACGTTACCGAGCCGTATAGGGTGTTGGGTGTTGATACCCAGTGTTTATGGAAGAAAGGCGGGGAGTATTAAAAGAGTGGAATCTGATGTTGTTGGATACTGGGTAGGTACCCATATTACTGGAAAAAGCCGGAGGTATTGTTCTAATAGACGTAGCTGCTAGAGGTGCTTGAAAAGGTGTCGTCGTTTTATTAAAAGTATCTTTTGCGTCCTCAGCATTTATTTTCTCTACTGTCATCGCAGCGCCTAAAAGAGGACGAGCCATACCAAGCCCTATAGAACCAGCTGCCATACCGACCAATAATTTGGTTGCATCAATAAACTTCTTACTGAACCGAGGTTGCCGCATCAACATACCGGGGAGTGCAGCAACACCAAAATAACCGGCCAAATACATGGCGGCTGAGGAGGCCTGGTTCATAACTTCCTGGCTCACCAAAAGCTTTCGCTTCGCGTCAGATATTTTGCCCTTATAGTAGGCATTTTGTAGTAGTGGATTGAGTCCGTAAGCTACCATAGTAGTTGCAGGTAGCCCGATATAAACCATTTGGTTTACCGCATCTGCATTTTGATGCTTAAAAGCCTGGTAAGCAGCTTTACCCATTTTGACAGGGTTTAAATAATCAACTGTCCGAGCAAGAGAATTCTTCCCGACAGCCGTCAGTGCAGCAGTGATCACAGACCTCCTTTCATGCGAACAGTTGGGCGTGAACGAAACGCCTTTCAGCGCCACGTCGCGTCTCAGGGGTCGTCGTATTTTCTGCGGTAGGCATTGCTTCTAGTGTGAAGCAAGATATAAATGACGCTCATTTTCAGAGCAGGCCTACGCCACAAAAATTGCGCAGATGGAAAATTGCGCTGATTCTTGGCTTAGTGCTTAATGCTTCCGCCGATACAGCAATGAAGGCATTCTATAGCTAACTGTCCGCCAAAAACCTGACGAAGTCATATTACAACAAAAATGGAAGAATACGACCCTTTTATGGGGCGAGTTGAAAAAAAATATGCCGCTAAAGCAAGCACTTCATTGGGTTTTCAGCTTTTGTAAAGATTGCGGTTAATTAAAAATAACAACGATATTAATATATAAAAGTTACATAAAATAAGAATGTGGGTTTATGAACAATTTGACCTGCTTAAAAGCCATTTTCCTTGAGCCAGTCATCATTGTAGACTTTGGTAATATAATTTCGACCCGTATCATGAGTCATCATGACCACGGTTTTCCCCTCCAGTTCATTTTTTTCAGCCAGGTTATTGAGCAGCTTGCGGACGGCAGCCACAACGGTACCACAGGAGCCACCGGCTAAAATGCCTTCTTCTTTTGCAAGGCGACGAACTTCAGCAAAGGAGGCTTTATCGCCAATTCGGTAGAGGGTGTCGACGATGTCCGTATTAAACACTTTAGGGTAAAAATCGTAGCCGATGCCTTCCACCAGATAAGGGTGAACATCGCCGGTGTATATCGAGCCGTCGGGATCGGCGCCAATCACTTTGATATCGGGATTTTGTTCTTTTAAAAACTTAGCCACGCCGGAAATAGTGCCGCCGGTGCCCACACCACTCACGAAGTAATCTAGCTTTCCTTCAGACTGCTGCCATATTTCCGGGCCGGTACCGTAATAATGGGCCAGCGGGTTACCGGGATTTTCATATTGGTTGAGCAGGTGGGTTCGCTCATTCTCTCGGGCCAAACGTTTGGCCACTTCAATATAGTTATCCGGGTGATCGAATGCCAACTCCGTCGGCGTTAAGATGAGTTCTGCGCCAAAAGCCCTGAGTAAGCGCCGTTTTTCTTCGCTCATTTTCATGGGCATAGTAATGATAAGTTTATAGCCTTTAACCGCACAAGCCATGGCCAACCCCAAACCGGTGTTGCCGCTGGTGGGTTCTACCAGGGTATCACCCGGTTGAATCCTGCCCTCTTTTTCCGCCAGCTCAATCATTTTTAAGGCGATACGGTCTTTCATGGAGCCGTTGGGATTCAGGTATTCCAGTTTCGCCAGGACCGTGACGCCGGTAAATTCGCTGAACAGCCTATTTATTTTGACCAGAGGGGTTTGGCCGACGGCTTCCAAAACGTTATCATAGATGCCGCTTCGCGTGCCGGAACATGGATTTTGACGGCTCTGATCCTGGGAAGTAATGGACATAAAAACCCCTCTCTTTCTCTGAATGTGTATAACGGGGTTATTGTATCAAATGACACGGTATAAAATAGAGGGGTGACGGATAGAGAATCATTGGCGTTTGAATTGGCAGAGGACACTATGGAGCATGAGCGGTGGATGAGACACAGTTAATTGTTTTAGCCATAGGCGCAGCCATTGCCGCATGGGTAGGCACCATAGCCGGGTTTGGCACGGGGACGTTGATGACGGCGCTGTTGGTGCTGTTGCTAAAGTTCGATACCAAGTCCGCCATTCTCTTGGTGGCAGGCTTTCATGGCGTCAGCAGCCTGTTAAAAACCGGGCTGTTTTTCCGCGCCATTGACTGGAAAACCGTGCTTACTTTTGGTGTTCCGTCTCTGTTACTGGCCGGGCTGGGGGCATATTGCTGGCAATGGGTGCCCAGTATCGGACTCCTGTTTTTACTGGGCGGGATGTTATGCCTGATTTCTACTCGAGGATTACAGGGCAAGTCTCTTTGGGTGCTCCCGGATGCCTTTCATCACCCACTCCTCAGTGGTGGGCTGGCTGGGTTTATTACTGGGTTGGTCGGGACCGGTGGTGCAGTGCGGGCGTTTTTTTTAAACCGGATAGGGTTGATTCAAGAACCCTATGTGGCGACTTCTGCAATGATTGCCTTGATGGCCGATATCTCCAGATTGCCAGTATACTGGCACCTGGAGGCAGCCAATTTAGGATTCTCGTTCAGTGAAATCGGCGTGGTGGTTGCCGGAGGATTGGCAGGGATTCTAATCGGCAAACGGATGGTCGCATCGATGACGGCGGAGAAATTTCAGAAAGGCGTTTATTGGGCATTGCTGGTATTCGGCATTTACTATGTGGAAAAAAGCGTTCGCTTGGCATGGTCTTTGATGTTTGGAGGTGCCTAAAATGGCCTTTCAGAATCAATCTGCCCTACCAGCGATGATATCCACCTGTAAAATAGCTGCACTCTGTCTCATCATTTTTATTGTTGGGTTGATGCTGTGGGTCAACCTAACCGTACTGCCGGTGATTGATGAAAGTTTTTTTATTTATGAAGGGGCGTTGACGGCAGAAGGACTGTTACCGTACCGGGATATTTTCAACTTTTACGGCCCCGGCACGTTCTATCTGGTCGCGTTCCTCGTTCTACTGTCGGGTGGCGTCAGCTTAATGGTCCTGAGGCTGGCGGCGTTTTTGGGTTTGGTGCTGTGCGGGTGGATCACGTTTCGGATAGGTCAACGATTTTTGCCCACAACCGGGCTGGCGCTCTTGATGATGTGGCTGTGGATTCTGATGATCCCCAAACATTTGATGATCAGTCATCATCTCTTCAGCACGGTTATGGTGCTGTTGGGAACTTATGCGCTGGTGCGGTTTGTGGAGGCGCCTCATCAATCTAAATACCTGGTCTGGGCTGGTGTATGCTTGGGCATTGCCACACTTTTCACCCTGTCGCTGGGCGTTATCTCTATAGGGTTCATGGGTGGCGGACTCTTGGTTTATCTGCTTCAAAACAAACCGGAGGGTTTTCACAAGCCGGGGCGTGTTTTTCTGCAATATTTCTTTCTACCTGTCTTAATTCCCGGGCTCGTTTCTGTCGTTTTTTTTGCCGTTCAAGGCGCATTGCCGGACTATCTGTACAGCACAGTTTTCTGGTTGTTTGAAGGCGGGTACCGCCAGACAACATCCCATGGGTATTACCAAGATGGCATTCAACAATTACAGACCCTGTGGCCTACAACGTTTCAAAGTATCGGGAGTTTTACCGGGCAAATACTGGTATTGCTAAAAGGCTTATTGCCCCTTCTCGGTATTGGATGGATTCTGACCCGGCTGGGCAAGATGCTTGTGGGTCAAAAGTTACAACGCCTTTCCACAAATGAATGGACCCTCTGGATTTTAGGATGGAGTGGCCTGGCCTTTTTCCTGGCATCGTTTACCTACCCTACGGCCACCATGGTGGTAATCCACGGATGGCTGCATTACTTATTTGCCGGTGTTGCCCTTTACCAGACGATGAAAAACGTCTCCTTTATTCAAAAACCAGTATGGGGTGTTGCGACGCTTTTAGTACTCTCCATGCTCTACCAACAAGTACAGGCGGCCCAATGGCAATTGACTTTGCCGGTGTTGCAATCGTATGGCACCGTTGAATCTGAAGTTCGAGCGGTACAATATTCGGCAGATAAGGTAAAGGCCATGCAGGTCATTATCGACGGCGTCCATGCCTTAAAGACCCGCCCTACAGATTTATTTGTCTATAATGCCTCGCCGGAGTTTTACCTGCTGACCAATACCCGAGGGCCCACCCGATATAGTTATCTGATGCCGGTATACC
>JAHQWC010000083.1 GCA_019634025.1 Vampirovibrio sp.
CCAATACCGCCGTCAGGTGTGATATCTGTTGAAACTGGTTTTCAGGGGTGATTCCAGAGAGAACGGCATTTATCTGATGGTTAAATTGCGACCGGTATGTCATTCTCGTCTCACAATCTCACAGATCCAGATCTTTCCCTGGCGCAATTTAACCATCAGATAAATGCCGTTCTCTCTGGAATCACCCCTGAAAACCAGTTTCAACAGATATCACACCTGACGGCGGTATTGGATCTCTATTTACAAGGGCAATGGACAGAAGAAAGCCAGCCGGGTAAAAAACCGGCGACCCTTCAAGCCATTGCCTCAACCCTGGGCCCCAAAGGCCAAGGACACATTGTGTTGGCCCAAATTAACCCCACCCCAGGAGATTTAGCCGGAAATTCCGCTAAAATCCTGGATTATATAGCCCTTGCCGAAGCCCTTGGGGTCGATACCGTTGTTTTCCCGGAACTCAGCCTAATGGGTTATCCCATTTTAGATGTGATTCAGCGCCATCCGTTTTTGGTGGCAGAAAACGTCAAGTGGTTGAATGCGCTGGCAAAACGCACCGGAGAAACCCGAGCCATTATCGGATTTGTAGAACCCCGAGCCCCCTTAAAAGCAGACGATATCTCCAGCTCACAAAATAAAAAACAGTGCGGCCGACTTTTTTATAACGCTTTGGCAGTCCTGGGGAACGGAAAGGTAGAAGGCATCACCCGAAAATCTTTATTGCCCACCTATAACGAATTTTATGATTACCGCACCTTTGAGCCCTCTCCAGGCGTTGGGGTCTACCCGCCAAGCACGCCGGAACTAACATTGAATGAAGGTCACCCCGACGGGAGCTTGTCTGTCATACACGGCAAGTCCTATGCCCTCAGCATTTGCGAGGATACCTGGAACGATCACGAATTTTTCACCCGCCCCCTATATCGGCATCGGGACCCCATGGCGGATTTGGCTACGTTAAAGCCAGACGTCTTTATCAATATATCCGCCTCTCCCAGCCGCTCCCGCAAAGAGCAATTGAAACATCATTTACTCTCCCACATTGCCAGGCGGCATCACATTCCTTATCTCTACGTCAATCAAACCGGCAGCGTGGACGAACTCTCGTTTGACGGCGCCAGCCGAGTGTATGATGCATCCGGAAACCTCACCACCCGAGCAGCCTCTTTTCAAGAACAGTTTTTAATTGCCAATCCATTCCAGCAATCAGGCATCATTCACCCATTGCCTGTTGGACTGGAAGACGCACTCACTGAGCAAAAAACCTTTGACGCCTTTCTCACATCTGACTTAGGTCGCACCTACCGCACCCTTGTCCAGGGGATTCGAGATTACTTTGAAAAAAACGGGTTTAAACGTGCCGTATTAGGGCTTTCTGGCGGCATCGATTCTGCCATAACCACCGTAATTGCAGCAGACGCATTGGGCGCAGAGAACGTTCTGGCTGTTAGTATGCCGTCAAGCATTACCCCGGCCGATAGCCGGGAAGATGCCAGACAGTTAGCCATTAACCTGGGTGTCGGGTTTATTGAAATTCCTATTGATAGCCCTGTTAAAGCTTTTGACACGATCTTACATTCTGGAGAAGTCGATCTGCACTTTTCCTGGGGAGAGCCTAACGCCAACTCTTATGCCAAAGATAATATGCAAGCCATCAGTCGGGCCACAATATTGCGGCTCCTCGGAAACGACTACCATGCCCTGCCGCTGGCCACCTCAGACAAATCTGAACTCTATATGGGTTATGCCACGGTCAATGGCGATATGTCCGGCGCCTTTGCGCCTCTGGCGGATGTCCCCAAGACCAAACTACGGATGTTGGCTAAGTGGTTGAACAAGAATCGTTCTGAGAAAAACACCCTGCCCGCCTCGGTCATTGAAAAGCCCTCTGGCGCCGAATTGGCCCTAGACCCTGCTACCGGCAAGCCCATCACCGCCGAAGATGTCTTAATGCCCTATGAGTTTGCCGATGAAATCATCTGGCGTATTGAAGCCTTACACCAAAGCAAAGCAGAGATGATGACGCAAACGTTTCAATGGGAACAACAACACTCCACCTCATCAGAACAAAAGAAAATCTGGCTGGATAAATTCTTTCACCGCATGGCAAGAGCCGTCTTTAAGTGGTGGGTGCTCCCCCCTGCAGTCATTGTGTCCGGCAACGGATCCATTACCAAAACAGATTATCAGCATCCCATTACCGCCGGTCGGATCGACTGGGACGGCAAAACAGAGGCAGAAATCGATACCTTTTTAAATAAGGCTACTCTTACACTTTCCCAATAACGCCTTGCGCCGGGGGTTCAACAGGCACCTTGGGGCCGGCAGCCACCAAGTGATCTACCCCGTGGAAGTTTTTAAAGTTATTCACAAACATCTGGGCCAGTTTCACCACGGCAGTATCGTACGCCGCTTTATCCGACCATGAGTTGCGAGGGTTTAACATCTCAGACGGCACACCAGGACATGTGGTGGGTACTTGGATATTCAACACCGGGTGGGTGTCATAGTCTACAGACTCTAAATCTCCATTAAGCGCAGCCGTCACCATGGCCCGAGTGTGGGGAATACTGATGCGTTTACCTACCCCATAAGGGCCGCCCTGCCAGCCGGTGTTAATCAGATAGACGTTTACTTTATGTTCGTGGATGCGTTTGTCCAACAAATCAGCATATACCGACGAAGGCCGAGGCATAAAGGGTTCGCCAAAGCAGGTCGAAAACGCTGCTGTGGGTTCGGTAATACCCCGCTCTGTACCGGCAACTTTACTGGTATACCCACTAATAAAATGGTACTGAGCCTGCTCACTGGTAAGTTTGGAAATTGGCGGCACCACACCAAACGCATCTGCCGTTAAAAAGATAATAGTAGAAGGGTGTGGCGCTTTGCCAGACAGTTCGGCGTTGGGGATAGACTCAATGGGATATCCCACTCGGGTGTTCTCCGTCAGACTATCGTCATCAAAATCCGGCACACCGTTTTCTTTAAGCACAATATTTTCAGCCAGGGCGCCGTATCGAATGGCGTCCCAAATTTCCGGCTCATTCTCCCGGCTAAGTTTAATGGCCTTGGCGTAACACCCGCCTTCAAAGTTAAAGATCCCCTTGTCTGACCACCCATGCTCATCGTCTCCCACCAGCTTACGCTGCGGATCGGCAGACAATGTCGTCTTCCCTGTACCAGACAGGCCAAAGAATAGCGCTGATTTTCCGTCTTTACCAATATTGGAGGAGCAATGCATCGGAAAAACGTTCCGGTCCGGCATCAGGTAATTCATTACACTGAAAATACCCTTTTTCATTTCGCCGGAATACTGCGTGGCGGCAACCAGAATGATTTTCTTTTCCAGGTTTAATATGACTCCAGCCTCAGAATTGACGCCATCTTCTGCCGGATCCAACTCAAGTCCGGGCGCGCAAATAACGGTAAACTCTGGCTCAAAAGTGTTTAGCTGGTCTGCCGTGGGCCGAACAAACAATTGATGGACGAACAGGCTTTGAGAAGCCCGTTCATTAATAAACCGAACTTTCAAAGCATAGTCAGGGTCCGCCCCGCCATACCCATCAAAAATAAAGAGCTCCTTGTCTGCCAGGTATTTTTTCATCTTGGCAAACACCCGGTCAAACACGTCTGGAGACGTTGGGACATTCACTTTACCCCAACCAATGTGATCATGAACCGACGGTGTATCCACAATAAACCGATCTTTAGGCGATCTGCCGGTATACTTGCCGGTTTGAACCACCAATGCTTTGCGATCAGATAATTCACCCTCTTGCCTGTCTAGGGCCATTTGAATCAGGGTATCAACGTCTAATTGGTAATGCTGCGGCTTCGCCGTTTCAATACCGGCGTATCCCGTGTAATCGGTCATCACTATATTCCTCCAGAAAGTTTTGAGCCTATAATCATACACCAGCGTTCACCTCTCGCGAATGGGGAAACGCAAGAACGACACAAAAGATAATGTTTTCAACTCAAACCGATGAAAAGGGGGATGGCTAAGCAGATAGCTGCGGATGGATTAGGTCGTGTCATCAGTTCGTGTCAGGAGGATGGAGATGCAAGACCACTTCGCAAATTAAAATGGCAGCGCAGCGACAGGAGTTTACACAAGGTAAATGACTGAGTGAGCAGCACAGTGACGCCGCAGATTCGCCTCATGGCTCGAACTGATGGCACGCCCTAGACAATTGATTATTTTGGTAGGTGTCAATCTAGCCATCTAGGTAGGATCCAAGGAGACAATTGGGCGATGTAGGGGGAAGGAGGCAACGCTATACTAAAAATATGGAAATAGGGAATAAGCGCTGCACCATCATGCGGCTCTCCTGTCTCCACTGGAGTTGCGTATATAGTAATTAGAGTGAGTAACCTGAATGCCAGCACTAAATGAAACTGTGGCTTCGACCACACCGGAACCCAATTTTCGGAGGACCCGCACCATGAATATGTCAAACCATGAGTATCGCATGCTAAAGCGCCCTGCCGGGTTTAAAAACCACGGTTTTTTAACCTTGGATGATATGTATATCTCCCTGGTAACTGACGCAGACCCGGATTTTACCTAATTTCTTAACCCTTCAAATTTAACGACCCAAGCTCGTGTTGCAAGAACAACATGCTTCAAATTTAAGGCTTTGGGATGGTAGGAGGTATTCTCAAATGACTCGTTTTCAACAAAACAAAAAAGATGCCCTGCTATTGAATAGTTTAATCCTGACTGTTTACCCGTTGACGCCCACCGTGAGCCCTGTTTAAATCCTGTATATTCAACTTATCAGGGCTCACGGTACTTCTTTTTCTCAGCATGAGCAGTTTACAGAAGCGTTCCACGAATCATAACTATCTATACACCGGTTTGGTGTATGATGAAGTCGATATGATTAAACTTGTCGCGCTGGATTTAGACGGCACCGTGGTGGATGATCAACTGCAAATTGCCCCCCGAGTGTTGGAGCTGTTAAAACACCTTATTGAAGAGACGGATACCAAAGTCGTTGTCGCCACAGGGCGGATGCATCCTTCTGCACTGATGTTTGCCCAAACTATTGGCATCAAAGAGCCTCTCATCAGCTATCAAGGGGCCATGATCCGATCAATGGACCCGGGACACGAGCTTATTCGCCATACGCCTTTGTCTATAGACCTGGCCAAAGAGGTGGTGGAGTTGCTGGTGGCAGAAAACTGCAACACCAACGTGTATGTAAACGACACCCTGTTCATTAACCACAATGATGAACACGCCTTCCAGTACGCTAAATTGTCCGGCGTGTCTCCTACCTACACCGAAAACCTTTTAGAGCACCTGAACGGCCCGGCCACCAAGATTATGG
>JAHQWC010000084.1 GCA_019634025.1 Vampirovibrio sp.
ATCCGTCCCGGCGAAAAAATTCACGAAATTATGTGTCCGGCGGACGATTCGCATTTGACCCTGGAATTCCCGGACCATTTCGTCATCCAACCCACCATCCGGTTTAACGACCCCGTAAACTACGCTGAGAACCGGCTGGGCGAACTGGGAACCCCGGTAGAAGTAGGCTTTGAGTATAATTCTGGCAATAACAGCCACTTTTTGACGGTAGAAGAATTGGCAGCGTTGAATAACAACCTTGATTCTCCTGTGGGTGCTCCAGTTCCTACCACTGTCTCTTAGGCAACCACCTAGAAAGTTTTTATTCGGCTTGCTCTAGCAACCGATCTGCCTGCTCTAGGATTTTTACCACGTGGTACCCATTAATCCCATCGGTTTTAGGCGAGCGGCCTTCGCGGATGGCGTTAATAAAGTGCTGACATTCTAGCTTTAAGGGCTCAATGGTCAAGTATTCGGGGAACTCTTGAACCAGCTTGTTCTCATCATCCCGGTCAAAAATCTGAAGCTTTCCTTCAGTTAAGCTATCGTTAAGCTCGGCAATCCGTTTGGTTCCCCGGACTACCAGCTTGGCTTGCTTATTAGGGTTTACCCAGCTGTTATGAATATGACCGGTAACACCTCCAGGGAATTCCAGCTCAATATGGGCTACATCCACCCGTCCGTCCTCACTGGTGCGATGACCGGAGGCGTTGACAATGCGTTCAGGTTCCATATCCAGGACATACATCATCATCGAGATATCGTGGGGTGCCAGATCCCAAATCACGCTTTTATCCTGACGGTTTTGATTAAAGTTCAGGCGATCGCTTTGAATGTATTTAATTTCGCCCAGATATCCTTCGGCAATTAGTTGCTTTAGACGGTTCACCACCGGATGATACAAGAGCAGGTGCCCCACCATTAGCGTCAGGTTGCTGTCCTGGGCCAGGGTAAACAACTGTTCTGCTTGAGCAGCGCTGGTAGCTACCGGCTTTTCCACATACACATGCTTACCTGCCTCTAAAGCCTGTATTGCCAAGTCAAAATGGGTGGCCGTTGGCGTAGAGATAATGACACCGGTAATATCGGAATCAGCCAATATCTGTTGAAATTCAGGGGTTACCTGAATGTCTGGATATTCCTGGTGAACCCTGGAAAGCGCCTCGGTGTTCAAATCACACACGGTATGCAGGAAATCCAGCTTGTGGAAATTCCGGACCAGGTTTTTGCCCCAGTGCCCAACGCCCACCACAGCGACTTTTTCATTGGCCGTGTTGTGCCCTGAGTGGGGTTTACCAAGTGGCGTTGGGTTGAGTGAAGTCATTATGAATCGCCTTGCATCAGGTGGAAAATAAATAATTGGACTAGAATAAGTGTTACCTGTTTATAGGTGTACAGTTTACAGGCAACATACCCAGACTGCATGGCCTTTATATGAAATTTACACGACATTTACCCATACAAACCCGGCGAGATGCATGGGTAGAAGTAGACCTAGGGGCCATAGAGCAAAACGTGCGCGAGATTCGTCGGCGTATTCCGTCGGATATCACCCTGATGGCCGTGGTAAAAGCGGATGCTTATGGTCATGGGGCGGTCATGGTTATTCCCACGCTGCAAGCCGCCGGGGTGAAAATGGTGGGTGTTGCGGCGATGGACGAAGCGTTGCAAATTAGGGCAGCCGGGCTGGATATCCCCATTTTGGTGATTGGAGCTGTGCCGGACTGGGCACTGGATACGGCAGTGGAAAAAGACATTGCCCTGACTATTTTTTCGGATCAGCATTTAGATAATCTGGAGAAGAACTACCAGCTTACTGGAAAGCCGGTGACGGTTCATATCAAGGTAGATACTGGGATGCATCGTATAGGGATGCCCTGGAAGCAAGCTGCTGACTTTACGGCACGGTGTCAGGCCAGCAAGGCCGTAACTGTTGCCGGTGTGTTTAGTCACTTGGCGTATGCCGACAATAAGTCCTTTACCCAAACCCAACTGGACCGATGGCAAGTTGTACTCAAGGATATTCAGGAACTACCGGCCTACGTTCACATTGGTAACTCAACTGCTGCGCTTACGTTACCCAACATTCCTGGCAACTTGGTACGGATGGGTATTGGTTTTTTTGGGTATGGCCCGCCAAATCTCAATAATGATGAGGGATGGCCTGAACTAATACCGGCGATGGGCTTGAAGGCAAGAATTACCTCTTTACAAAACGTGGAGCCAGGAGAAGCCATTAGCTATGGCCCCTGGATAGAAGGCGATCAGCCAGACAAGAAGGATCGTCGCGTCATTGCAACATTGCCCCTGGGCTATGCAGATGGTGTTTTTCGAAACTTATCTGGCAAGATAAACGCACTCTATAAAGGACAGCATATCTGTCAGGTGGGTAATATAACCATGGACCAAATGATGATGGACGTTACCCATATTGCAGATCCTGCCGTTGGAGAGGTGGTTACGCTGCTGGGTCGGGAAGGTTCTGGTAATGAGCAGATTACGCTGACGAACTGGGCGGATGCACTTTCTACCATAGAGTATGAACTGATGTGCGCCCTTCGGGTCCGGCTGCCCAAAATTTACACGCGCACATAGCCCTTCTTGTTGGTGGCTTTTTTGCTATTTTTGTAACAAAATTAGCTCTTGATCCCTGAATGAGGCGCACATTTATTTGTGTTGATGGTTTTTTAAGGTATAATCCCCTCCAAATTCACAAAAACGAACCAAAACAAGGTTATTTCAATGATCTTTCAAGGCCAACGCCACTCAATTATTACCATCATGATGAGCATGATGATGTGTATGCCGGGCTCCAGCGGAGGACGGTGTTCAGGTGTTTCGGCCAACCGAGCAATGACTGCTTAGCGAACTGATTTAAACAACCTGAACCGGCGGCCTCCAAAAGCCCGCCGGTTTTTGTTTTGTTCATTTTGAAACTTACCAGCACCCTGGAGCCTATTATTTGAAACCCATAGCGATACAGCCAAATAGCCAACCCCCTAACCCTGGTTTTCAGCCAAGGTTCAGTGCAGGCTTGCCGTTATTGGGGACTTCTGCAGCCAGCCGTTTGGGGACACAGTATTTACAGATAAAAGAAGGCGCCAGTGGTACAGGTGTTACTGCGTTTGCCCAAGCTACGGCAACCGTCTGGGCGCCAAAAGCAGCCGTTTCCAGAAGCTGGGCAGATTTTTCAGAAATCACCTTTTTGGAAGTGACAGAGTCCTTACTATTTTATTTTGGTGCGGCAGCCATTAGTCAGTTTGCATTGGCAAAACGCTGGTTTTTGGGGAAAAACCCGGAGGGAGATGCCCACATAAAATCCCGGTGGCGGATGTTACGCCTCGGAAAACCTCAAGATGGTCAACATACATTGGAGGAAACCGTCAGTAAACTCCTTCCCAATGGAGAAACTCGAGATGCTGTTAAGACGCAAAAAATTACCACAGAGGCGTTTCGGCGTCTCCGCGCACAAAAGGCCGCTACTATTTTGGCCGCCCTGGGAATTATTGGCATTGGTGGGGAGTATGCGTTGAGCTTTGGGAAGAATCTCCTGACTGAAAAAGCGTTCCATAAAACCAAGTTTAGTGATGTGGTGGGCTTGTCTGATGGAGAAGTTGCTAAAGGGACAGAATCGCCTCAGGCCCAAAAAGCAAAGCATCGAATTAAAGAAACCTTTATGGCTGCTCTGGGCATTTTAGGCGCCAGCATGGTCGTTGCCCGAACCGGGCATAAGGTTGGGATTTTGCAAAAGCCATTGGATTTTTTAGTCCGGAAAATGGATTTCAGTTACTCACCTGACGCCAAAACGGTGAAATACGGGTTAAGCAAAAACCAACTGCGGTTCATTATTACCTCTGGAGTTATTAGCTATATGGATGCCGCTCGGGACTTTTTGGAACAGGTAGAAGTGGCTACACGCCTGGCCTTGGTGGTTCCCTACCTGTGGACCACCGGAGATCTGTTTAACAATTTGGCGGTAAAACGGTATGGTCATCGATACAAAGAGGCGTTAAAGCCCCTTGAAACAGCTGGAGAGAAAGGTAACCAAACCCAGGCGCGTGAAGTACGAAGTCTGAAGAACGTGCTACATCTTGCGAAAGAGCAGGCGGTAAAACAATTAAAAGATCGAGGGCTTGAGGCGCCGACGACCTCACAAATTAACCGAGAACTCGTGAAACAGCCGATTTTTAGAGGGAAAATGGCGTTGAGTTTTGGCCCGTTGTTCTTCGGTATGGCGACAGTGGGTGCCGGTGTTGCGCTGTTGAACCGTGTGTTTACCCGTATCCGCTATGAACGCAGCTTGGCCCAGCAGCAGCAAAAACAGGTTCCTCAGCAACACTCAGGTAGCCAGTCACATGGGCAAATTTCCAGGGTCTCATTTCCCTTTAAATCTCCCACTCCCCTTTCTTCTATAGGTGCTTACCCCTCTCGCCGCCCATTGGATCAATTGGGTGTGACGCCGCAGCCTCATATCCAGGTCACATTAAATCAGTGGGTGACGCCACGGGTAAAACCTTACGGGAATCGTGTTTTTAATCAGCAGTACGCCTTACAAAACGGCTACGGATATCAGGGATATTCGGACTCTTTTTCTGCCCCTAACCTCTATATGCCGGTTCCTTATACGCCATTTTATGTTCCTCAACCGCCTAGTCCACAGGCTTAACAAGATATAAGCAAAAAAAAGGCTTTTTGACGGTTTCTGACAGCCTTACCTTTTTATTACCACCTTGCTTTTAGAGCTTTTTCATATTATTAATTATAATCTTCGTCACGGTGGTGCGGGAGTAATTCAGTGGTAGAATGCTTCCTTGCCAAGGAAGATGTCGCGAGTTCGAATCTCGTCTCCCGCTCCACCTTTTTAAGCTTTTTAGAATGCTGAAGTGACGCTCTGGCAAGATGATGAAGCTACCGGTATGGTCTCGATTGAATAGGTTTTTGCTGACTGATGAAAGTTGAAATAGATAAAAAAGAAAAGAACTTAGCGCAAATTTCTTTGGAAGTGCCTGCTGATGCGGCATCTCAAGAATACAACAAGGCTTGCCGTCGGTTGGCCCAACGCATTAATGTCCCGGGTTTTCGTCGGGGAAAAGCGCCTCGCAATATTATTGAAAAAAACGTTGGCGTAGACCGGATTAAACAGGAAGCGATGGATCGCTTGCTGCCCCATGTGTTTGCCGATGCCATCAGTGAGCACCAACTGGACATCGTGGCCCCGCCTCAGATTGAGTCCTACCAGTTTGATTTGGACAAAGGCTTGAATGTTAAAGCATTGGTAGAGCTTCGGCCCGAAGTCGAATTGCCTGAATTGGCGAAAATTGATGTGGAAGTACCACAGTATCTCTCTCCACCGGACGCAGAAGAAAAAGAACTTCAATCAATTGTCACTCGGATGACCACTTTGGAGCCGGTGATTAACCGCACCGTGGAAAAGACCGACTTGGTCAGTATTGATTTTACCGGCTCGGTAAACGGAGAGCTGATTCGAGGGGGTTCAGCCAAAAACTACAACCTGGACATTGAAAACAACAACTTCATTGAAGGCTTTGCTGGGCAACTGGTAGGCCATAACCTTAGCGAAGAATTTACCATCAAGGTAACTTTCCCGGCAGATTACCATGATAAGGCCATCGCCGGAAAAGAAGCAGACTTCAACATTAAAATCAACGAGATTAAGCAAAAAGTGGTTCCGGAATTAAACGATGCCTTGGCCAAGAAAGTCGCTAACCATTACGAAACTCTGGATCAGCTGAAAGCCGATATTCGCAAATTCTTAGCTGAAAACGAAGAGCAGATGAACGACTATCGGAAGCAAAAAGCCATTATTGACGATATTGTCAGTCGCTCGACGGTAGAAATTCCAGACTCTATGACCAATCGAGAAGCCAAGCTGCTGATGGAAGAAGTAAAACAGCGTTTTAAAGAACAAGGTAGCTCTTGGGATCAATATCTGGATGCTCAAGGCCACGAGGCTATCTGGGAGAATCTGCGTAATGAAGCGAACCAGCGGATTAAAACCAGCTTGGTGTTTGGCGCTATTGCCAAAAAAGAGAATGTCAGCGTCACAGAAGATGAGTTTCAAGGCCAAGTAAAAGAGATGGCCGAGATGCGTCAGACTGACGAAAAATCTATTATGCGACAGCTAGCCAGCAACATGGAATGGGTTCAGGCGGTGAATGACCGAATTTTAACCCAGAAAGTGGTAGAAATGTTGACAGAGCGGGCTACGGTGAAATTTGTGGAAGATACCGGTAAAGACGCTGAAGAAGGCGGTACAACTGCTCCTAAAGAAGCTGTCGCTGCAGCTCCGGCTGGCCTTCAGGGCGAAGAGTTTGAAGTCTTGGCGGAAGAATAGCCAGGAGTTCATAAGATTACACCCTACTGTAAAATCTGTGTATACTATAGGGGCTATGGCTTTATTTAGTAAAAAATCAGGCGCTTGTCGCCGGTGTTCTAGAGAGAGAGGCGTCGAATGAGCATCATCCAATCCCAATCCAACCCATCCTTGTACGTTCCGGTGGTTATTGAGCAATCCAGCCGCGGGGAACGGTCATTCGACATTTTTTCCCGCCTGCTCCGGGAGCGGATCATCTTTTTGGGTACTCCCGTAGATGATATGGTGGCCAACCTCATTGTGGCTCAGTTGCTTCTGCTGGATTCAGAGAACCCTGAAAAAGATATTATGCTGTACATCAACTCTCCGGGTGGTAGTGTGACGGCTGGTTTGGCTATTTATGACACCATGCAGCACATCCGTTCAGATGTAAACACAATTTGCCTAGGCCAAGCGGCTAGTATGGGTGCCTTTTTGTTGGCTGCCGGCACCAAAGGTAAGCGGATGGCGTTGCCGCATTCCCGCATCTTAATTCACCAACCGTTAGGTGGCGCCCAAGGTCAGGCCTCTGATATTGAGATTCAGGCAGCTGAAATCAACCGGATGAAAAAAATCTTAAATGAGCGATTGGCTGAAAATACTGGTCAATCGTTAAAAAAGATTGAGAAGGACACTGATCGTGACTATATCCTCTCTGCAGAGGAGTCTGTGGAGTATGGATTGGTGGATAAAGTCATTACAAAGGTTGAAGAAGCTAAGGCCGACTAGTATTATAATGAATATCTGAAGGCAAATGGCACTTGCCCCTTTAGGATTTACCGTAACAACTGACTCTGTCCAAACCGTGGAGGGCTAACCTATGGCAAAGCACGAAGATAACCGTCTGAAGTGCTCTTTTTGTGGAAAGAGTCAAGATCAGGTCAAAAAACTCATTGCCGGACCCGAGGTCTATATTTGCGATGAGTGTGTTGACCTTTGCAACGAGATTCTAGATGAAGAGTTCTATGAAGGCGAAGAGACGGAAAAAACTGCCGCCAAACCTGAGTTGACTGAGATTCCCAAACCTCAGGAACTGAAAAATTACTTGTCGGAACATATTATTGGTCAAGAAGACGCTAAAAAAGTCCTCTCCGTTGCTGTCTATAACCACTATAAGCGGATTAACCATCTAATTAGCCGTAAAGAAGATGATAAAGGCGATGAAATGGTTGAGATCCAGAAGAGTAATATCTTACTGGTAGGCCCTAGTGGTAGCGGGAAAACGCTTTTGGCTCAAACTTTAGCCAAAATTTTGGACGTTCCTTTTGCGATTGCAGATGCCACAACCCTCACCGAAGCCGGGTATGTAGGAGATGATGTTGAGAACATTCTTCTGCGGCTTTACCAAGCGGCTGAATATGATGCCCAACGCGCCGAGCGTGGCATTGTCTACATCGACGAGATTGACAAAATTGCCCGTAAGTCTGAAAACCCCAGTATTACTCGGGACGTTTCAGGTGAAGGGGTCCAGCAGGCCTTGCTGAAAATGATTGAAGGGACCGTTGCCAATGTACCGCCTCAAGGAGGCCGTAAGCATCCTCATCAAGAATTTATCCAGATAGATACATCGAATATCCTGTTCGTCTGTGGTGGCGCCTTTACCGGCCTGGAAAAAGTTGTCCAAGGTCGGGTTACTGAAGGAAAATCCCTTGGGTTCGGTGTTACTATGCCCAAATCTGCTTACGAGCGTGAGATGCTGGCGGCCCAGCAAATGAAAGAACTGCAACCGGATGACTTGCTGAAATACGGCTTAATCCCCGAGTTTATCGGTCGTATTCCCATCTATGCCGTGTTGGATCCTCTGGATGAAGAAGCGCTGGTCCGCATCTTAAAACAGCCGAAGAATGCTATCTTCAAACAGTACCAGCAGCTCATGGCTATGGATAATGTGAATCTAACCTTTGAAGACGGTGCGGCTGAAGCTATTGCCAAAGAGGCCATGAAACGTAAAACAGGCGCTCGAGCTTTACGGGCTATTGTAGAAGAGTTAATGCTGGATATTATGTATGAGATACCCTCTCGTACCGATATCAAAGACATCACCATTACCCAAGATATGGTGGAGAAAAAGAAGCCCTTCGCCGATATCATCCAGATGCCCGGTAAAAAGCCCAAGGAAGAGATCGCCTAGGCTTTCGGCGTCGACAATCTGTTATAATAGAATAGAACCTTTTTTACCGGATGAGTGTCCAGAGGGTACCGGTGTGGGTTGAAACTGGGGAAGCAATTTTGTGTGGAGACTTTTCTCTATGAGAAAACGTATTTACAAAACTTTGTCATTTGTCATATTGTGTAACTTCATCAGAGGGCATGACAAATGCAATCTGAATGTTCAGGTACAAAGGATAGTGTTCAGTGAGAGTTAACTTTTCGGGGGTGTCCACTCCTGCACAATTGCGGATGGACACGCTACAGCTTAAAACATCTCGGCCAAACTCTGCTCTTAAAGAAGAACGAGGGCAGCGTGCTTTACAAGAGCTAGATCTTGAGGCGTTAAAACAAGTGCTCAGTAACACGTCCGGCAAACTGGCGCCTTTAAAAGCAGATACTCTGGATTTAGTCCTGAACCAGGCTCGTTTAAGCCAGATGCGTGATGTTATTGCCCATGGCGAAACGGTTCCATCCCATGTGTATGTGATTCAAGCCTTGTCTCAACACGTGGATAACTCCAGTGATATCATTCACACTGTTTTAAACCGGGTTCGCAACAAGCTCTACCATCAAATCGCCAAATCTGAGAACAACTAGCCGATATCCAGAGAGCTCCTTAGCAACTTGGATCAAAAGTACCAACTCGTTTTTCCCATTCACCCATCCAATGGATTTGTGAAAAAACGGTCTCCCATGAACCAAGATTTTAGGCTAATCTGATGGGTATGAACACCACGAAGCAAACAACGGATCCTCATCAGTCCATGACGACCACTTCCACAAGTCCAGGGCGACACCCGCAGCAAACAGACGATCGCCGCGAAGTGTTGGGCTACCCTGTCGACCTATTGTCTATGGAAGGCGCGTTGAACCGTGCAAAAAATGCGATAGAAGCTGAAAAGCCACTGCAAGTGGTGACGTTAAACCCCGAGATGATAGCTGTCGCCGAAGCCGATAGCGGGCTGGAATATAACCTGAAAATGGCTGGCCTTGTCCTACCCGATGGCGCCGGCATTGTGTGGGCCTTAAAAACCCTTTACGGTCAAACTGTAGATCGCGTCCCCGGCATTGAATTTAGCGAAGGCCTGA
>JAHQWC010000085.1 GCA_019634025.1 Vampirovibrio sp.
AGTTGATTCGCAACCCCGAAGAGCCGCATCACCACATCATCTGCCTGGATACCGGTATGACCGAAGAGTTTGAGAGCCCCGACGTTCTGGCCATCGCCACCGAAATTGCCAAGCAACGCAACCTACAATTGGTAGACGTCCAGCTAAAACTCTTTTGTGTCACCAAAAAAGACTCAGAGTAGGAGCGCACAACGTGCGCCCATGGTCCTTCTATCGAGGAAACGGGATATGTCCACCAATTCGGGTAAACGTATCTACCTGAAGCCCACCCAATGAAGAAGATCTCAAGGCACCAGCTGAAGATCCATGGTTAAAGGTGCTAAAACCATCCAAGCGAGCTTTTTTCAGCTTCTGGTTTTGCATCCCACTCAACATGGTGGAATTCGCAAACATCATTACATTCGATAGCACGATATCTATCCTTCCGACTCAAGCAGCTGGCCCTATTATACCTCAGACAACGCTTGATCACCAGACGAGGCAAGCAGCGCCAAGATTCCCCCGGCCACCTTCTCCGCCGTCGGATAGGCATCCAGCACCTTGTGCAACTCAGCAAAAGCCGCTTTGGCCTTTTTTGTTTCAGGGGCACTTGGGTCCAACATGGTCAAAGCCTTGCGGCTAATATTCTCCGGTGTGGCGTGCCGATGTAGCAACTCTGGCGCCACCGGATGATGCGGATCGATCAAAATGTTCGGTAACCCAATACAGGGCAAATAGCAGAACTTCAGGCCAAACTCCAGTACAAAAGGCTGCAATTTATATACAATCACCATCGGCGTTCCGTACATAGCTGTTTCCAATGTCGCTGTCCCAGAAGCTACCACCGCTGCATCGGCCACCGATAAGATTGGCCGGGTTTCATCTTTTAACACAATAACTGAGGCTGGAAGGTCGCCAGCCATTTTTTGGTGAAACCACTGGTCTTTCAGCGAAGCCGCCTGAGCCACCACACACTGAACACTCGGATCTGCCGTCTGGATTCGTTGGATAGCATGAATCAAAGGTTTTGCCAGGTGTCGAACTTCCGCCCTTCGAGACCCGGGTAGCACGGCCAAAATCTTTCGCGCCGGATCCAGCCCATGCTTTTTGCAAAATTCGTTTCGATCCACCGGTGGCGGTAAATGCGACGTAAGAGGGTGTCCCACATATGTTACCGCTACCCCATGGTCTTTGTACAAGGCCTCCTCAAACGGAAAAATACAAAACACGTGATCCACCGACTGTTGAATTCGCCCAATTCGCTCCCGGCGAGATGCCCACACCTGGGGGGGGATATAGTAAAACACCCGGATACCCCGTTTCTTCAAATACCCCGCCATATGCAGGTGAAACCCGCCATAATCAATCATTAGTACGGCATTCGGCTGCCAGGTCTCCAGATAATCCAGCACCCTTTTCCCCAGCCCAACGTGGTACGGAATACTCAACCAGGCATCCAGCCCCACACGGCTCATTTGCTCATGGGTTTCAAACAGAGGCACGCCCACTTTTTCCAGGTGTGGCCCGCCGATGCCTTCTAACTGAATACTCGGGTTTTGATGCCGAAGGGCTTCCGCCACATGGGCTGCATGGAGATCTGCCGACGGATCGCCGGTCATGATAAAGATTTTTGACCCTGTATGGACTTTCGTGGCATCACCTTTTTCAAGGTTGGCAGGGACAGAGGATTCAACAGACATCAGCCTGTCCTTCCAGCATTTCCTGCTCTGTCACCGACACCATGACCATGCCATGCTCATTGGCGTATTCCTTCATCTTTTGGGGCTCCAGATAAAATGTTTTATTCGCCTCTGTGGCCAGCACATTTAGCCCGGCTTTGCGCATGGTTTTTAGCGTCCTTAACCCCACCGTTGGTACATCAAACCGGGGATCCTGGCCGGGTTTTTCCACCTTGACCACGACTCCGCCGGTTTGCTTCCCGTTTAAACCAAATAACCCTAAAAAGCTGCCGCTGCGCTTGGACCACTTCCCCGCCCGCTTGATGCATTCATCACTGCCTTCAATGGCCTCTACCGCCAACACCATCCCATGTTTTACCGTTACTGTTTGCCCAATATCCAGCCCACCCATGGTCTTGGCCAGGTTAAATCCCATTTTTATATCTTGGCGGTCCCGTTCTGTAGGCTGAGCCTTTGTACAAACCCCGGCCGGTAAAAACAGATCCCGTAAAAAAGCGGTCTGGTTCAATACCTGAAAGCCTTCGGATTCCAAAGAATTTACCAGCCACAACATCACATCATCATCGTTAAACCGCGATACCTCTTTCAATGCCGCCACGGCCCGCTGATCCAGTTGAGGGTGCTTGAGTAATATCCATTTGTTCACCTTTCCGGCAAACACAATGTGTTTTACCGCCTCTTTACGCAGCAGCGCCAAGTTCGTCTCCACCATCCCCGGCTGAATGGCATGGACTGCCCCATCACAAACCTTAGCCAGAGCGGTCCGGTTTTTAGAACTTACCGACAGGCTGACCACTGATGCCCCCCGGTCTCGGGCATTCTCTGCCACCCGCACCGGCAGCTCCCCTTCTCCGGCGATTAGGCCGATGCGCATACTCTGGACAGATTGTGCTGTGTCGCTCATAGCAGCATTATAAGGCAAGCATACTTTGTGGGAATGTTTTAGCCAAATAGATGTATTTTGTGAAACACAGATAGATTCTGTATTGGAAAAAGGCTTGCTAAGCTTTCGTCTTTAACAGATCCCGAATCTCGGTCAGTAACACTTCTTCTTTTGGAGGTTCTGGCGGCGCTTCCTCAGCCTTGGCTTCTTCCTCACGTTTCATCGAATTCATGGCCCGAATGACCATAAAAATACTGAAGGCCAAAATCACAAAATCAAACCCGGTCTGAATAAAGTTTCCGTAATTCAACGTCACCGCTTCAATGGCTTCTCCGCCAGGTCCGGTGGTGGCTTCTTTCAGAGTGTATTTCAGGTCTGCAAAATTCATGCCGCCGGTTGCAATACTGACCGCAGGCATAATGAGGTCGGCCACCAACGACGACACAATCTTTCCAAAGGCCCCACCGATAATGATCCCAACCGCCATATCAACGACGTTGCCCTTCATGGCAAATTCTTTAAATTCCTGCATCATTCCCATCGTATTATCTCCTTTTCGCCATCTGCGGCCTGAATTAATTTATGACCCATCATTGTTGAATAACTTGGTTCGTCAGTATTTACTTTTATAGAACAAACAGCCTTCACGTCAACGAAGGTCTTTTTGCAGCGCCAAAGCGTCAACCCGCTACAGTCTGCAATCCTTGAGACAATGCTGTTTTCAATGAGTCAAACACACCGGCCCCATCGCCACTCCAAGCCTCAGACGGCCATAAATTCCGCTCCGGATGAGGCATCATTCCCAACACATTGCCCTGTTTATTACAAATCCCGGCGATGCGGTTCACCGATCCATTCACATCCTCAGCATACCGAAACACCACCTGATTGTTGGCCTCCAGTTCTTCGATGACCTTTGGGTCCGCTACATAATTGCCTTCTCCGTGGGCCACCGGTAATGAAATGGTCTGACGGGGTTGATATGCATGACTAAAGGGGGTTTGACTGTTTTCTACAATTAAATCCACCCGGTCACACAGAAAGGACAACTGGGTATTCTTCACTAAAGCCCCTGGCAATAAGTGAGACTCCGTCAATGCCTGAAACCCGTTGCAGATTCCAATGACCGGCCGTCCTTGCACGGCAAATTCAGAAATACTCTTCATCACCGGGCTAAACCGGCTGATGGCGCCGGAGCGTAAATAATCTCCGTAGCTAAACCCGCCCGGCAAAATAACAGCTTCCACGCCCTTTAAATCGGCTTCCTGGTGCCATAAAAACACCGCCTCTTCTTTCAGGTACAGACGAACCGCATCCTCAGCATCCCGCTCGCAGTTGGACCCCGGAAAAACAACGATCCCAACCTTCATCCTAGGCCAGCCTCAAGATGTACGAATAGTCTTCGATCACCGGGTTGGACAAAATATCCTCCCCAATGGTCTTAATCTGCTTTTCCGCCTCAATCAAACTCGATGCCGTCAGTTTCAGCGAAAATTCTTTTCCGGCCCGCAACTCCTGTACCGAGGCATATCCCATAGTATGCAGGGCATTCAATATCGTTTTGCTTTCCGGGTTCAAAATGTTCTTGCGGCTTTGTACCCGAATGCTTGCCATATAGGCATTAGAAAGACCCGAAGTATCCGGCACACCAGGGTGCCCTTCCAGCCGCCGTAACAGCTCTTGATAGGACTCAGTGAGGTCTGCCAGATCGAACCGGAAGGCGTCTTTGTCCATCACCTGCCCGGTATCGGCATCCCGAAACCGGAAATTATCCGGGCTCAGCTCATCACCCAGCATTAAATTCCCCGACTTATCCAAGCCTACTTCCAGCTTAAAATCTGCACACCGAACGTTAATGGCCTTGAAGTAGTTCAAGAACACTTCATTCACCTGGAAAGCCAGCAACTTAATAGCATCCAGGTTTGCTTCTGCTGGCAAAATCGACAACTCATCAATCATTTCATCGGTAAGCTGAGGATCTCCCGCATCATCGCTCTTATAAAAGAACTCGATAAGAGGTTTTTTAAAGGCCATGCCTTCTTCAAATTTAAAGCGCTTCACCACACTGCCGTAGGCAAAATTTCGAATCACCACTTCCAGCGGAATCATGGCGAGGTTCCGATAGATTAGCTCGTTCTCAGAAGCCCCTTTGCCCACAAAGCAGGTGGGAATTCCTTGTTGGTTCAGCAGCTCAAACAAAATTGCCGAAATCCTGGCGTTCAATGTGCCTTTGCCAGGGATCTCCTGAAATTTTTCCCCGTTAAACGCCGTCGCTGCATCCTTAAAGGTTACCCGAACCTCTTCCGGTTGCTCGCCAGGCCGCAACACCTTGGTTTTGCCTTCGGCTAAAATCTGATTAGATGCAGTGGGGGTCATCAGCATAGTGTCTTCCTAAAAAGTGTCATTGCGAGACGAGTGGCAGCGAGTCGTGGCAATCTTGTATCGGATTTGCGTTGATTTTGGATTTTCCAAACCTAGCGGCCTCTCAAATCCAAAGATTTTTCGGATTTTCAACATTTTCCCTAAAGTTTTCCAAAATCCGGTCGATACCTACTCTATCAAGCAAAAATCCAAAAGTAAACGAAGATTACCCCAAACCCTCAGCAGGTTGGGGTTTATTTGTGTATAACCCCTTTTATCGTCGTCCTGGACGTAGCGGAGCGTAGTGAAGGACCTCCTACGGGATCACGAAAATCGTCACCCCAACACCCGCTCCCCATCCACCGGCAGTCCATTCCTCTTCAACGCTTCCTTCGGTGCCGTAATCGCCGTCACCGACGGCTTTGACAGGTACTTTTTAGCAAGCGTCTGAATATCCTCCGGCGTCACCTTATCCGCCTTCGCCAACATTTCTTGTGGCGAATCAGTTCCATGCACCTGATGGGTAACCATAACCCCCGTCTGCTCGCCTAAGGTCTCATCCGCCGTTAACACGGAAGATTTTAACAGCAGCTTGGCCTTTGCCAGCTCCTTGGCGCCCACAGGCTCATCAATCAGCTTCTGTACCTCAGCTTTTAACAGGGGGAGTACTTGAGACACCTTATCGTGAGGCGTACCAATGTATATCTTCAACATACCACCCTGCTCAAGGGTATCCCGTTTAAAATAAACCGAATAACATAACCCACCATCTTTTCCTTCACGAAAGGTTTGGTAAAGTGGGCCCGTCATATTATTTAGAATTGCACCCAAAACCCGAAGGGTAGAAGCGTCTTTGTCGTGAAGATCCGGTCCATACCAACCCTGGACGATTTCAGAGAGCTTCATTTCATCCATAGATTTCACGGCCTTGGTAATGATTTTGGATGTTTTCAGTGCGGCAGGCACCGCAAATTTTTCTGCACTCAAAGAACTGTCTTGATTTTTCAGATTGCTTAACCAGTCTTCAGCTTGAGGCGTAAGTTGTGTAAGGGTGTTTTCCCCTCCTATTCCCAATGTCAGGTACTTTGGCTGAAACACTTTTTGGTATAACGCCTTTAACTGATCCATCGTGACTTTATCCACATCCTCCAAAACGGCCTGAGTAGAAGTCCCATAAGGGTGACCATTGGGGTATAGAGCCGTGTCGACAAGATCAAACGAATGGGTACTCAACTCCTGATCCAGGGTTTGGGTCAACTCATTTTTCAACAGCCTTTTTACATGGGCCAGATCTTTCTCCTGAAATGCCGGGCCTTGTTGTAAAACGGTTTGCAGCACGCCAAACATTTTTTGGGTATCTTCCCGGTCGCTTTCCAGCCCCAATGTCATTCCATCTGCGCCACCAGACGCGCTGAAATTAATATCATTTTCTTCCAAGAGTGCATCCAGCTTGTCAGCTGGCAAGTCTGCTGTTCCCCGTTTAATCATCATGGCCAACAGGGGCAACTGAGCAGGCGAGGCTTGCCAAGTACTGCTTCGCTTAAATACAGCTGAGACGTTTGCTCTTAAGGTTTTTGGCTGATGATGAACCAGTAATCTGGATCCATTTTGTAATGTTTGTGTAGATTCATTCTTCCTTAAGGTCCCACCAAAACGGACATTCCCGGATGCTTTTGATGCTGCTTGACCCATCTCTTTTAATTTTTTGGGTTTTGGCAACATCGTTACCGAGTATGCTGCATCAGGCGCCAGATATTTAGCCGCTGTCTGCCGGATAAATTCCGGGGTCATTTTTTTAGCCCGATCAATCATGCCGGAAAACCCTTCGTCCTGATCGCCCTCTGAAATCAAGGTTGGGAAGGCATAATAAGGACGTCCGAACATAGTCTGCTGCCTCTCTGTCGCTTTAATCAGCCCACCTCGCATTTGCTTCACGGCTTTTTGCAATTCAGCAGATGTAATACCGTCTTTAACCAACTTGGCAATTTCTTTAGCAATAACGGTCTTTACAACTTCCATCTTGTCAGGGTCCGCCGACGCTATGACCTGGCTCTTCGTACGGATCAGCTCTTCATGCAATCCAGCCGAAACACTGTGAGCTAGTTGCTCCTGCTCCACAAGCCGCCGGTGGAGTCGCGATGTCTTTCCCTCACCCAAGGCATGCAAGGCTATACCTAAAGCCAATCGATCATCCTGGGTCCCTTTGGTACCCTTTGGACCATCCCAAGCCATCTGAGAAGTACCGGTTTTTACATGACGCCGTAACGTGACATGCTTATCCTGGTGAATTTTAGGGACCATTGTTGGCGGCTTTTCTACGATAGGCGAAGGAGTAAAAGGCAGGTTGTATTCTTTCGCGATCAAATCCAGGGTAGGCTTCAGATCAAAATCTCCCATTGCCAGAATAATCCGGTGTTTGGGGTCATACTGCCGCCGGAAATAGTCCAATACCCGATCTCTGGAAATGTTTTGAATAACAGATTTTGGCCCCAGAACACGTCCATAACCATGGCCACGCAGAGGGCTATCTCCCCATACACGTTCTATAAGCTCCCGCTCCATTTCCACCATGGGATCGCTGTCACACATATCAATCTCAGAAAGAACGACGCCGCGTTCTTTGTCCAACTCTTTTTGGGGTACCGCTGGTCGCTGAATAAATTCCGCTCGCAATTTCAAGGCCTCGGCCAAAGATTCTTTCGGTAGGTAATAAGTGTAATAAAAAGTAAGGCCATTTCCAGTGCAGGCATTAATGTGTCCGCCCAGCTCTGATGTTTTTCGTTCAAATTCACCCGGCTTTAGCCGATCAGTCCCCTTAAAAAACAGATGTTCCAGAAAATGCGACACTCCATGCTCATCCGGCAACTCATTGATGGCGCCGGTCTTAAACATCTCCCCAATAGATACCAACGGCACTTTTTTCTGCTGAATCCCATAAAACATCATCCCATTGGAAAACCGGTACACCTGAATCGGTCCAACGATTTTGTCTGAGACGGTTTTCACGTACTTATAGGTCAATGGTGGATGCTGCGGCTCATAAGACGAACCAAATCGCTGAGGCGTAACCTCACGCTGAGCCTTCTTGACAGAAGAATTTGGATAAAGTCCAACACCTGGATAAAAAGAAATGGACATATAAGGGAACCCAGCCAAAAAATGGTGACACGTTCATAAAACCAAACCCGATTCACAAATTGCCCCCGCAATTTGTACCAAGCAACTTACAGTTGCTTTTCCCAAAAACACCTTACCCTTCCAATGTAAGCCGCTATTCATAACCCTCAAGCCACCTGAATATGAACATAACCCCCCAAAAAGCACTTCTCAATTCACTCCAAAAATTATGCCCTATCGCTGGGACATGGGACATGAAGCCGATGCTGGAAACAAACACCCCAAAAGCATTATCACCCCATGTCCCAAAAAACCGATTTTTTTTAATGAGGCATTTTGGGCTATTTTCAACAAATTTCTTAACACACCGGTAAGGTTACTGAACACCCTGGTTTATAGGCTCCTCGACAATCAGCCCTTCCCCACCCAGCACTTTCAGTTCCTTGCCTTCCACGTCCAGATACACCGGCCGCTTTGGCTCCACCGACAAAATTGTCTGGGTCAACTCTGCTAACCGTTGCTGGATGCTGTTGGAGCCCCCGCCGGACACAAACTGCTTCGACAAATTCACCCGAATCTGATCCTGTAAATCCTGAACCGCCAACAACCGGGTTCCTTTGGGAATCTCGCTAAAAAATCCGTGGACCGACTCTTCATCCGTAGGTCCTTCCAGCAGCTTAAACAGCGCAAAGTCCAATAGATTCTTCTGAGACGCCTGAGGCACCGGACGTACCACCGGCTCGGTCTGAATTTGTGATCCGGCTGCCTTGCTGAAGTAAATCACCACCTCATCCTTGGCTTGATATTGCGGTGACGGCACACTGGGCCGCTCCACCGTCTTATTAGGCTGCATTCCCCAATAAATCAGCCCGGCAATGGCGCTAATGGCCACAAAGGCAATAATCAAAGGCTTAGCATTATACAAAAACCGCATCCGGTAGATCCTTATACTAATTTAGGGGACTCACTAAAAGGTCACACGCGCCAGGAAAGGCCGCTTGCTGAACCGGTCCAAATGGAGAATCCCGATTTCATCAGGCCCTTCTTTCCATTATTATGACACATGATCGCACACTTTCAGCACGCAAGCGACCCTAAACGAGCCAATATATCGCCAAGGAGAAGATACCTATGAGTAGCCGGTTCCAGGATCTCCAAGAGTTTATCACCCTTCTCAAAGCCCGAGGAGAACTTATTGAGATTGATACCCCTGTTTCTACCGAACTGGAAATCACGGAGATCACCGATCGGGTCAGTAAACAACAAGGTGTAGATAATAAAGCCCTCTTGTTCACCAATGTAGAAGGGTACGATATCCCGGTCCTCATCAATGCTTTGGGTTCTCACGAGCGGATGCTGCTGGCCTTGGGGGTCGAAACTTACGAAGAAATTCAAGAACGCATCCGGTTCTTTACCAAGCCGGATGTCCCGTCAGACCTTTGGGGTCGCCTGGCCATGCTCCCTAAGCTGGCCGAACTCAAAAACTTTCTTCCCAAGCTCTTTAAAGGCTCTCCTCCTTGCCAAGAGGTAGTTGTCACAGACCCTAAGCAACCGATGTTAGACAAGCTCCCCATTATTACCTGCTGGCCCCAGGATGCAGGGCCGTTTATCACTATGCCGGTGTTCTATACCAAAGATCCGGCCACAGGCGAGCCCAACGCCGGGATGTACCGGCTGCAAAAATACGACAACACCACTACCGGTATGCATTGGCACAAACACCACGACGGCTCCCGAATTTATGAAAACGCCCGTCGGATGGGCCTGGATCGGATTGAAGTTGCCGCCGCCCTTGGATGCTCGCCGCACATCGTCTATAGCGCCACAGCTCCTTTGCCGCCAGGGCTAGACGAGATGATGTTTGCCGGATTCCTCCACAATAAACCGGTGGAGATGGTGTCTTGTAAAACTGTAGACATCAAAGTCCCAGCCCACAGCGAAGTTGTTATTGAAGGCTATGTCCTGCTGGATGAAATCCGACGCGAAGGCCCCTTTGGCGATCACACCGGCTATTACTCGCTGGCTGATGATTTCCCCGTTCTCCACGTCACTGCTGTCACCCACCGCAAAAACCCGGTGTATCTCACCACGATTGTGGGTAAACCCCCTCAAGAAGACTGCTATATGGGCAAAGCCACCGAACGGATCTTTCTCCCTCTGCTTAAAATGTTTATCTCCGAAATTGTCGATATGAACCTCCCATGGGAAGGTGTCTTCCACAACTGTGTCATTGTCAGCATTGATAAACGCTTCCCCGGCCAGGCCAAAAAGGTCATGAGCAGCATCTGGGGCTTTGGTCAACTCATGTTCAGCAAATATGTCATCGTGGTAGATAGTACCGTCAACGTCCAAGACCTCTCCCAAGTGGCTTGGCACGTGTTTAACAACACCGATCCCAAGCGGGATACCATGTTTGCCGATGGCCCCTTGGATATCCTGGACCACGCTTCCCCTATGTGGGCTTATGGCAGCAAAATGGGCATTGACGCCACCAAAAAGTGGGCCACAGAAGGTTTTAACCGGGAATGGCCGGATGAAATTGAGATGGACGCCGATACCAAAACCAAAGTCCAAGAAAAGTGGTCTGCCTACTTTGCAAAAACCCCTGCTCATTCCCCTGCCAAAGTATAAAGACACTCTTGCCTCCTGCGACAACCGGCTATATTCTTTCAAGAAAAGCCTGATTCAGCCGATATCCCTTACAAGCTAGTCTTTGTATGGTCGTATATTGGGGAAGTACCGGATGAAGCTAATTTCGGACAACAGGTATTCGGAACTGGGATTAATGATTATACTCCTGCTGGTCTTATTGATTCCCAGTCTGGCATTATCGAGCAATCAATGCCAGTGGGCTATTCAAAACAATACCCAAGCCGCACTCGCCCTGTTTAACAGTCCACCTCAGACTGAAGAAGTAATAGGTGGTTCGGTAGATGTTCGTTTTGATCCTCAAAAAGCCCAGATAGACTATGCCTTAGCCTCCGATTTTGTTGAGGCGCCAGTTGAAAAAACTGATTCAAAGCAAAGATAGCACCACTTCAAGTAACAGTTCTTTAATATTGGCCACTAACGGGGTTTAAAAGTTTAACGAGTTGCCGATAACAAAGTCAGTATCAACGAGGTCTGGTATTAATGATATCTTCTGCAATCGGTGGTGGAACCGGACAAGCATTATTTATTTCACAAAGCGGGTTGTCTGATGCAACCCTGCGCTTGGCTAATTCGGCCCATAATATCGCTAACAGTAATACCGATCAGTTTATCCCGGATCACGTTAACAGTGTTGCCCATAAAGGCGGTGGTGTCTCTACCGTTGTTCAGCCGGGCCAGGCGCCTCAGTTTTCCCCCAGCGTCGATCCTGCCACCGTGACCTTTACGTCTCAAACAGATTTAGTCACAGAGATGACCAACGTTATTCTGGCCAAAAACGCTTTTGGTGCCAATGCTGCCCTGCTGGGTACCCAAAGTGATGTGATGAAAACCACCATTGAAGCAGTGGGTTAAGCAGTTAGTACTTTAAATAAGCCCCTTCACAAAGTATCCGGCTAGTATCCAATACTTTCACCACTGCCCAGCGTAACAACCGCTCTGGGCTGTCTAAGCTATCCAGCAATAGTGCTTCTATTTCCGCCACTTTAGGCGGTAAACACTTCACTGTCAGGGTTTCAGAAAATGTTTCTACCGAGGCCATTTAACAGGCTCCGCTACACTTAATAACTACTTTACCGTCACGATAACTATTCTACCGTCACGCTTTTTGCCAAATTCCGAGGCTGATCCACATCCTTGCCCAGATGTTCGGCAATATAGTAAGCAAACAGCTGTAGTGGAACCGTAGCAACCAGAGGTGATAGGAGTTCCGGCACCTGAGGAATAGTCAAGATATCTTCAAAGGTATCTTCCAGTGGGCCTGCCTGATCGACCATGGCATCCGTGGTGGTCAATCCGATACTTCGGGCATCTCTGGCCTTGGCTTCCTGGGCATTAGACAGTGACTTATCAAACACCAGTCCTGGTACCAAAATAGAGAGTACCGGGATATCTTCGTCCAACATGGCAATGGGGCCATGTTTTAATTCGCTGGCCGAATAGCCTTCAGCGTGAATGTAGCTAATCTCTTTTAGCTTCAAGGCGCCTTCCAGAGCAACCGGGTAGTTGATCCCTCGGGCAATAAACAGCAAATCTCGAGCATGGCCGTACTTTTTGGCTAACGGCTGTACGACTTCCGGGTTGCTCAACACAGATTCAATTAGGGTCGGCACCTTTAATAGGCCGGATTTTAAGGCCTGTAGTTGTTCTGTTGGGTAAGTCCCACGGGTTTCAGCTAACGACAAGCCTAACAGGTATAACACAATAATTTGCGCCACAAAGGTCTTGGTGGCGCACACGCTCACCTCAACCCCGGCTCGCGCAGATAAAACAATATCGGCTTCTCGGGCAATAGATGAATCTTCCCGGTTAGTAATGGTCAACACCTTGGCGCCTTGCTGGCTCGATTGACGCACCGCTTCCAGCGTATCAGCAGTCTCACCCGATTGCGACATCGCCACAATCAAGGTTTTTTTATTCACCACCGGGTTACGATACCGGTATTCCCCGGCAGATTCCACCTCTACCGGAATCCGGACTAATTCTTCAATAAAGTATTTTCCGACCAGCCCTGCATTAAATGAGGTGCCGCAGCCGGTAATAACGATCCGATCAATCTGATTCAATATTGCCGTTGGATCCGACCCATTATTAGAAACCTGCGGGGTCAAATCAATGGGTTGATCTACGCCTACCAGGCGTCCAGCTAGAGAGTTCCGTACAACGTCCGGCTGTTCATGAATCTCCTTCATCATGAAGTGCTTGAAGCCCTTCTTATCAATCTGTAAGGGGCCAATATTTAAAGGCTCAATGATGGGCTGAACCTCTTCCCCGTCCAGATTAAAAATCCGAACACCTTCCGGCGAAATTTCGGCAATCTCCCGGTCCTTGAGATAAATAATCTTGTTGTGGTGAGAGGCTACCGCGACAGCGTCACTGGCGACCAAGTACTCTTCGCTGCCCACACCAATCACCAACGGCGCATGATTACGAACGGCATAGAGGCGATCGGGGTTGTCTCTGGATGCCAGAGTCAATGCATATGCGCCTTTCAACTGTTTCAAGGCTTGTTGGAGCACTTGGATAAAATTGCTGCCGTCAGACGCTTTGTTCAATTTGTTCAAAAGATGGACTACGCATTCTGTGTCCGTATCAGAAGAAAACTGAACCCCTTCAGCAGCCAAGGACTGGCGCAGTTCGTAAAAGTTTTCAATAATCCCGTTATGAACCAATGCAATTTGATTATCGTTGCTGGTATGCGGGTGTGCGTTTATCTCATTGGCGGCACCATGAGTTGCCCACCGAATATGACCAATACCAAGGTGTAATGTTGATGAGCTCTCAGTACCATTCCCCGCAGCTTCCGGCAATATGTTTTCCAGATTCACCAGCTTCCCACAAGCTTTATAGACCTGAAACAGGTTTTCATCATCCAAATATGCAATGCCAGCTGAATCATATCCACGGTATTCCAGATGCCGCAAAGAATCTACCAGAAGGGGAACAACGGGTTTTTTACCAAGATAGCCGACGATGCCGCACATAAGCGTATATCCTTTATAGGTTTGATGAATTGTTTTAACTAATATTTTTTATTCGGAGATTGCTCTTCAGAGAGGGGTTTCAAGCAATTTATCATTACCGAAATGACGGGTGAAGACAAGTAAAGCCCTTGAGATCAAAGCCGTAAAAGGCCCTATATCCAACATAAAGGCCAAACCCACGAAAAAGTTGACAGATGTCCTCATTTTTAAGAACAGAATAAAATAACTTTTCAAATTTGAACAAAATCGATCATCCGGGAAGCTGATATTCTGGGGAAGCCCTTTTTACAGGCAGCTGCCATGATCCCAGCAGAAAAACCAGATAACCGTTTTGATCTCTCATAAGAACATATACGGGTCAGGCGAGGTCCTCTTTCTGAGGGATATCCAACATCCCCAAAATTGATAAGCTGAGGCTAATACTAATGGGTTCATTAGGAAGTAGAGCCAGGTTGTCAACAGAGCGAGGGAAAAGCTAACCGTGAGTGCCGATCAAAAAATTGGATCTCAAAAAATTGCAACCCTAAACCGTCTGCACGCCCAGATGCGTCAAGCAGACCGGTCTTGGGATCAGAAACTATCAGATGCATTCTTATGGGGTTGGACTTTTTTGAGTTGGGGGTATAGTTTGGCCGTCCGACGTTGGGGAGCCGAACCGGTGGCCGCTACGGGTTTCATTTTGCTTGCCGTGGCATTGGGTGTCATTTGGCAATCCGGGGCAGACGGCCGGAGTGTTAAACATATCATCGTGGAACACCGGATGGACGGAGATACACTTATCAGTCAAGTTCCCATTAAAAAGCAAATGTCCCTTACAAATGCCAAGCAACTGGACGAAGCTGATTTAGCCTATGTAGAAAGTTTGAACTACGGTAATGCCACGCAGTTGGATGAAGGTTCTCCGATGGCAATGCAAGCCATTGCTGAAAAAATGACTCAAAACAACAACAGTACTACATTTAAAACATCCTACGCAGCAGGGCGACCCGATCCATTTCAGCCATTGGTCCGGATTGATGACGGTACAGGTCAAATCACCTTCGGCCCAGAGATGATGGAGCCGGAAGTAAACCTGGTAGGCATTGTTCAAGACCAGCACAACAAAGCGAAAGCCGTCGCCATGATTTGGGCTCACGATCCCAGAAGCGGCACGAAAAGGACCCACGTGAAACGAGTCGGAGAGAGCTTTACCTTAGACGGACAGAAAATCACCTTAAAGTCTATCGGAACCAACCAAATCCGGTTTACCAGAGGCCGAAAAACCGAAACTCGCAAATTGATAGACTTTATGGATAACAACATGGATGCCTCAAGCGCCCCTGCGCTTGGAGTTGGACCTGCACCACAAAGCGCTTCTGCAACCACTGCAGGATCCGGGTTGGATGGACTGGAAGAGATTTAAGAGAAGAAGGGGCATAGAGAGATGAACAGGGCGGTGTTATTGAATGTTTGGAACCGGATCCAACAATCCGGAATCCACTTAACCGTGGCAACCATCATGATGGCCCTGGCACTATGCCTCAGTGGGCCAGCCTTTACCCAGCAGTTTCAAACCGAATCCCAGTTGGATCAGGTCATTACCGTTCCAGGTGGTCATCAGATGGTAAATATCGAAGTTGAAAATGAAAACCTGCGCACTGTTCTGCGTGACTTGGCCAAAAGCGGTGGGTTTAACTTGGTATTAGACAACTCAGTTGAAGGGTCTATTACCTTGGGGCTCAACAAAGTCACCATCAACCAAGCTCTTCAATCTATTTCCACCATGGCGGGTGTAGAAATCGTCAAAAAGAATGGGAATATCTATCTAGCCCTCTCCAAAGAGATGGCCCAAGAGCGTGGCCTAAGCCGCCAGCTTTCTAAAATCATCAACATCCGCTATGCCAGCGCCAGAGAAGTGGCCCGAGTGTTGAACCAGTCCCTCTTCAATATGGGCAACAACGGTCAGCAAGCAGCTGGCGGCGCTGGTGGTGCAGCTGGTGGCGCCGGTAACAACGCCTTTCAAAAGGTGCGCGAAGACAACCGAACCAACTCTATTATTGTGGTGGGTACCCAACGAGAAATAGAACTGGCAGATGAGGCCGCTAAGAAACTAGACAAACCTCGTCACACCAAAACGTTTTATCTGAGCCATGGTAATGCCGTGAATGTGGCCAGCCTCCTCTCAAGCGGCCTGTTTAACGACGGCACCAATCTCATCCAGATTGCTGGTGGTGGTGCAGGCGGTGCTGGTGGTGGAGCCGGTGGCGGCGCAGCAGGCGGTGCTGGTGGTGGCGCAGCTGGTGGCGCTGGTGGAGCCGGTGGGCAAAATGGTGTGATTCCGGCAGGCTTGTTTGTCGATCAAGAAACCGTTGAGGAAGGCGAAGGAATTGACAACCTTTCCGGCAGTAGTGGCGGCAATGGGTCAGATAACGGCACCAGCGGTGCCTTTTCTCAAAACATTACGCTGCGAGGCAAAATTAAATCTACCGGCATGATTCAGGTGTCCTCTCAAGGCCCCATTATTGTGCCGGATACCCGATCCAATTCCGTGACCGTGATGGGAACCGTGCAACAAATTGCCTTGGTAGAGCAAATGATCCCTACCCTGGACGCCCAGTTGCCTCAGGTCTCTATTGAGGCTGCTCTGGTAGAAATCAGCGAAACCGGCACACGGGACTTGGGTAATAATCTTGGGTTAGGCTTGCGAGGCTATCAGTTTGGTTTTAATAACCAGGCATTGGGTATTAGCGCCAACGATGCGGCGTTAGGTAACAGCGGAATTGGTATTCCTACTGTAGATGCCAACGGAAACGCTCGGTCTGCTATTGGCTTTACCTCTCGCCCAGCGACTCAAACCAGTGATTTTGTCACTCAGATTCGAGCCCTTGTTTCCAGCAACCGAGCAAAACTCTTGGCAACCCCATCGGTGGTGGCCACCCATGACACAGAAGCCATGATCTCCATTGTGGATGAAATTGTGCGGACCGTCGAAACGGAAACCAACGGTTTTACCACCCAAATCACCACGCAATTGGGTGAAGCCGGCATTGTCTTAAATGTACTGCCCAAAGTTGGAGAAGATGGCACCGTCAACATGAGAATCCGTCCTTCGGTAAGTACGGTTCGGGCAACGACTACTGATGCGTTGGGTAACGTCATTACCTTGCTCAACAAACGGGATGTCCTGGCCCAAAACGTCCGGCTCAAAGACGGTGAAACCCTTGTTATTGGTGGCTTAATTCAAGAAAGCGACACCACCAACGTGGATAAACTGCCGGGTGTTGCAGATTTACCCATTGTGGGTGCGTTGATGCGGGCCACTCGGAAAAATGCTGTCAGAAGCGAACTGGTCATCATGATCACCCCTCGCATCTTGAACAAAACCCGGCTCACTCCGGTGAACTATAGTGAACCCATTAGCTTGAACAACGGAAGGGGATTCTAGTCCATGTTTTTGCGTCCTTTACCGGGGTCTATTAAAAAATTCAACCGAATTCTGGCCGGACTCCTTTCCCTCATATTGGTGCTATGCCAAACGGCTGGAATCGCCATGGCATCCGACGTGATTTCTGGCGATGTCAGTATCACCGTGGCCCCTGCCTCAGTCGATAAAGCTGTGGAAATCCCCGGCGTGCAAAACCATGTACAACTGTCTTTTCGCCAGGTCTTACTGCAAGATGCCTTAAGAGCGCTGGCGAAAAAAGGCGGATTTAATGTTGCCATTGACGAGACTGTGTCTGGCAACATTAGCGTCGATCTAAACAATGTCAGCATTCAAGATGCCCTGGATACTCTTAAAACCTACGGTGATTTAGCCTATTCCGCCCAGGGGGATACCCTTATGGTCACCACCCGAGATTCTGATCGTGGACAGGCTTTTGAACGTAATAGCTCTGCCATTATCCCTTTACGATACGCCAACGCTGCTGTCGTTGCCCAAATGATGAACCAGACCGTGTTTGGTATTCAACCAGGGCAAGGCCAAGGTGGCGGCGTTGCGGGTGGTTCTGGTGGGGTCAATAACAACCAGATGAAAGTGACCGCTGATCATCGTACCAACAGTATTTTAGTCGTGGGCAATCATTCAGATGTTGCCATTGCCAAGGATTATGTAGAAGCGCTGGATATTCCTCGTGAAAGCAAAACCTGGCGACTCAGCCATGCCAATGCCGTGGATGTGGCCGGAATTCTTTCCGCCAGTTTATTTAACGATGGTATGCCTGCCTTAATGCTGGGTGGAGCAGGTGGTGCTGGCGGTGGAGCAGGTGGTGGCGCTGCTGGCGGAGCTGGCGGCGGTGGAATAGGTGGCGGAGCTGGCGCTCAGGGACCTGGCCGTATGCTCAGTATTCTCAATGTAGAAACCGAACACATTAGTGAAGGTGAAGGTTCTAATTCCCAAGGCGGCCAAGGTGGCAGCAGTGGTGGTGGAGAAGGCGGCAGCGGCGCTGCCGAACTCAATACAAACCTAACGGTTCGCTCCAGCGAAAAAACCGCCTCGCAAGTACAAGTTTCTTCTCAAAGCGCTGTGGTGGTACCAGATACTCGTTTAAACACCGTCACTGTCTTCGGCACCGCCGAACAATTAGCTGCTGTAGATGCCATGATGCCCGTCTTAGACCGGAAGCTACCTCAATTGCTTATTGAAACCGCGCTTATTGAGGTGGATGAAGCCGCCACACGAGATGTTGGTTTTAATGCCGGCGGCACTGTAGACCGGTTTAGCTTGGGCAGCAACAACACCCAGAACCCGGCTTCAGCCATTATCAACAACCCCTTTTCCAACGCTGTAGGCGCAGCCACCAGTACCGTTACCCCGTTTGAAAACCTGTTTGGGTTCAGCACTCGTCCGTTAGTTGAAACCCGAGAGTTTGTGTACCAGTTAAATGCCTTGGTTCAAAACAACAAAGCCAAACTGTTGGCTAACCCTAACATTGTCACCACTCACGATAAAGAAGCGGTTATCAGCATTGTGGATGAGGTGATCCGGTTTGTTACCGCCACTCAAGATACCGCCGGTATTGGCGCGCCTCCCACGGTGTCTATTGATACCACCATTGGTGAAGCCGGCATTGTATTAAACGTGCTGCCTAAAATCGGCGCCAACGGCACCATTAACATGCGGATCCGCCCCACGGTAACCACGGTGGGTGCTGTGACCACTGATCGGTTAGGGAACACCGTGACCTTACTCTCCAAGCGTGATGTCCTGGCTCAAGCCGTGACCCTGCGAGACGGTCAAAGTTTTGTCTTGGGTGGACTCACCCAAGAAGTGGAATCCGTCAATGTTTCCAAGTTTCCTTGGCTGGCAGATCTCCCCATTGTAGGCGCCTTGGCCAGAAACACCGCCCGGACCAAGACTAAAACCGAGTTGCTCATTGTGATTACCCCGCACATCATTAACGATGAAGCCAGAGCCCATGCCGTGGGTCCCAACGGGCAAAAGTCTTACCCAGCCACCTACAACCCCAGAACCTCTTCCAAAACAAAAGGCAAAAATAAGGTGGCTGTCTCCAACACCGGTAAAAATACTCCCACGGCCAACACCTTTTTGGCAGGCGCCAATTTGAAAGAGAAGGTGGGTTACTTGCCAGCTTCCCAAGAACCGGCTGTGTTATCAGAAACCTCCAAGCGGGCTACCCCCAAGTTCTACCAAAAACCGAATTTAAACCGGTCTCACTCCCATTCAACTTCTCAGCAGACTCGCCGCCAAACCTCACAACGAAGAACCCGCCACCAACGGCGAAACCCCATTCAAAAAGTGAACTATGGCAGCAATACCAGTCGAACTCGAAGTCAGTCCTCCAGCTCTCAGCTGGATACCAGTGATGAGAATATCCGTCGGATCATGCAACGGTTCAACAACCGCTGATACGCGAATTGTAATCCACTTGGACAAGTTACGAGCCCACACCTATAGGTGTGGGCTCGTTTATTGACGAGGTGAAAAACGCTGATTGTCCGCACTCGTCAGATATGATACAAACATCATAGGATCATGCTGGATGGAAGGGGTCCGGGTGGTGAGGAAGCCGCCTTGAAAGCGGTTGGCCCATTGGGCTTGCAGGTTCGAATCCTGTCCCTTCCGCCAGTGTGACTTTCCTGAGAAGAGAAAAAACATTATCCAACTCAAAAAGCCCAGAGAAATTCTCTGGGCTTTTTGGATAAGAACTTAAAACGGTTAGCCGTTTATTTCTTCTCTTCCTTGTACATCACGTGGCGACGAACCAGCGGATCATACTTTTTTAGTTCCATCCGGCCCGGATGATTTTGCTTGTTTTTAATAGTGTGGTACATATGGCCGCTTTCGGTACTCTTTAACCGGGTTGGGATACCACCTTTACCTTTTTTTGCCATGGTCTAAAAATTCCTAATAATCTTGTGGGTGAACAGTAAATTTTTCATTTTGAAGACAGGGGTAATCTGATCTTGTACCCGAATCCCACACAAATTTCAAGAGAAGCCTATTCAGCAGGCCGAAACACCTTTACCAGATGCGAGGCAGCCTGAACAAAGTAGTGAATCGAAAAGCACAGCCCCGCATGGCCAAAGCCTTCGCCCATAATCTTGAAAATGACGGGGTTCACCTGGGCTATGGAAGCCGTTACTCCGGTGGCGTCCAATAAAAAATACCCAATTAGCGGTGGTAGCGGAAATTTTAAAACATTCAGGACCACCAAGCGGAGCTGCTCGCACTGATACTCAGTGAGCCAACCTTGTATTTTTTCAGCCTGCTGTTTAGAAGAAGCCGACCACGAAGAGAAAAACACTCTGGAGCGTGCTTTTGATAAAGGCGCCGTCTCAGAAATAGCCTGAGGGAGAGGTTGCATCAAAAACTCCAATTTCCACCGAACCAACTAATACCAAAATTATTTTGAGTACAGGCCACGTTAATGCAACCTAATTGCATTTATATCCTGATTGACCCGACATGTCAATTTGATACTGCTGGCTGATTGGGCAGATCTGATTTAAGTCGGTACATTTTATAAAAAGAGTGATCGAGAATGACGCCATAGTTTTGGGTCAAAAACTCGTGCACCTCAGGTAAGGATTTTTGCATGTTGCGAAATTGCTTAAAGCGAATATCGGTCCCCACCATTTTAGTGTCTTTACCATCATACAAAACAATTTTTGGTCGTTGTTTTTGCAGTGCAGAGAGTATTTCATGCCGTTGCGCTATAGACGTATAGTACGGATAAATAATGGTATAGCGGCTTACGGGGGTTCGATCAGCTAAAATATAAAATTCCATGGATGCATTGAAGACAAAAATGGGCTCATCCGGTGCAGTGGTTTCACGAATAGACTCTATCAAAACGGATGAGACCAAACTGGAGGCCGGCCCTTTTAGGTTAATAAAAGCGGGTTCTACAGTGCCATATGAAGGCACCCAGTGACGATCATCCGCTAATGCCTCACGAAGTATCCATAACCGGGAAACCGACGCGTAAATAAACACACCCACAATAACCGGAACGATTATGAGTCCTACCGTTCGATATAGAGGCTTGTTCTCAAAAGCAGTCATCAGCTTCTGCCACACCTGCTGCAACGCCATGGCACACAATAAATACCCAAACCACCCGTTAGAGGCCACATGAAATGTGGTGGAAAAAGACGCTGTAGAAAGCAACATGACACCCGTTGCTAAAACAAGTAAAAGAATAACGCTATCAACACGCCCCGCTTTATACTTAAGGCGAATCAGATGTTCTGAGGCGCCAAACAACCCTAAAATAGGAAACCAGCCAATACAGAAGGTAAAAATAGCAAAAGGTAAGTAAGGCCAATTAATCGCTGCAATTTCTTTGCCTTCATAGGTAAAGCCCAGCTTTAAAATATCGGTCCATCCATAGTAAAAATACCCAAACGTCGTGGTTCGAGAATAGTTCCCCTCAACAAGCCATAACACTGCATCACGTATAAAGTCTGACAGCGTACCAGACCACCCCAAAAACGCACCGTAAGCCATACATCCAAGTATCACTGGCATTAAAAACCACCCACTGGCCTCTATTTTCGTTAATTTTTCATCTCTCCCGCACAACCACAGTAAAAACCCCCATCCCATCAGCAGCATCAATACACCTAAGCTTTGGGTGGTAAACAGCGTAATAAAGGTAAATACCCCGGAAAGGGCAAGCCATTTTGGGCTGGTGGTCCTTATATAGCGCACAATAAAATAAACAATAAAAACCGCCCAAGCGCCGCTTAAGGAATGGTGCGACAAATATAGGCACTGTAAGCTAATCACAACCAGGTAAAACCACAAAAACAACTTGCGTGTCCCTTGTTTTAAGTAAGGTTTACCCCTAGAATTTCTACCTTCAGAATTTTTACTAAGCTCAATAAGCGCAAGTAAGGCCAACAGTTGCACACAAAACACCGCCAATCGAACAGCAACCACACTAAACCCAAACACTTTAAGCACGGGCCATGCAAAGTAAAAAGTTCCTGGTAAAACAAACTGAAAAAAATCTCGGTAAGGTAGCTGCCCTTGGGCAACCCACTGGCTTTGAAGTAAGAACATAGCTTCATCACCAACCGGTAGCAACATTAAATGTAAAATTAATGGCGCAATAAACAGCACCAAGAGCAATAAATAAAAACTATTTTTAACTTTAGCAAGCATCTTAGGCTTCATACCCAACAAACAACGCTCAATAGTAGCTTCATCATACCAAGGTTTTTATGACTAGACCTCTAAATAACGACGTATGTGCGTATTACAATGGTTGGCATGAACTATACGAATGCCGCCATTGAGGTCTTAAAGTCCAAGGGATACCGCATTACACAGCCCCGTAAGCTGGTATTAGACGCCTTGGAGAAATCCTTCACGCCGCTCTCTGCCTATGAGCTAAAAGACCTGCTGGATGAAGCAGGGCAAAAAGTAGACACCGTAAGTGTCTACCGGATATTAGACTGCCTAGAGAAAACCCATCTGGTTCACCGACTGGTCAGTAGCGGCAAGGTCCTCAAGTGCGACCTGGGTCACGAAGATCCAGAAGAACCTTGTCACCGAGATCAATCAGATCACTGCCACCATTTTTTGGTGTGCCGCAGTTGCGACAACATTGAAGAAATACATTGCGTCGGCATTGATGAACTCGCACATCACGCCCTTAAAGATACAGGCTTTCAGGTAGAAGAGCACCGGTTGGAGTTTCTAGGCCGTTGCAAAAAATGTAAATAGAGCCCACAGTACCTTCTTAACCATCCACAGTCGGCAAGCACAGTCTTCGTGATAAAATTTTGGTAATTGTTACGGTTCTAGATAGGTGAGACACGTGGGTATGGAACAGAATGTAACCAAAGAGGCAAAACTATCGATGGCCAAAGACATTGTGGCCAACTATGTTCGCGGAGAAAAATCACCAGGGCTCTCTGCCGATGAGGTGTGTGACATGTTGAAAAAGGTGTACACCACCATCGAAGAAATTGCACCGGAAAAAGAAAAGCGTCCTATCGGCCTGGGGTCATAAGTTTTCACTCTTAAATTGTTAAAAGCCTTTTCGAGTAATGATGTGACGCTACCGGACATTAAGCTCAGCAAACCAGATTTGTTTTCAGGAATATGTTTGCTGGGGTTTGTTGCTATAGTGGCATGGCTATACAATAGCTGTATTAGCTCTGAAATTGTTGGCCTCATTCGCGATGACGGTATTTATACCGTAACCGGCAAAGCCTTGGCCGAAGGAAAAGG
>JAHQWC010000086.1 GCA_019634025.1 Vampirovibrio sp.
ATTTGCCCTTTTCCAAAATCGCCATGGTAAACGAGGTCCCGTTTTCAATGGCCAAATCTACCAGCCGGTGGGCCAAGGCAAAATTAGACGGGCTGCCGCCAACCAGGACCACATCATATTGAATTTTGTCAGAGGTATTAGACAAGAGTCTTTTCCTCCTGTGTTACATTGGCGCCTTTAAGCTGCTTGATAAGTTCCGGGACCACCTGATACAGATCTCCTACAATGCCGTGGTCGGCCACAGTGAAAATCGGCGCATCCGGGTCCTTATTGATAGCAATAATGGTGCCGGATTTGTTCATGCCCACCCGGTGTTGAATGGCTCCGGAGATGCCGCAGGCAAAATAGATTTTAGGACGTACCGTTTTGCCGGTTTGCCCTACCTGGTATTTATAGGGAATCCATCCGGCATCCACCACCTTGCGCGAGGCGGCAATGCTGGCGTTATCAAAGCAATCCGCCAGTTGTTTTAACAGCTCAAAGCCCTCAGCCCCGTTAACACCGTATCCTCCGGCAATCAGCACATCGGCATCGGTAATACTAATGCCTTCGGTAATCTCTCGTACAATCTCATCTACTTTTAACCGGAAGTCTTCCTGCTGAATGTTCACGGCAATGGGTATAATCTTGCCTTGGCGACTCTCATCCGGTGGCAAAGGTATCATAACGCCAGGACGTGTTGTGGCCATTTGTGGGTTGTTCCAGGGCCCTAAAATCCGGGCTTTTAAGCTTTCGCCAAAACTGGGTCGAATAGCATATAAACACCCTGGATACAGCCCAAGTTTTTCCGGATCTGCCTTGTTGGTGTGTTCATAAGGCCCAATATCCAGTTCTGTACAATCCGCTGTCAGGCCGGTTTCAAAGTGGGCGGCAATTCTTGGGGCCAAGTCTCTGCCGGTCGTCGTAGAACCCAGCAGTACAATGTGTGGCGGCAATTCAAAGGTAGACAGAAAATCCACAATGACCCGGCGGTAGGGAAGGGTTCTGTAATTCTTTAATTCTGGATGATCGGCAACATACACTTCATCTGCCCCATACGTCACCAGCTTTTGAACTTCTGCGCCTAAGCTTTCTCCCAGCACCATACAGGACAGTTGTCCGCCCAGCTTATTGGCTAAGTCTCTTCCAGCGCCCAACAGTTCGTAGGTAACGGGCTGAATGATTCCGTCGCTCTGCTCGGCGATGATAATCACTTCTTTGTTACTCGGCGTTATCCGCTCTTGAAGCGGTTCAGGTTGTTGGGTCTTTTTATCGTCAGTGTTGCTCATCAGGATGGTTCACATTCACTTAAAGGGAGGTAAAATTGCGTTATAGCTTTAAAAACTCTTTAACCGGCGTGGTTTCCAGTACATCTTTGACCATGAGGTCTACCGATTGGCCTTGCCGTGTTTTACAACTGCCACCAATCTCAGCAACCTTATCAGTCCTGGCCACAATGGTTGGAGACCCTTTCAGTCCACACAAGATGGGGTCTGCTTCTATATCGTCCAAGGTGACGGTTTTAATCACCTTGCTTTTCTCATTCTCATTGCGCACCAGGTGCTGCACTTTTTGACTGCCCCGGATTTTCTTGTATTCCAAGGGGTGATAGGAGTTAGCCACGGTCATCAAACATGGTAAGTCGGCATGAACCCACTGATATCCCCCCTCAATCACTCGCCGAGCCTTGACCTGATCGCCTTCCAGTGAGAAGTCTTCACAGTATGAGATTTGGGGTAAATTCAGCCGTTCGGCAATTTGAGGACCCACCTGGGCGGTATCGCCATCTGTGGTTTGAAGGCCGCAAAAAATCATTTGGAAAGGGCTGACATGTAAGATGAGTTTATGCAGGGCGTAGGCTGTAGCCAACGTGTCTGAAGCAGCCAACCGGCGATCGGATAAGAGGTAACCCATATCGGCACCGTGTTCAATGGCTTCCAGCAGGATCTCAGCAGCTGGAGGAGGGCCCATACTTAAGGCTTTGACAGTACCTCCGGTTAGCTTTTTAACGTGGAGCGCAGCTTGTAAGGCATACCGGTCAAACGGGTTCATCATCCGTTTGGCTTTGGCCCTGTCAATGGTTCCATCCGGGTTAATCCCGGCTTTGGCCCCTTGATCTGGAACCTGCTTGATCAAGACAAGAATATCGAACGGTTTAGACATCGCGTATTTTTGCTTCGGCTAAAATCCAGGCCCAAGAACAATCCTAGGCTGGTCAGCTTTTTTCCTATTTAGACATATCGCTGTTGCGTCCGTGGAAGAGTGAAACACGCTTTATTTACAGACGCCATGAGTACAACTATATACCGAAAACACGGCACAATGTCACTATATACAACGCTTCAGATTTCAGAATCCGCTGAGTGGTTTAGTCCATTTGACCCTGGAAACGTCGAAAACGTCCAAGAATCTTTTAACCACGTCTTAGTAAGCTTCTCAAACATTCATCGGTTTGCCACAAGATTTTGGCTACCGGACTCCTAAACCCTAATAAGCTCCATAAAGGCGTTTTGGTCTGAGTCCACTGAGACTTGTACGCATCATCTCCGCGTCCAAATTCCACCAGACTGCCTTTACGCCGAATTATTTCGTGAATCAGCTCTTCGTAATGAAGTACGCCGGGAGAATATCGCTGAAACCCATCCATATAACTGGCGATATGCCCCATATAACTTATCCCGCTCCAATACCCAATCTGGTAGCTCATGGGCTGACCCTGAATTTGCAGGATAGAGAACATCACGCCATTTTTTTGAGAGGTGTGTCCATAATTAATTAATAGGTCTTTGTAAAAGGCCTTTAGGTCTGGGTATCTTACAAAGTCACTTTTGCCTCCTTGCGACTTCCAGTAGGCAATATGCTGCTCAAAAAATCGGTCCAGTTCAGCCGAAGGTTCCGTTGTGATTTCTAAAGTCGGGGTCGCCTGATCGTAATCTGTGGCCAATCGGTTATACCCTTTTTTCACAAACCGCCGAAAACTCTTTTTCTTGCCGGTTTTGTCATACTCTTCCACACTGTTCGGCAAGGCTAAATGTGAAATACTCATGGGTTGGGTAATTTGGCTGTTTTCAGTTACCACATCAAGAGTATTGAATAAAATATCTAACTGTTTCCTGTCCTGAAGAAACTGTAGGTTTAACACATCCCAACCAGGCAGCTCGGCCATGGTTTTGGCAATGTACGTTATAACCCTTTCTTCGTCCTCTCCAGGTCGAATCAGAATCTGCATCCATTCGTATACGCAGGGCGTGGCGCCAATAAATTCCAGGCATCTTAACGTCCTTTGAGCCAAGCCACTCACCGGCTTGTCAATCTTCATCGGCGCAGCCGCCACCAGTTGCTTGGCGGCGTTCTCAACCAAAATCACACACAACGATTCAGGCGGAAAATGGGTCAAAAAGGTTTTTAACCACAGGTGTTCCAGGTTAATATTCTTCAGGCCAGTTTCTGTCAGTAGCTGTCCCCAAGCTTCTTCCAGCTCGTTAAATTCGGTTATGGTTTGAACGACCCGGATAGAATAAATATCCTGGTGTGGTTGCTGTTTATGGGCTTGAAGGGTCATCGTTGCAGTTCTTGCGTTTGTGGGTGTATGGGTATGCTTTTACCATAGCAATGCTTTACCGGTTCCTCATCCTCGTATCAAAGGACAAAAGAACCCTCAAGGATTAAAAAACCCTGAATCCCATAAAATTGCTTAAAAATCTTGGTGAGAAGGATTTAAGATCCTTGCAAGTGCTTACGCAACCGCCATCTCAATTGCGCAGCCAGGTTATTGGCCCACGAGGGCAACCAAGATCTTAAATAAATTGGCATACAGGTGCTGGCCCAGGTAGAAAAGCTGATGTTGGGGTTTCTTAGGGCCCCTATGCTCAACTCTCTGGCAATAGTGGGTTGGTTATGAATCAGCCGTTCCCGGCCTAGATACCGGTAGCATTCAATATAGGCTCTAGACTTTACCTGCTGGAGTTCTGGCGGCAGTAGCGGGTGTTGGAACAGCCAGTCCATAATCTTTAAGTTACTGGTCAACAGTTTCTCGTAATGTTCAGGCGCCTTGGTCAAACTGGCGCTATGAACTCGGTATCGGTAGACGTAGGCTGGTAAACACACTGCGCCCTTAAAGTTATCTAAAAATAGCCGTAAAAAGAACTCATAGTCTTCCGGTCCGCACAGTTCTTCGTTAAAATAGCCTACCCGATCTAAGGTTGCTTTGCGCATCATCAAACCCGGTAGCAGACAGGTGACATCCCCAGTCACAATATGAACCCAGTCGTGATGGTAGTTGGAAGGCAGATGATGACCTGTAGAAGATGTCTCATCCGGTACCAGGCTAATGCCTTGCTCTAAGGGGTGGCCCACTTCATCCATATGGATTGGAAATCCAAACACTGCTGTCTTGGTGCTGTCTGCTAATAACACAGAAGAGAGCGTATCTAGGGTGTGCGGAAGGTACAGATCGTCCGCGTCTAAAAAAGCGATGAGATCGCCGGTTGCTTTTTTAAAGCCAATATTCCGCACACCGGCTGGCGAGCCAATTCGCTCAGGCGCTTTGTGATACTGGATTCGCTTGTCTTTGTTGATATAATCAGCAACTACCTTTGCCGTATCGTCGGTTGAATAGTCATCAATAACCAGTAATTCCCAGTTTTCATAACTCTGGGCAAGTATCGAGTCAATGGATTCGGCAATAAACTTGCCGGCATTATGGGCTGGCATAATGATGGAGATTAACAGGGGTGAATCTTGTTTGGAGGTCGGCATATTCATGAATGTTGAGTCTCGGCTAAGGGCGCATTTTTAGAGTTACTTTGATGGTGTACCACGGTCAGGCTGAGCAACGTCGTGGCGAAAAGCCAATAGAGTCGGGCGGCATCAAACATATAGGTCATCTCATCAAAATAACAAACCACCAGGTAATAGACCGTCAGGGCGATCATGGCTACCGAAAGAGGGCGGGATGCTATCTTTACCGCCGTGTTGGACGTCGATGTTAAAAATGTTTTCATCCCGTGCAGCCCAACGGATACAGCTGCTGCAAACAGGCTATACCCCATAATACCGAAGTCATACAGGAGAGCAATATAGCCGTTATGAACCATAATCAGCGGCTTTGCGTTGCTGGCGTTGTTATAGGTAAATTGAAACACCGTGACGTTTCCGGCGGTAAAGCCGTGGCCGACTAAAATCCAGAACCCTTCTATTTGCGCCAACAAATAACCCCATACTTCTGTTCGCCAGTTAAAACTCTTTCGGTCGTTAATCCGGGCTTCCAGCATTTCCCAAAAGCTTTGGCCACTCAATATCTCAAACAGAAAAATTCCCAGTGGTACAACAAGAATGGTTAGCAACAGTATATTAATCAGCTGTTTCGAAACGTTTTGCAAGCTCCCACTCATCAAAGACATCATGAGGGCGCAGAGTAAAAAGACCCCGATGCCGGTTTTAGAGAACCCCAGGATAAAGGCAATAAAATTCACGGCCAAGCTCCCCAAAAGAAGCCACTTGGGAATTGTCTTGGACGGGTTGCTTTGATAGTAGAAAAACAGTCCCAGTAGGTACACCAGTAGAAGCCCCATATGGTGAGAATAAGGGTTGGGGTGGCTAAATAAACCGAATGCCCGGGTAAATCCGTCCAGGTTCATGCTGTATAACCCGGAAGGGTAACCGGCAATCACGGCCAGGGCAACCAGAGAAGTAATGACCATTAAAGCCTTATTCAACGTATCAAACCATCGAAAAGGCTCTTTATGTTTTAAGATGCCGATAGCAGCGATAGGGATGGCCACAAAGCAGTAAAAATAGGCTTCCATCTGAATAATAGCCACCGATCCCCCGGTCAGGGTGTCGCTATTCGCTCCCCAAGCATCAGAGGCGTTGCTGTTATAAAAGAAGAAATAAGCTGTAACCCAGGTGAAGAAGAGCAAATAATATTTGAAGTGCGGAATCTGCTTGAATAAAACCGTCCAGTGCTTCAATAAAATCCACAAGCTGGGCGCCCCCATTGCTAAAAACAAAATGGGCCGCAGGTGAAGGTTTACCCCAGCGTTGATTAATAAAAGCTCGCTGCAATATTCCACCAGCAGCCATAAAATCATATTAAAAAATACCAGTAAGTGTGGCCGAGGCAGGATGTAGGATAAATAGTACAAGTACACTACCCCTCCCAAGCCTAGGGTGACCATGGCGCCCATTTTTTTTATAGAAAACAGATACTCCAGAGTGTGGATCCCAAAGGCTGGCAACAGTACATAGGCAACCAATGGCGCTAAAAGTCCTATGAAGATAATCCCTCCCCAGAACAGCAGATTCATTATGGTGGGTGAAATACCAAGCATCCCCTCAGGCGACAGGGAGTCGGAGGGTTTTTGGGAATGCTGCGTGGCAGTCATGAGACAACAGGATCCTGGTATTTTTCCAAGCTTTTAGACTGAAATAGCGATTCGGACAACTCAGGTTTATAACCCTGTTGACCATTAGAAGGTCTTACCGGATTACTAGATAAAAAAGATTGAAGGCTTTTCTTCAGGCTGGCTTGCTTTTCAATCAGCTGTTTCCGGGTGGTCGTAGAGTGACTGGCGATTTTAGGCCGGGCTGTTTTTGTTTTTTTAGAGGTGATAGGCGGTGCTTTTGCCATTGTTAAGGCGTGTAAGCTTTGAATATGCCCTTTTAGCTTTTTACCTAATAGGTCTTCACCAGTGGATTTTTGAGCTTTTATGACCGAAGCATTTTTTGTGACAGATACCGATGAAACGTTAGCAGACATTTTTGTCTTTTCAAGTTCAGTGGCCCCACCCGATTTTTGCTGTGGCGTGCCCGAATCAGTATTTAAGGTTTCTTGCTTGGAATTGTCTTTAGATGTTTTTGGCGAAGTATGTTCTAGTTCGACTTCTTTCATCGACATTTTTGTAGTTGATGCAGGGGAACGCTTCGCAGCTGGTTGATTGTCAGCATCTGTTCTTAGTTGTTGTGGTGATAGGACAAGGCTTGGCTCTTTCGCAATATCGAGCGGCTGAGATTTTATAGAAGGAACCGGTGGCATAGTGGCGTAAGAAGTCTTCCCAGATTCAATAGGCATCTCTGACGGCTCAAGGGGTTCAAGCGCTTCTGCCGTTGGCGTCACAACGGTCTGGGCATAGTCTTCATTCGTCGGTACATCTTCTTTTTGGGGATTAGCTACAGGCTTTAGCGGTGACAGGCGACGTAATCCTGTTGCGTCGATCATGTCTTCATCAGGCCGCTGAACTACTTTTTCAAATTGAAGCTGCTCACTCATCGTTGTCAGCAGTGCATTGTCCTTAAACTTGTACTTCAGTAACAAGGCGCCAATACCGCCAAAAATTCCCATCAGAATGCCTAGAATGATAAGATGAAGTGGGGTAGGAAAGCTTGCTTTAGAGGGGATTCTGGGCTGATCGATGACAAATACGTTGCTCAAGGTCTGAGACTCATTTAACTGAGCCTCCAAGAACTTTTTCTGTAGAGTATCTTGGCTGTTGCTTAAAAACTGCTCTTTTTCTTCAATTTTATGCAGTTCTTTGGCCGTTTCCGGTAGTAACTGTAACTGGGAATTAATCTTATCCAAACGGGATTGCAAAACACTGGCCTGAGTGTTCAGCCGGCTGGCTTCGGCTTGGGCGGTTACCATTTTATCTACCACAGCGCCTCGAGTGGCGTCAGCTACTACGGCCTGGTTCTCAAAGTTACTGGTACTAGAGCCTTTAGAACCTAGTGTTCGTTTGATTTCTCGGTCAATATCCGCTTGAACCTGATCCATTCTGGCTTTGACTTCCATCACTTTAGGGTTTTTATCTGTCAAAGAGGTTTTCAAGAATGCATGGGTTTGAGAAAGGGAATAATATTCGTTTTTTAGCTTGGAGATGGTGGCGTTCATTCCAATGGCAGATGCAGCTACGGCTTTCTCTGGGGACATTCCCACCATACTCTGGTATCGGCTCAACTGGGAAGACATCCCCTGGGCCTGAGCTTTAACCTGATTTAATTGGTTTTCAATCGCAATCCGGGTTTTTGAGAGTTCGCTAATATCCTGAGTGACATTGGCGGTTTTAAACTGTTTCAAAAAGTCTCGTTTGATATTACGGACATCTTCCAACTGATCTCGGATATCGTCCACTTGGTCCATCAGGTAGTTTCGTTTTTGGCGGTATTCGGTCTGGTTAAACTCCCGGCTGGCCTGTTGAAATCCTTGCAATGTTATTTCTAGGGCTTCTTTAGCAACTGTGGGGTTCTCCCACGATAGGTCAATGGCAATTAAATCAGTACCAGGCTGGTTTTTGGCTTTGATAAACCATTCACCCTTGCGGAAATAATCATTCCAGTCCTTACGGTCTTCAACTCGCTTGTCTTTCAGTACCTCGGGGTGCTTTTCGCTAAAGTATTGCCATAAGTAATCTGAAATGGTTTGGGATTGGAGCAAACCCATGGTGTTTAGCACCGGGTTGGCGGCGTTGGAGGTGGTGGTTTGCTTAGCGTAAAACTGTTCATTTTCCACATACCGGCCGGTGATGGCTGAGTCCTTAATCTGCACCACGGCGGATGAGGTAAATTTGGGTCGGTAGACAAAGGCGCCGTATACTGCCACCCAACACCAAATAATCAGTGTGGTCCAGGCAAACAATTTCACGTTCTTGCGACAGAACTGAATAAGGTTCTGTAGTGAGAGGGTGGAAGAAGTGGAATCTGTAGACATCAAGGTCAACCTTTACGTATCTAGTGTGGGTTTATCGGGTGATAATCAACGGTTTACCGGTAAATAGGGTTATAAATAGTTTTTATGCTGGTCATATAAAACCGGCGCAAAAAAAATGTTGACAACCAATTTAAAATACCCACTCTAAAATTTTAAGGGCATCTATAAATTAAGGCCATATCTGTTTTTGATGGAAAGAGATATCGCGTGCGTTTGTCTCTATAAGGATACAGTCATTGATAAACGGTGTATACCTGACCCATCGTAACTGTTTATATCACTACCCTGGATCCAATACCAGTAAAATCCATGGTAATGGCCTGACTTTCTAGTATGTTTTTAGAAAACCATTGTCGTTTCTGGGTTTCAAAAAATGTCGATTTGGGAGTAAGTCTACCTGCGTAAAAGCTATATAATGTACAATTTATATACCATTGACGACATTTATCCGGGTTGCACATTATGAACGGTATGTGGTGTTCCCATTTTATGTACCATTACCCAAACGCATGTTGTTGAGATATCTAGAGTTGAGAGAGTACTAATGCCAAAAACTGTTATCGAGACAGAAACCGCCTTGCAAAAATTGTCTGACCTCCGACATCAGATGGTCCAGGCTGGTGTGCAGTTGTATTTGGTTCCATCAGCAGACGAGCATCTCAATGAATACTTGCCGCCCCATAAAATGCGCAGACAATGGCTCACAGGGTTTACTGGTTCTGCCGGAGATTGCCTGGTGGGAATGGACAATGCCTGGCTGTTCGTGGACTCTCGTTATCACGATCAAGCTGACTTGGAAGTGGCATTAGATCTTTTTAGTCTCTGTAAGCTTGGCCAAAAAGGCCAACTGACTCTAAGTCAACAGCTAAAGTCCCTGCTGTTGGATCATCCAGGTTGGATCCTGGGTGCAGATCCACTTACCGTCACATCAGGGCATGCCGAGGCGCTTACTGGCCTGATGGAAAAAAGCGGTGGTCAGTTTAAGGCTGTTGAAGGAAATCTGGTGGACACTTTATGGAAGGATCTACCGGAGCCTATCCGCTCTCGTGTTTTTGCTTTGCCTGAAGCAGTGAGTGGAGAGGCTTTGGGTAAAAAGCTTAGTCGAGTCCGAGCTGCTTTGCTTGAAACCGACGCAGAGATTTTACCGGTAACCAAACTGGATCAAGTGGCCTGGCTATTCAATCTTAGGGGCCAAGATATTCCTTATAATCCGGTTTTTATGGCTTACGCAATTTTAACGCCGGATCAGGCTTTTCTATTTACCGATTCAGATCGAATTTGCTGGGAAGACCTCTCAACTCTTAAACAGCACGTTGAAATAATGCCGTATGACGGTTATACCGAGCACCTAAAGAAACTGTCTACGAGTAAATCGGTGTTGATTGACGCCAAGCATACAACCCTGGCAACTCGCCAGTGGGTATTAGAAGCCGAAGGCCAACTGGTCAAAGCTTCATCACCGGTGGAAATGCTGAAAGCTCAGAAAAATCAGGCTGAAGTGGCAGGGATGTACCAGGCAAACCTGGCCTCTAGCCGAGCCAAAGTTCGAGCATTGGCGTGGTTATATACCCAACAGAAAGCAAAGCAACCGGTTACTGAAGAAACCTTCCGTCAAGCTTTGGAGCAGTTCTATAGCGAAGAGCCCGGATTCTTTGGCCTTAGCTTTAACACCATTTCCGCGACCGGGAAAAATGGGGCCATTGTTCATTACGGCACCCCAAGCCCCAAAACCCGTTTAAAACAAGGTGAATTATTCTTAGTAGATTCTGGTAGCCAATATCTTACGGATATTTGGGCAGGTACCACCGATGACACCCGAACGGTTGCTATCGGCAAACCCGATGCTTTACAGCGAAAGCGTTATACTTTGGTTCTTAAAGCGCATATTCAATGCGCCATGCAGCGTTTTCCTCAAGGTACTAATGGCGCCCAGCTGGATAGCATTACCCGATCGGCTTTATGGAATCAAGAACTAAACTTTGGCCACGGAACCGGCCATGGGGTGGGGGCGTTTCTCAACGTCCATGAAGGTCCCAATGGAATTCACCGGATGGCAGAAACACCATTAGAGCCGGGGATGGTGACCAGCATTGAACCTGGGTTCTATGAGACGGGCTGGGGGGGGATCCGGCTGGAAAACTTATACGTGGTGGTTGAGTTGCCCAACAGCCCGAATGAAGAGGGTACCCGTTGGTTTGGATTTGATCCGCTCATCTACATTCCGTTTGATAAGCGGCTGATGATTCAAACAGCATTGACGTCTGCAGAAAAGCAATGGCTGAAACGGTATCACCAACAATGCCAAAAGCGAGTCTCAATGGGGTTAAGCCCTATAGAAACTCGCTGGCTTGATAATGCTTGTAAGCTTTAGCTTTAATTATTTTCGTCCAAGACCATATCGAGACTGTTTTCCGGTACTGGCGGCCGGGGCTCTTTGAGGCGCTGCGCCACTGCTTACAGCGGCTGGGGTTGGCCCGCTTTTGTTCATTTGGTGAGAGACTAAAACTTTGCAGGGGTTACATAAGCTGCTTTCTGTGGGCTTTAATGTTTTGCTGCATCTGACGCAACACCCATCTTGATTGGTGCTTCCTGTACCTTGGTCTCCAAAGCGGCCCTCTTGAATTAAGGCGAATACAAATTCTACGGGAACATTTGCGCCTTCCGAGACCTGTTCGGCAGAGACAAATTCCATTTCTTTCACATACTTATGGATTTGCAGATAAGCATCTTCGCAGAGTCCGCAACACATCCGGCAGAGTGATGAGGCCATTCCTCCGCCTTGAGGAGAAAATACCTTCCGACAATGTTTGCAACGCTGAATGTTCAAAACAATTTTCCTTACGTTACCTCTTCAGTCTCCTTCATATGATTCAAAAGGAGCCCTTCCAATAAGAGTGTCGTTCGTAAGGACTAGAACTTGAATATAAAGTACTACGTTTCTCCCCATCGTCTTTCCCTGTAGGCACTTGAAGGCCTTATAAAAACGTTACAATGCAGGCTGAAGGGGGGATACTGAGACTTCAGAGACATAGGTTCCCGAAGGTTGATGGAGGGCAAAAAGTACTGCATTTGCAATGGATTCTGAAGTCAGCATTCCTTTGGGGTCTGGCGGGCTGTCCAGTTCGATGCCTTGCCAGATAGGGGTGTCTACGGCGCCAGGATATATTCCGATGACCTTGATGTTATTTGTGCGTTGTTCTTCAGCTACTGCTTCAGTCATGGCTCGTAAACCGAATTTGGATGCGTCATACACGCTCCAGTAAGGGAAGGCGGTTTTTCCGGCTATAGAGTTGATATTAATAATCACGCCCTGCTGCTGGCGTACCATCACCGGAATAGCGGATCTCATCAAGTAAATTGGCGCATTTAGGTTTGTGGCAAGGGTTCGGTCAATTTCTTCAACAGAAATCTCTTGTAAAAGCGCAATTTTGCCTGAGATGCCGGCATTATTAATCAGAATGTCCAATCGGCCAAAGGCGTCTATGGTTTGGGTGATCAGCGATTCGGCTTTGCTGCTTTGGGTCACATCTCCTGGCGCCAGTAAGATCTCTACACCTGGGTGGCTTTGCTTTATGGTTTCGGCTGTTTCAGTAAGCTTTTGGTGGTTTCGCCCATTTAATACAAGGTTAACGCCTTGCCCGGCTAGTATTGTGGCAATGGCTTTGCCTATGCCGGAGCCGGCGCCAGTAATCAGGGCAATCTGGCCTTTTAGAGGTACTTCAGGCATGAAGAAGCTCGCTTTCAGTCGCGGCAGTTTCACCGTAATATTCGGCCGTATTATTTTTGGATTCATAGAGCTTGAGCCGATATAAGCGTATACCTTTTGGCAACTGGTTCTTTAACTTTTGCCAAAACACCGCCACAATGTTTTCTGCTGTGGGAATCACACCTTCAAAAAAATCTACGTCCAGGTTTAGGTGTTTGTGATCCACGTGGCGGATGATGTGTTGGTTCACCAACTCATCCAGGTCCATAATGTCCATGACCATACCGGTTTCTTTAGTGGGGGTTCCGGCAATCGTTACGTCCAGTTCATAGTTGTGTCCATGGCCATTGGGATTATTGCACTGTTTGAAAACTTCTTCGTTCTGCTCATCACTAAATTCCGGGTTAAACAGTCGGTGGCTGGCAGAAAAATCGTACCGACAGGTTAAGTGGACAATTCGATCAACCGGCAATGTATCTTCAGGCGTGACCTCAGTCTGGGGAATAGAGGTGATGTGAGGTGCTTCAGGCGGATTATAAATCATTGGGGTGCTCTCCCTCTTGTGCAGTTGGGCCAGGCGTTTTTGGGGGCCAGAGTACTCAGCATACAGTCTGTGGTTTTCTACCACTTTTAGGGTTTGTAGTTGGAGACCTAAATCCGAAACATCCGGAGATAAGGCATCCCAAAGGTAATAAGTTATATTTTCGAGGGTGGGGATTCGATCCTTAAAAAAGGGGACCTGATGGTTCAGGTGTTTATGGTCCAGAGGATCCAGTATCTGGGTCTGCAGGATTTCTTTCAGGTCTTTTAAGTTCACCACCATACCGGTTTGTGGGTCAATTTCCCCGGCAACCGTTACATAGACTTCATAGTTATGACCATGGCCGTGTCGGTTGCTGCAGGCATGGAATATCTGCTCATTTTTAGTCTCAGAATAATCTGAGTTCCAGTAAAAATGAGCTGCGGAGAACTGGGTTTTCTTGGTGATGGATATCATCAGCGGACAAAGTTTTCCTGGCGGGCACCGTTTTCTTCTTGGTGTGCGCACCAGGCATTGTGGCCGTGGATACTTTCCAGGGCCTCTACTTCCAGATTAAAGCTCTTTACGCCGGGAAACTCCCTCAGGAGTGCAATGGCGTCGCGCATGACATCTTCTACAAACTTGGGGTTGTCATACTGACGTTCTGTCACCCACTTCTCATCTTCTCGTTTTAAGAAGGGGAATACCGGGCACGATGCGCAGGTATCCAAGGCTTCTACCAGATCTTCAATCCAGATCATGGGATGAGGAGTTTGGGTATCAATCAGAACCTCGGCTCGGATTTCTGCCCGCTGGTTGTGGGCGCCGTAATCAGAAATGGCCTTGCTACAAGGGCACAAGGTAGAGATGGGGGCGGTGACGCCTAACATAAAGTCGTAGTCAGTCGCTGTGGCTCCCAAGGAAGCATCAAACCGACAGGCATAGGCCATAGGGGCGCTAATGCCGGTGACTGGGGCTTTTTTGTCGATAAAATACTGAAAGTCTAGCTGGATTTGAGCGCTGGGCGCTTTCAGGCGTTCTTTGGCTTCGGCCAGAAAATCCTGTAAATCTAGGGAGAGGTGCTTGTCTTTGCTCCATTCGGTAAGCTGGCTGATAAACCGGGACATATGGGTGCCTTTATAAGCTTTCCCTAAGCCAACGCTCATGGTGGCTTTTGCGGTGACAGGCTGCAGGTTACCGTTTTTTTGCACCACGTTCATCGGCACCATCACTCGACTGACGCCGACGCGTTGCAGATCAATCTCTCGGTGGTCCTGTAGGTTTTGCACATCTAAAAGAGGATTTGCATTCTGAGATCCGGCATTTTTCATGACGGCGGATTTCCTTTATTGAGGTTCGTTGCTTTGTGACTGCATTGACTTAGAGTGTCGGCTTTTTCTGCATGAATCAAGCGGACCGACTTCAATCGCCATTAGCATAGCGCCAACAGAGGGCAATGTCCATTTGAGGCCACTACCCTTTGGTGGCAAAATGACATGATGGACGAGCAGACTTTCAAACGAGGCGTTGCCGATATCCTGACCTCTTCAGAAGATGGGTATGTTCGGATGAACCGGCTACGGGACTGGTTTAATGAGACGGTTCCCCGGTATGAAATTTATCTGGAAGACGTGTGGAATGAGGCGGTGGATGGGGAGACCCATATTGAATACATTCTTAGGTCTTTAGGCACCCTCAACGAAACCAGTCCGTTGGGGTATGATGTGTATAACAACCACCGGGATGACCGGGGGGTCTGGCACTTGGATGATTATGTGAAAACGGTACAACATATTCAGTCTTCACAAATTATCACCGACTTTATCCATGAAAACGACCGGCTGACAGACAGTGTGACCTTCTCATCATAAGAGATAGAGGCGTATGGAGTTTATGGTTTGAGAGTCTTTCCTGGCAATCCCTATCCGTTGGGCGCTACCTGGGATGGTAAAGGCGTTAACTTCGCCATTTTTAGCGAACATGCCACTCAGGTGGTTTTGTGCCTGTTTGATAGTGCGACATCGCGGAAAGAATCTACTCGAATTACTCTGACTGAGTATACCGATCATGTCTGGCACTGTTATCTGCCGGATGTGCGGCCTGGGCAAGTTTACGGTTATCGGGTTCACGGACCGTATGATCCTTATGGCGGGCACCGGTTTAACCACCATAAGATCCTGGTAGATCCTTACGCCAAATCTATCATTCGGCAGATGAAATGGCATAACGCCATGTTTGGCTACCGTATTGGCGCCCCCAAGCAGGACTTAACGATTGATCCCAAAGATAGTGCGGCTCATGCCCCCTTATGCGCTGTTATTGACCCTTCATTTACCTGGGGGGAAGATACGCGGCCCAATATACCTTGGCACAAGACTGTTATTTATGAAACTCACGTCAAAGATCTGACGATGCAGCATCCCGAGGTGCCGGAGAATTTGAGAGGTACGTATGCGGGTGTGGCGACGAAGCCGGTGATTGAACACCTGAAAAGTTTGGGGGTCACAGCGGTAGAACTCTTGCCGATTCATCACCGGGTGAACGAGCACTTTTTACACGAAAAAGACTTGAGCAACCACTGGGGATACAACACGCTGTCCTACTTTGCGCCGGATCCCCGGTTTACCTCACGTCCGGGTAAAACGGATCAGGTTCGAGAATTTAAAACCATGGTGCGTGCCCTCCACGCCGAAGGCGTGGAGGTGATTTTAGATGTGGTGTATAACCACACCGCCGAAGGCAACCAGTTAGGACCAACCCTCTCGTTTCGTGGCATTGATAACAGCGCTTATTACCGGTTGTATGGAGAGGATTTACGGTATTACGAAGACTTTACGGGGTGTGGAAATACCCTGAACATGAAGCATCCCCGGGTATTGCAACTTATTATGGACAGCCTGCGGTACTGGATTTTGGAGATGCATGTGGATGGGTTCCGGTTCGATTTGGCCAGCGCCTTGGCCCGGGAACTGCATGC